>CAJTSV010000044.1 GCA_910579075.1 uncultured Eubacterium sp.
CTTTGCAGTGAATGCCCCTGGGCAGACCCTGCAAAGTCCTGTTTGAACAGTAACGGGGGATATTACTGTTCACTCCGTGACCAGTAATCTTCGCAAATGCATTTTAAATTCGCTTCGCGAATGGGATTTGCTCACTCCTGAATCACGTTCTTATGGACTTTGCAGTGAATGCCCCTGGGCAGACCCTGCAAAGTCCTGTTTGAACAGTAACGGGGGATATTACTGTTCACTCCGTGACCAGTAATCTTCGCAAATGCATTTTAAATTCGCTTCGCGAATGGGATTTGCTCACTCCTGAATCACGTTCTTATGGACTTTGCAGTGAATGCCCCTGGGCAGACCCTGCAAAGTCCTGTTTGAACAGTAACGCCTGTATTTCCTTTCCTTTCAGGAAATTAATCAAAACTCTTTCATTTCATGCTTTATCATGATATAATGAATACTATCTTTTGTGGAAAGGTAGAAGAAAGCAAAAATGAAACGAAGTATAAAATTCAAAGGGCGCCTGCGTAATTATATGTACAGCCCAATCGTACTTACCATCTTGCTTGTATGCATGAATATTCCGTTATACTTTTATCAGATAGAAGCCGGACTTGCCGTATCTGCATTTGTAGTTATTTATTTTGCCGCAGTCACTGTAAATTATCAGAAAAATAAACCGTTTTTTGTTAATGAACTGATTAATTTTGCCACGCAGTATGGCACTGTCCAGCGGAAGCTGCTGAATGAATTTGATGTTGCGTATGCGCTGATTGATTACAATGGGAAGCTTTTGTGGGTCAATGAGAAATTCACGGAGCTGACGGGAAAGGACAAGGAATACCATAAGTCCATTACATCGGTATTTTCACATATTACAAAAGAAATCCTGCAGAAAAACAAGACAGAATCCCAGCTGCACATTGCCTGGGACGGGCGGGAATACCGGGCACAGTTAAAGCGGATTGAGTTTGCGAGCATTACGCCGGAAAATGACATGGTGTCGGTACAGGGCAGCGATGAATACATGACAGCGCTTTATTTGTATGACGAGACGCAGCTGAATCAGTATATCCGGGAAAATGACGACCAGAAGATGGTAACGGCCCTGATTTACATTGATAATTATGAGGAAGTGTTAAACAGCATTGAAGATGTCAAGCAGTCGCTTTTGATTGCACTGATTGACCGCAAGGTAAATAAATATTTCTCAGGCATGGACGGGCTTGTGCGCAAAATGGAGAAAGACAAGTATTTTGTCGTATTCCGGTATTTTTATCTTGCAAAAATGGAAGAAGACAAGTACAGCCTTCTGGAAGAAGTAAAGACCGTGAAGGTCGGAAATGAAATGTCTGTCACGCTCAGCATGGGAATCGGCAGCACAGGCGATACTTATAACCAGAATTATGAATACGCCCGCATGGCAATCGGAATGGCGTTAGGACGCGGCGGCGACCAGGTTGTCGTAAAGGAAGGGGAACGCATTACTTATTTTGGCGGAAGCTCCAAGCAGGTAGATAAAATGACCCGCGTGAAAGCGCGGGTAAAAGCCCATGCGCTGCGTGAAATTATTGAAAGCCGCACCCATGTCATTGTCATGGGCCATCATATCGCGGATGTAGATTCGTTCGGGGCAGCAGTCGGCGTATACTGTGCCGGACGCGTGCTCGATAAAAAGGTGCAGATAGTCCTCAATGAGGTTACGACCTCGCTGCGGCCGATTAAAGAGTGCTTTAACGAAGCAAACGGCTATCCGCCGGATATGTTTATCAATGGGGAAACGGCAGTCGAGCTGACCAATCATAATACGCTGGTTATGGTCGTGGACACCAACCGCCCGACTTATACGGACTGTCCTGAAATCTTAAAAAAGACGAAATCGGTTGTCGTATTTGACCATCACAGGCAGGGCAGCGAGGTTGTGGAAAATCCGATACTGTCTTATATTGAGCCTTATGCATCCTCTACCTGTGAAATGATTGCAGAAGTGCTTCAGTATTTTGCTGAAAATATCAAGCTGACGGCATGTGAAGCGGATGCGATTTATGCCGGAATATTAATCGATACAAATAATTTTATGCAGAAAACAGGCGTGCGTACCTTTGAAGCAGCAGCTTATTTAAGGCGGTGCGGTGCCGAGGTCACAAGAGTCCGCAAGATGCTGCGCAATGATATGGCGGATTATAAGGCGAGGGCCGAGGTCATGCGCAATGCAGAGGTATATCACGGGGCGTTTGCAATTTCGGTCTGTCCGGCGGATAAGGTCGAAAGCCCGACCGTTGTCAGCGCGCAGTCGGCCAATGAGCTGCTGAATATTATCGGAATCAAGGCATCTTTTGTCATGACGGAATACCAGAACAGGATTTTTATCAGCTCCCGTTCTATCGATGAAATTAATGTACAGTCTATTATGGAGCGCCTTGGCGGCGGCGGCCATGCGAATATTGCCGGCGCGCAGCTGTCCGAATGCAGCATTGAAGAAGCAAAACAGAAAATACGGAAAATTTTAGATAACATGATAGAAAAAGGAGAGGTTGAAATATGAAAGTAATTTTACTGGCTGATGTCAAATCCGTAGGAAAGAAAAATGAAGTCGTAGAAGTCAGCGATGCATTTGCTCGGAATATGCTTATCCGCAAAAAGCTCGGCGTGGAAGCTACGAACCAGACATTGAACGATTTAAAGCTGCGCAACCAGCGCGCCGAAAAGGATGCGGCAGAAAATCTGGCAGCAGCAAAACAGCTGGCCCTGGATTTAAAAGAAAAACAGGTCGAAGTTAAAATCAAGTCGGGTGAAGGCGGGCGTACCTTTGGTTCTGTTTCCACGAAGGAAATCGCAGAAGCAGTAAAGTCACAGCTGCATCTGGAGCTGGATAAGAAAAAAATGCAGCTGGCAGAGCCAATCCGGGCGCTTGGCTATTATGAGGTTCCGGTTAAGCTGCATCCGCAGGTAATGGCTGAATTAAAAGTACATGTTACAGAAGGCTGATTTTTATGGAAGAAGCGCTTATCAAAAGAACCATGCCAAACAGCCTGGAAGCGGAGCAGTCGGTTATCGGTTCCATGATGATGGACCGGGCTGCGATTATTACGGCTTCTGAAACGCTTGTGGCAGAAGATTTTTACCATAACCAGTATGCAGTTTTATTTGAATCCATGATAGAGCTGTTTAACGAAAACAAGCCGGTCGATTTTATTACCCTGCAAAATAAGCTGAAAGAAAAAGAGCTGCCACCTGAAATCAGCAGCCTGGAATATATCAATGACCTTGTGGCAGCAGTGCCGACCTCTGCAAACGTGCGTTATTATGCGGATATTGTAAAGGATAAGGCGATGCTGCGCAGGCTGATAAAGGTCACGGAAACGATTCAGAACGAATGCTATGCGGGAAACGAGGATTTGGAGACGATATTTGCAAATACGGAGAAAAACGTATTTCAGATTCTCCAGAGCCAGGACGGAGGGGAATTTGTGCCTATCCGCCAGATTGTCATCAATGCGCTGGAACGGATTGAGAAGGCTTCCAGAATCCAGGGAAACGTAACCGGCATTGCAACCGGGTTTATTGACCTGGATTACCGCATGTCCGGCCTGCAGCCTTCCGACCTGATTCTGGTAGCTGCACGCCCTTCCATGGGGAAAACAGCGTTTGTATTAAATATAGCACAGTATACGGCATTTCACAGTGAACTGGCAACTGCCATATTCAGTCTGGAAATGTCGAAGGAGCAGCTGGTCAACAGGCTTTTTTCCCTGGAATCCAGAGTGGATGCACAGGCGCTGCGCAATGGAAACCTGTCTGATACCGAATGGGAAAAGCTCATAGAAGGAGCCGGGACAATCGGCCGCTCGAACCTGATTATTGACGATACCCCCGGGATATCGATTAACGAACTGCGTTCCAAATGCCGGAAATATAAGCTTGAGCATAATATCCAGCTGGTTATTATCGATTACCTGCAGCTGATGTCCGGAAATGGAAAAACCGATTCGAGGCAGCAGGAAATATCGGAAATATCCCGTTCGCTCAAAGCGCTTGCAAGGGAGCTGCATGTGCCGGTGATTGCATTGTCGCAGTTAAGCCGTGCAGTGGAACAAAGGCCCGACCACCGTCCGATGCTGTCCGACCTTCGTGAATCAGGAGCGATTGAGCAGGACGCGGATGTCGTGATGTTTCTTTACCGGGATGATTATTATAACAAAGATACCGACCGTAAAAATATTGCAGAAGTGATTATTGCCAAGCAGAGAAACGGCCCGATTGGGACGGTCAGCCTTGTATGGCTGCCTCAGTATACGAAGTTTGCAAATATGCAGCGCGATTAGTTATGCACAGCTGCAACACACATGCAAAAAGTTATCCACATCTTTTTTTGAATCTTACACAATTTCCCTGCCTTGTGACAGATTTCCCATATTATTTCCACGGAAATCCCCCGTATCTGTCAGGATGTGTCGTTATTTCACGATGAAATCAAATTGTGCATGGACAGGCAGTAGGCTATACTTGATTACAGAAGTTATATGATATTATGCTTCGAACCCGCCATGCGTTAGAAAAAGGAGGTTTTCTAAGTGGAAAAGGTACGTTATATGATTTCGGATGCAGCAAATACTGTGCAGGTTGAATCACATGTTCTGCGGTACTGGGAAGATGAACTGGAACTGACGATTCCAAGAAATGAACTGGGGCACCGCTATTATACAGAGGAAAACATACAGGAATTTTTGAGGATAAAAGAACTGAAGGAACGCGGCTACCAGCTGAAAGCAATCAAGCTGATTCTGCAGGATGAAAAAGAGCGCAAGGAAGAAAACGTGATGGAGCCTGCCATTCGCATTGAAAAGGTGAACGGCATGGAAATATGTGGTGAGGAGGTTTCAGAGAGAGAAATGGCAGCGAATGAAGTGATTCATGTAACCCAGAAAACAAGCCAGGTGGCTGACGAAGAACAGCGTGAAAGACGCATGGAGCAGTTCCAGACCATGATGACAGAAATCGTGCGCAGGGCAATCAGTGAAAATAATCATGAGCTTGGCGAGGAAGTGGGTACCCAGGTCGGAGAGCATGTGATTAAAGAAATGAATTACCTGATGCGCACGCAGGAGGAACAGGAAGAAGAACGATTCCGCAAGCTGGATGAAGCGATACGCAGCATCGGGAAGAATGGGCGGCGGCGTGAAAAGAAAGAGCGCCTGAGCCGGAAAGAACGCAAAATGCTGAAAAATAAAAATGAACTGGCACCGGATTTGATGATCTGACAGCCTGACAGAAAAATACCGTACATATGGAACAGCAGAAAATAGGAAATATAAAATAAAACCGCCGGATTTTTCCGGCGGTTTTCACATATTATGTTTAATTTCTTCCGTATGTGTGTACAGGGCCGGGCGGTTTAGCCTTCCTCAATAGCACCTGTAGGACATGCACCAGCACATGTACCGCAGCTAACGCATGCGTCAGCGTCGATATCGTATTTGCCGTCGCCTTCAGCGATTGCTCCTACCGGACACTCTCCTACACATGTACCACAGCTTACACAAGCATCTGTAATTTTGTATGCCATTGTTTAAATCCTCCTTCATAAGATTGATTGATACGAACCTTGTCCGCTGAACATATAATAATACAAAATGTGAATTAATACAAGTGGGAAAATGAAACAAATATGGATGGGATGTATATTTTTAAATACAACGGGACGGAATTGACATTAAAACTGCACTATAGTATATTAATTAAGAAACCGGGCAGATTATGCATCATAACAAAACGTCCGCAAAGCAGACGAAGCAGAGAAAAGGAGAATCAGAATATGGCACAGCAGGTTACAAAAAGCACAATGATAGGAGAACTGCTCCAGATTAATGAGAATATTGCACCGCTTTTATTAAACATCGGCATGCACTGTCTTGGATGTCCGTCTTCACAGATGGAAACGATTGAAGAAGCAGCGATGGTGCACGGAATCCAGCCGGATGCGCTGGTTACGCAAATCAATGATTTTCTGGCCAAAAATGAATAAAAACGGGAATGCAGAAAGAAACCGGTACATGTGCGCTGTACCCGGTTTCTTTTATTTGTATGGATTGCATAGATTGTATAGAATGTACAGAAATATTGTTTTCATCAGACGGATGATAGCAGGAGATTTGTGCAAGAAACCCGCTAAATGGCAGCAAACTGCTGCAAAGCCCTGCTGCGGATGATGCAGTCGAAATGTTCATTGAAATAAGCTTCTATGGAATCTGAAAAGTTAATCTGTGTCGAATATTCCGATAAAATATTACATACTTTATTAAATTCTTCCGGCGTATGGGAGCTCTTATGGACTACCAGATAAAAAATATGGGACTGGGAATCACGGAACAGCGTATTATCCCCATGGTAGTATCCATCGAGCACATTTGAAATCTTGGACATGATATCCAGGTTATGAATCAGGAACAGCTTTGTCAGATCTACAGGGATTTCGATAGCAGGTGAGCTTGGAACGGTCTCTTTTGGTTCGTGCCTGACAGCCTGGTCCAGCGGGATAAAGTCCTCGGATTTACTTTTTTTCTTATGCAGGGTTTCCTTTGCTTTGGATTCCTGCTGGATTTTCTGAAACCAGTCTAAAATATCGTTGGCGCTTGCAGCTTCATAAGAGCCGCCCTGATCCGGCGAATATCCGGAAAAGGAGTCATCATTGTCTGTATCAGAAAATTTGGAAAAACGGGTATCAAGTTCTTCCGGGTATTCCACTTTGGTTATCAGAAGGATGATGGTATCGGATGATACGGGAATCGCTTCTATCATCAAAGGGATGTCATCTGCTTCAAATCCAAATTCATAAGAAGCCTGCTGCATCATATCACGGAACAGGTTTTTGGCTTTTTCGGTGCCATAGGCAAGTTCACTGATTTTTAAATGGCGGTCAGCTAAATCTTCCTTCGTCAGCGTGCATCGAATCTGGGTGTCACTTACTTTTTCGATTTTCATTCAATCACTCCCTTAAAAATGTCTGAATCGTATATTGTTTTATTATAAAATGGCAATTGTCAGCTTGAAGTATACAAAGTATATAAAAAAAGTATATGATAGTCAAGCGCAGAACGCATATATTTTTTAAAAATTTTATAAAAAATCATAAATATTGAAAAAAATGCTTGCCAAACTCCGGCAGGCTGTGGTATAACAGTTGCAAGAGATGCTTACGCCCTTAGTCAGAAAGGAGAATAAGCATTCAAATATCAAATTTGTCCGGCAAGTACCGCATCCTTTCCTGTCTTGGAAAAGGAAACAGCAGCGAAGTATTTCTGGCCGAACACAGGAAGCTGAAGGCATACCGTGCAGTCAAATGTATCAGCAAGTCTGCACATCCGATGCAGCCGCAGCTCCTTCTGGAAGCAGATATTCTAAAAAATCTGAAACATCCCGGTATCCCCACGATTTACGATGTAGAAGAAGATGATAAGTCATATTATATCATAGAAGAATATATCCAGGGACAATCACTCGAAGCATTCGTGCTTCGTCAAGACTGTATTTCCATAGATACGGTAATCCATATGGCATTGCAGATATGTGATGTGATAAAATACCTGCATGGACAGCCGGAACCAATTATTCATCAGGATTTGAAACCGGAACATATCTTATTATGTGGAAATCGAATTGTTTTAATCGATTTTGGAATCTCATCTTTTATTACCAGCAGTGGAAATACATTCCAGTATTTTGGGACCGAAGGTTTTGCGCCGCCGGAAAAATACCAGGGCATTTCCTGTGATGTCCGTGCAGACATTTACGGAATTGGAAAAGTTCTGGAATTTATGACAAAAAAGGCAGCAGGACAATCAGACACGAAGTCCCAGCTTCTAAAACCGTTAATCCAAAAAGCATCCGCTTATTCCAGGGAAGAACGTTACGCATCCATAGAAGAACTTATCTCAGCATTAAGTAACGTGCTTGAAAACGGTTATCAGAATTTTCAGCAGAAAAAAAACAAGCATCTCTTAAAAAAAATAGCAGTAGCGGGAACGCAGGAACGTGTGGGAACGACACATTTTGCCATCGCACTTGCCAGTTTCTGCAATCAGTATTACAGCCCCTGCATTTACCGGGAATGCCGCCAGTCGGACTGCATCCGGCTGCTTGCAAACGAAGAAGGCAGCTATATCGGAAAAGACGGCGCGGTTATGCGCGGGAAATTCCGGGGAATGCCATATTATGGCGAGGGAATTGCACAATGGGACAGCGATGAATGCCTGTATATCCAGGATTACGGAATACAGCTGGAAGATGTGCTGGAAGGCGGGAACAGGCTGATAGTTGTCATGGGAAGCAGGCCGTGGGAATGTGAACGGTCAAGAAGCCTTCTGGAAAAAATCAGCCTGAGAGAAAATCTCGTGCTTGTCTGTAATTATGGAAACAGCGTGCAGGCAAAACGGATGGCAAGGATGTATCACCACCGTGTCTACTGCTTTCCTCTGGATGAAGATCCGTTTCGCATGACAAGGGAGAAACGGAAATGGTTCCAGAAGCTCCTGTTACAGGAAGGGTGGTAAGAAAACTGAATGGATTTTTAACCGGAAAACTGAAGGAGAAGATCAGTATTGGTATTATTGGGACTGGCAGCGGATGCGGTACCACGCATCTGGCCATTGCACTGGCAAATTACCTGCAGTCTGGATTGGGAAAACAGACCGCAGTGATTGAAATGCCGGGACAGCATGATTTGGAACACATGATTCGGGACGAGTGCAGGGGAAAGCAGGAGCTTTTTCATGTCCAGTACTTTACGGGTATCGGAGTGGGGAAGATACCCGAGATTTTAAACAGCGGATATGAAGCATTTGTACTCGATTGCGGCGGCGATTACCAGGCCGCCAGGGAAGAATTTTTACGCTGTGACAGAAAGCTTGTAATGGGAAGCATCAGCCCCTGGAAAGTATCTGCTTTTGAGCATTTTATGAGGAATATAATTGCAATCGAAAACTATCAACAATGGGAATTTCTGGTTTTATTTGCGGACCGGACTGACAGGAAAAGAATTCAAAAAAGATATAAAATGCATCTGACAAGCGTACCCTGGATTGAAAATCCATTCTATCTGAAAAAAGAAGACCTGATATTTTTGCAGAAGCTGCTATAAAGGCTTTGTGAGCCTGTCTCAGCAGGAAAGCTGCAGACAGATATTCCAGAATTAAGAAGTAATATTAGAATTAGTAAGAAATATTAGAATTAAGAAAGGAGAAGAAGTATTTTAAAATACAGGACAAGGGCAATGCTGCTGCATGGCGTTACCGGGGCATGTATTGCAGGAGTCCCGCTTGCACTGGTACTGGCGGTACTTTGGTTCAGCAGCCACAGGCTCTGCCAGCAGGCATCGCAGTACAGGGAGCTGGAAGAACGCGGACTGTATCTGTATGTATGGACGCTCAGGGAAGATTTGGACGCCGGAGAAAAAGTCAAAAAAACCAGCCTGGAAAAAAAGAAGGCATGGATTTTAGAGAGCGAAGCTGCGGACATTATGAATGACCCCGGGCAGATTACGGGAAAGAAAGCAGGCAGGGCGCTGAAAAAAGGAACAGTCATAAAAACCGGCCTGTTTTTGGACAAAAAGAAGACCGGTGTTTCCAGGAAAACAAATTAAAGTATCTGATAAAGTATCTGACAGGGATAGTATGGGGGATTTATTATATCACAAAGACAGTAAATTCAGAATTGTCAGTTCTGCATGCTGATTCCCTGTCAGGAATAGGTGGAGGGATGGATAGAAATCAATTATTTTTAGAACTGAAAAACATACAGGGACGCGGGATTACCATATTTCTGGAAGGCGAAAAAAGCACGCCGGAAACGGTGGCGAGCCAGCTGTGTGTACAGGAAGATAACTGTTCTTATATGAGGGATTATGTATATGACGAGGGGGTGCTGACGGAACTGCATTTTGACAAGGTGCGGTGCAAATAAACAGAAAAAAAGTAAATAACCGGATGCAGATGGCTGTCAGACACATTTATATGGAAAAGGAAACCTCAATGCCTTTCAAATAGCAGCCAGAATGCATCTGCAGGAAGAAACCTGACTAGAACAGGCAGAAGAAAAGGTATGGGGATACCGGATTCTGCCTGTTTTTCTGTGTTACAATACCTTCTATTGCTTCTGTTAATCAAAATTTCAGATTGTTTCTTGTAAAATACCGCGCAACAGGCTATAATAAAAAGGCCATTATAAACGAATCTGAAAATACATTAGGAGGAAAGCGATGAAGGACAAAATAATACCGGTGGTGGCCGTGTTATCCCTAATTTTTATTATCCTTGTGAGTATAATCGTTGGGAAAAAGATAAAGCAGTATGTACCAAACAGCGAGGAACAGAATCTTGAAGAATATTTTGGAATTACAGCGGATGATGAGATTGCAATTGAACTGAATCACAGTATAATAGAAGAAAAAGCTTTGCTGCGTAATGGCGAGATTTATCTGGATTATAACTATGTACATGATTATCTGAATGACCGCTTTTACTGGGACACAAATGAAAATATCCTTTTATATACGACTTCATCTGATGTAATCAAAGCATTCGCAGACAGCAAGGACTTTTACACCGGAAGGAAGAAGGACAGCAAGTCTTATAAGATTGTCCTGGTGGATGTAGACAAGACATATATTGCGTTAGATTATGTCGCACAGTATACCGACATGGAATATGAGTATATAGAAGAACCGGGCCGTGTCCTTGTGCAGACGGAATGGGGCACTGTGAAAAAAGTATCTGTTAAGAGAAAAACACAGCTGCGCGTGAAAAACAGTGTAAAGAGCAAAATTTTAAAAGAGCTTGGAAAGGATGAAACCTTAATCAAGCTGGATTCCGGAAAAGAATGGACGAAGGCAGCGACGCCGGACGGCCTGATTGGATATGTGCAGAATAAGCGCCTCGGTGCGGAGACAAAGGAAACGCAGGCCCATGAGTTTGAGGAACAGACCTTTACGCACGAAATGAGGGACTATGAAATCTGCATGGCATGGCATCAGGTTACGGTACCGGAAGCAAATAATAATATTGTAAGCGTATTGCAGAATACAAAAGGAATTAATGTGATTTCTCCTACCTGGTTTTATTTAAATGACAACGACGGAAATATCGCGAATCTGGCCAGTGCGGATTATGTAAAATACTGCCATGACAAAGGAATTGAAGTATGGGGGCTTGTCAGCAATCTGGAAAACCAGGAAGTCAGCACGACAGAAGTACTGACGCATACGTCCAAGCGTGAAAATCTGGAAAACCAGATTATTGCGGCAGCTATCCAGTATGACCTGGATGGAATTAATGTGGATTTTGAAGCTTTAGAGGCAGCAGTGGGCGAGGGATTTATCCAGTTTATCCGGGAACTGTCTTTGAAATGCGACGGAAATGGAATTGTATTATCGGTAGATAATTATGTATCTTCGGAATATACAAAGTTTTATGACAGGGAAGAACAGGCTGTCTTTGCCGATTATTTAATTGTGATGGCTTATGACGAGCATTATGCAGGCTCTAAGGAAAGCGGTTCGGTCGCTTCGATTGGATTTGTAACGAAAGGGGCGGATGATATACTGGCAGAAAATGTGCCGTCAGAGCAGGTAATTCTGGGCATGCCGTTTTATACAAGGGTATGGGCGGAAAAACCGAAAGAAAGCGATGGTGATGATGCAGAATCGGCGTCGGATGATTATGTTCCGTATGAACTGTCGAGTGAAGCATGCGGCATGCTTTCAGCACAGCGTCTGATGGAAGTCAATGGAGCAGAAAAGACATGGCTCGAAGATATGGGGCAGTATTATACAGAATATGTCAATAACAATATTACATATAAAATATGGTTTGAAGATGTCCGGTCTATTGAGGAAAAATTAAAGGTGATGGATTCCCATGAATTTGCCGGAGCTGCTTTCTGGAAGCTCGGGCTGGAAGACAGCACGGTATGGGACACCGTGATTAAGTATATCAATTAATCAATTGAAAAAAGAAAAAGAACAGGGATGATTCCGGCGTTCTGTCATATGTATAGTAATAAAACTCTGGAGGCAGGGCATTTGAAACAGAGACTGGAATTAATCATGTCTGTTGTTATTTTGATTTGTGCCTGTATTCTGGCAAAGACAAGTGCGGTATATGTAACAGGAAGGCAGGCAGTAAAGCAGAAGGACTGTATTGTCATTGATGTCGGGCATGGCGGGTTTGATTCTGGAAAAATCGGAGTAAACGGCGAACTGGAAAAGAATATTAACCTGCAGATTGCGTTGAAATTAAAAAAAACGCTGGAAGCACAGGGCATGCATGTGGTTATGACGAGGGAAGATGACACAGGGCTGTATGATGAAAACGCCAGCAATAAAAAGGCGCAGGACCTGCAGAGACGCTGCGACCTGATTAATGAAAATAAGCCGCTGCTGACGGTCAGCATTCATCAGAACAGCTATACAAGCCCGCAGATTAAAGGCGCACAGGTATTTTATTACACGACGTCCACCGAAAGCCAGAAGCTTGCAGAAATCATCCAGAAAACACTGATAGAACAGGCAGACCCGCAGAATCACAGGCAGGCAAAGGCAAATGACAGCTATTATATGCTGAAACGGACATCCTCTCCAATTGTAATTGTTGAGTGCGGATTTTTAAGCAATCCGGAAGAATCAGCAAAGCTGTCGGACGAAGAATACCAGGAGAAAATGGCTGACTGCATCTGTATGGGAGTCTTTGAATATCTTGGAAGGGATATGACAGAAAAACCGGAGGGCCGGGAAAAAACCGGTACATAAAAAAGAAGACAGCAGGAAAAGGAATGAGGAAGGATATACAGAATACGGCAGAAATAAAACGAATAGAAGAAATAAAAAAAACAACAGAAATAATCAAAGTAAATGAAGCATGCCTGGATGACGCGGTTATCCGGCGCGCCGGGGAGATTATCCGTGCGGGCGGCCTGGTAGCGTTTCCGACGGAAACGGTATACGGGCTTGGAGCGGACGCCTTGCAGGCGCAGGCTGCTGAAAAAATTTATGCTGCCAAAGGGCGGCCGTCGGATAATCCGCTGATTGTCCATATCTGCCGGATGGAAGATTTGGAAAAAATCGTAACGCAGGTACCGGAGCAGGCCAGAAAGCTGGCACAGGCGTTCTGGCCTGGCCCGCTTACCATGATTTTAAATAAAAATGACTGTGTCCCGGACCGGACAACCGGAGGACTTGCGTCGGTAGCAGTCCGCATGCCTGCGAACCGGATTGCGCTGGCACTTATCCGCTCTGGCGGCGGTTTTATTGCTGCACCGAGCGCGAATCTATCCGGAAGGCCAAGCCCGACGCTTGCAGAGCATGTATGGGAAGACCTGCAGGGCAGGATTCCGCTGATTTTAGACGGGGGAGCCGTCGGAATCGGCATCGAATCCACAATCGCTGACTTAACCGGGGAGATTCCTGTTATTTTGCGCCCGGGTTATATTACAATGGAAATGCTGGCCGGGGTTATCGGGCAGGTGCGCATCGACCCGGGCATTGTGGACGAAGCATCCGGCATAAAACCGAAAGCGCCGGGAATGAAATATAAGCATTATGCACCAAAAGCGGAAATGGTTCTGGTGGAAGGAAAGCCGCAGCAGGTGGTTTGGGCAATCAACCGTCTGGCAGCCGCACAGGAAGCAGAGGGAAAAAAAGCAGGCATTATCGCAGCGGCAGAGACAGCAGACTGTTACAGGCATGGATTTGTTGTCCGTATCGGGGACAGGGGTAACGAAGATACAATTGCTCATAATCTTTATAGGATATTAAGGGAATTGGATAAATCCGGCGCAGATATTATTTATTCAGAAAGTTTTTCTACGCCGCGCATTGGCCAGGCAATCATGAACCGCATGCTCAAAGCAGCAGGACATCAGGTTATCCAGGCCGAATCATTGGGGTGAATTTATGGATACATATAAAAAAGTGATTTTTGCAGATAAGGCCGGGAACAGCCGTGCCCCGATGGCAGCGGAGCTGCTGAAGGAATGTACAATAAAATCACCGATTGATATTCAGGCACGCGGAATTATTGTACTGTTTCCAGAGCCTCTGAACCAGAAGGCAGAAGCTGTATTAATCAGCAATGGAATTACGCTGGAAAATTATATGTCCAGCCAGCTGGAAGAAGAAGATTTTGCAAAAGATACTCTGATTATCGTCATGGGAAGCGCTGATAAACAGAAAATCCTGGATATGTTTGAAAATGTAATACCGGAAAATGTGCATGTGCTGACAGAGCTGGTAGGGGATGAGCTGGAAATTATGGACCCATATGGCGGCACGCTGCAGTCATATGGCATCTGTTACGAAACACTCAGTAAATCTGTCAGGAAGCTGGCGGCTATGCTGAATAACAGGTAGTATAATTGTGGTACATTTTGGGAAACCTCAAAGTGTGCCATTTTTATATGAATGGTCAGGTATCCATTACACGTCCCAGTTTAAAATGTTATGAATTGGTAAATATTTATAGACAATTCGGCAATTAGTGCTTATAATGTAAATAGCGGTTTTTTGCTCTTTGTAAAAAAGGGGGGATTCCATGAAAAACAAACGGAATGTATTTCAGTCATTTTCGATGGTTATCCAGTTCGGGCTGAATATGCTGGTGCCGATAGTCATGTGTACTATGGCCGGTGTATGGCTTGGCGAAAAGCTGGACATCAAGGTGATGGCGGTTCCCTTTTTTATCATAGGGGCGCTCGCCGGTTTCCGCAGTATTTATATTATGGTGAAAAAGATTATAAAAGATGATAAAAAATAGCTGGCTGTCAGGACAATGCGGCAAAAGGTGCCGGTTTTTCCTTGCAGGATAAATGGCGGGCCGCAGAATGTAAAATCTGGCACAATAGGCCGGGATAAAATCCGCATATCGGGAAAAGAGGGGGAAGGAATGTTCAGGCGTTTAAACGATGCCCTGCCGGAACTGCTTCTTGGAATTTTGATTTATGGAATTGTCATACAGGTGACGGGCGTATGGTTTGCCGAAGACAGGCTGCGATACAGCAGCGGGCTTTGGATTGGCATTGCAACAGCGATGGGCATGGCATATCATATCGCGCGAATCATTGCCGAAACGATTGATTCGATGGATGCACAGAAGGCAAGGGCAAGAATTATTGCAAAAGGAATCCTGCGCTATGCAGCAGTTGTCGCCGTATTTATGGTGACCTTGTATTTTGGTCTTGGTAACCTGGTTACGCTTTTTATAGGCGTAATGGGTTTAAAGATATCGGCTTATTTACAGCCGGCGTTACACAAATTGAAGATAAGGGTAACGGGAAAAGGTGGTGTGTCTTCGGACAAAACGAATATAATAGAAAGGGAGGTGAAAATGTGACAAATGCAATCGTAATGTCTTCTGGCGCTGACAATATTGACTTTATGATACACGGATTATTTTCTTATAATCTGTTTGGAAATGAAGTGTGGATAACTACATCCCATGTATGTATACTCATTGTTATGCTGTGTTTGATAGGATTTGCACTGATAGCTAATATCAAGATGCGCCATGCAACAGAAGTGCCAGATACATTCCAAAACATATTAGAGCTGATTGTCAGCAAGCTGGATGGCGTAGTAGAGGGTACTATGGGGAAGCATTCTCCAAAATTCGTCAATTATATCAGTACGATTTTTATATTTATCCTCGTAAGCAATATTTCTGGCCTGTTTGGATTAAGGCCGCCGACAGCAGATTACGGCACGACACTTGCACTTGGACTGATTACATTTACGATGATACATTTTTGTCAGTTTAAGTATCAGAGTCCAAAGAAAATCTGGACAGATATGTGTTCGCCATTGCCGCCATGGCTTCCAATCTGGTTCCCAATTAACTTAATCAGTGAAATTGCGGTTCCGATTTCCCTGTCACTGCGTTTGTTTGCAAATGTATTGTCAGGAACAGTTATGATGGCGCTGATTTACGGGCTGCTGTCAAAGGTTGCAATTGCCTGGCCGGCAGCGCTTCATGTGTATTTTGACCTGTTTTCAGGCGCTATTCAGACATATGTATTCTGCATGCTGACGATGACCTATGTCAGCCAGCAGCTGGAAACAGACTAAACAATTTTAATCTTAATGAAAGAATATTTTTTTAGGAGGAAATCATTATGAATATCTCAGGACACGACTTAATTATGGCATGCTCAGCAATTGGTGCAGGACTTGCAGTTATCGCAGGTATCGGGCCTGGTATCGGGCAGGGTATCGCAGCCGGCCACGGTGCAGCTGCCGTAGGAAGAAATCCTGGTGCAAAATCTGATATTATGTCTACGATGTTATTAGGACAGGCCGTTGCCGAGACAACTGGTTTGTACGGCCTGTTAGTAGCAATGCTTCTGCTTTTCGTACAGCCGCTGGCATAAAAAGCCGGGACATGAATTAAGACGGAAAGGAGGCTGAACTGAGCAGACATGGAAAGATTATTTAATCTTGATATTCAATTGGGTCATGATGCGGTGCTGATGGCGATTGCAATATTTGTGCTGTATATGGCATTGTCTTACCTGCTGTTAAATCCTGTCAGGAAGATGCTTTATGACAGGCAGAAAAAAATTCAGGGAGATATTGACAGCGCAAAAAGCGATAAAGACAAAGCGGCTGTCATGAAGGCCGAATATGAAGAAAAACTGAAACAGGCAGAGAAAGAAGCCGAAGCCATTTTGAGTGAAGCACGGCAGAAGGCGCTGAAAAATGAAGCACATATTATTGATGAAGCGAAGCAGGAAGCTGCCCGCATTATCCAGCGTGCCAATCAGGAAGCAGCACTGGAGAAAAACCGTGCAATGGATGAAATGAAGCAGGAGATGATAACAGTTGCATCCATGATGGCTGCAAAAGTGGTTGCAGCATCAATTGATACAACGGTTCAGAACAAGCTTGTAGAAGAAACATTGAAAGAAATGGGTGATTCGACATGGCAAAGCTAGTTTCTAAAACATACGGGGATGCATTGTTTGAGCTGGCTTTGGAATCCGGACAGACAGATTCGTTATTTGAAGAAGCAAAGCGGATGCTTGTTATTGTCCAGACAAACGAAGACCTTGCCAGAATGATGAATCATCCGAAAATTGTAGTAGAAGAAAAACAGAAAATCGTTGAAAATATCTTTGACGGCCGCGCATCCCGGGAAATGACCGGGCTTCTTATGATGATTATTGCGAAGGGCCATTATCAGGAATTTGACGGTGTGCTGGAATATTTTATCGCACGGGTCAAAGAATATAAAAAGATAGGAACTGTCCATATTACTTCAGCTATGGAGCTATCCCTGATGCAGAAGGATGCAATCCGCAGAAAGCTGCTTGATACGACAGATTATGTACAGTTTGAAATGATTTATGAAACAGACCCATCCCTGATAGGGGGTATTGTGATTCGGATTGGTGACAGGGTTGTGGACGGCAGCGTAAAAAGCAGGCTGGAACGGCTGACTTCTGAATTATCAAAAATAAAGTTACAGATGTCATAGGAATATGGCAAATATAGTTGAAAGCAGGTGACTATTGTCCATGAATTTAAAACCAGAGGAGATTAGTTCCGTCATCAAAGAGCAGATTAAACGATATGCTGCCGAGCTGGAAGTAGCAGATGTTGGAACCGTAATCCAGGTAGCAGACGGAATTGCACGCATTCATGGCCTTGAAAATGCAATGCAGGGCGAATTGCTGGAATTCCCGGGTGAAGTATATGGCATGGTATTAAACCTTGAAGAAGATAATGTAGGCGCCGTACTGCTCGGTGACCAAAAGAGCATTAATGAGGGAGATACTGTAAAGACAACCGGCAGGGTAGTAGAAGTGCCGGTCGGCGATGCCATGATTGGCCGTGTTGTCAATGCACTCGGACAGCCGATTGACGGCAAGGGGCCGGTCAAGACCGATAAATACCGCCAGATAGAACGTGTCGCTTCCGGTGTTATTTCCAGGAAATCAGTTGATACGCCGCTGCAGACCGGTATCAAGGCGATTGATTCCATGGTTCCGATTGGAAGGGGACAGCGTGAGCTGATTATCGGCGACAGGCAGACAGGTAAGACTGCCATTACGATTGATACGATTATTAACCAGAAGGGCCAGGGCGTAAAATGTATTTATGTCGCAATTGGCCAGAAAGCTTCTACGGTAGCATCCATTGTAAACACACTGGAAGAATTTGGAGCAATGGCATATACAACGGTAGTAGCCGCTACAGCCAGCGAGCTTGCTCCGTTACAGTATATTGCGCCATATTCCGGCTGTGCCATTGGCGAGGAATGGATGGAGAACGGGGAAGATGTCCTTGTTGTATACGATGATTTGAGCAAGCATGCTACGGCATACCGTACACTTTCCCTGCTGCTTCGCAGGCCGCCAGGACGTGAAGCTTATCCGGGTGACGTATTTTACCTTCATTCCAGGCTGTTAGAGCGTGCGGCAAGGCTTTCGGATGAACTCGGCGGCGGTTCCTTAACGGCTCTGCCGATTATTGAAACGCAGGCTGGTGACGTATCTGCGTACATTCCGACCAACGTTATTTCGATTACAGACGGACAGATTTATCTGGAAACAGAAATGTTCAATTCCGGGTTCCGTCCTGCTATCAATGCCGGACTGTCTGTATCAAGGGTTGGCGGTGCCGCACAGATTAAGGCGATTAAGAAAATTGCTGCACCGATTCGTGTGGAGCTGGCACAGTACCGCGAGCTGGCAGCGTTTGCACAGTTTGGCTCGGAGCTGGATGCTGATACGAAAGAAAAGCTGGAACAGGGTGAACGAATCAGGGAAATTTTAAAACAGCCGCAGTATCAGCCGATGCCGGTTGAAAAACAGGTTATCATTATTTATGCGGCAACGAAAAAATACCTTCTGGATATTCCGACAGAAGATATTCTTCGTTTTGAAGGCGAGCTGTTTGAATTTATTGATACCAAATACCCGGAAATTCCGGAATCCATCCGTACTACGAAAGTACTGGAAGATGAGATAGAAAAGAAACTGATTAAGGCAATCGAAGAATGTAAAAAATCATTCCGGTAGAAATAAAATATAAGGCGGTGACAGATTATGGCCTCAATGAGAGACATAAAAAGACGGAAAAGCAGCATACAGAGTACGCAGCAAATCACAAAAGCCATGAAATTAGTTTCTACCGTAAAACTGCAGAAAGCAAGGTCTCACGCAGAACAGACAGACCCGTATTTTCAGCATATGTACCAGACAGTGACATCGATTCTTGCCCGGTCAGGCAATATGGACCATCCATATCTGGCAGAGAATGGCTCGGATAAAATCGCGGTTGTTGTGATAACAGCCAACCGCGGACTGGCGGGCGGCTATAACTCGAATATTATCAAGCTGGTGCAGACGAGCGGCCTGCCAAAGGAAAAGGTGCTGTTATATACGATTGGCACAAAGGGAAAGGATGCCCTGGAACGCAGGGGATATCAGGTAACGCTGGATGCTTCTGATGTCATTGAAAGCCCGGCCTACAGGGATGCCATGGAAATCTGTGACAAAGTGCTGAAAGACTTTGCAGAAGGAAAAATCGGCCAGATTTATATTGCTTATACGCACTTTAAAAATACAGTCGTCCATGTGCCGACATTTATGAAGCTGCTTCCGGTGGAGTTTTCGGAAACAGAAATGAAAGCAGCGGATAAAAACCTGATTATGAACTATGAGCCAAACGAACGGGAAGCTCTGGACATGATTATTCCGAAATATGTGACGAGTATTGTTTATGGTGCGCTTGTAGAAGCGGTTGCCAGTGAAAATGGCGCGAGAATGCGGGCAATGGATTCTGCAACGAGCAATGCGGAGGAGATAATTAGTGATTTGTCTTTGAAATACAACCGTGCCCGTCAGGGTTCTATTACACAGGAACTGACGGAAATTATAGCAGGCGCGGAAGCAATCAGTTAAGATTTGGTATTATTTAGAAAAGGAGTGATAGAAAAAAATGGCAGAAGCGAATATAGGGAAAATCACTCAGATTGTTGGTGCCGTTCTGGATATTAAATTTACAGGAAAGCTTCCTGAAATTAATGAGGCGATTGAAATTACGCGCAAAGAAGGCGACAGGCTGGTTGTGGAAGCAGCACAGCATCTGGGCGATGATACCGTAAGATGTATTGCCATGGGACCGACGGACGGGCTTGTGCGCGGCATGGATGCCGTGGCAACAGGTGCAGCTATCAGTGTTCCGGTTGGTGAAAATACACTGGGCCGCATGTTTAATGTCTTAGGGGAGCCGATTGACGAAATCGAACCGCCGACTGGCGTTGAATACAGCCCGATTCACAGAAAAGCGCCTGCGTTTGAAGAACAGTCCACTTCTGCGGAAATTCTGGAAACCGGCATTAAAGTCGTAGACCTTCTCTGCCCGTATCAGAAGGGTGGTAAAATCGGTCTGTTTGGCGGTGCTGGTGTAGGAAAGACTGTACTGATTCAGGAGCTGATTCATAATATTGCAACAGAGCACGGCGGCTATTCCGTATTCACGGGAGTAGGAGAAAGAACCCGTGAAGGAAATGACCTGTATTACGAAATGAAGGAATCCGGCGTTATCGATAAGACAACCATGGTGTTCGGACAGATGAACGAGCCGCCTGGAGCAAGAATGAGGGTTGCCCTTTCAGGACTTACCATGGCAGAATATTTCCGTGACAAGGGCGGAAAAGACGTGCTTTTGTTTATCGATAATATTTTCCGGTTTACGCAGGCTGGTTCTGAGGTGTCTGCCCTGCTTGGGCGAATGCCTTCGGCGGTAGGTTACCAGCCGACCCTGCAGACAGAGATGGGTGCTTTGCAGGAGCGTATTACATCTACCAAAAATGGTTCCATTACATCCGTACAGGCTGTTTATGTGCCGGCCGATGACCTGACAGACCCTGCTCCGGCTACAACCTTTGCGCATCTGGATGCGACCACCGTATTGGAGCGTTCCATTGCCGAGCTTGGTATTTATCCGGCTGTAGACCCGCTGGCTTCTACATCCAGAATTCTTGACCCGCGTATCGTTGGCCAGGAGCATTTTGATACAGCCCGCGGCGTGCAGGAGATTTTACAGAAATATAAGGAATTACAGGATATTATTGCGATTCTTGGTATGGACGAGCTTTCAGAGGATGACAAGCTGGTTGTAAACCGTGCGAGAAAAATACAAAGGTTTCTGTCCCAGCCGTTCTTTGTGGCAACGCAGTTTACCGGGCTGGATGGAAAGTATGTGCCGGTAGCAGAGACAATCCGCGGTTTCCGTGAAATCCTGGAAGGAAAGCATGACGATGTGCCGGAAGGACATTTCTTAAACGCAGGAACGATTGATGAAGTACGTGCCCGTTTGAAGTAAGGGGTGACGTGATGGCAGATGCGAATAAATTATTTAAAGTAGAGATTATTACGCCGGAACGCATGTTTTATGCCGGGGATGCCGTTATGATAGAGTTTACGACAACAGAGGGCGATATCGGTGTATATAAAAACCATATTCCCCTGACGGCAGTGCTGGCACCTGGAATTGTAACGATTACGGAAAATTCCGGGAAGAAGAAGGCAGCGGTGCACAGCGGTTTTGCTGAGATACTGGGCGATAAGGTGACACTGCTTGCGGAAATTGCAGAATGGCCGGATGAGATTGATAAAAACCGTGCCCAGGAAGCAAAGATGCGTGCAGAGCGAAGGCTGAAAATGAAGGAAGCAGGGCTGGATGTGAAGCGTGCGGAAATTGCTTTGAAAAAGGCGCTGGTTCGGATTGATGCGGCGAAGTAGAAGGCAGCTGGGGATTTTCCCGGCTGCTTTTTTTGTGGGGCGGGGTGTGTGGCGATGCAGATGAATAATGAGGGGCGGGGTGTGTGGTGATGCGGATGAATAATGAGGGGCGGGGTGTGGTGATGCGGACGCTGGATGAAAGGAGCAGTCCTGTTCTGGTGTTCCGATTCCAGAATGTAAGAATCCCTGAGTATTCTTCCGTCTGAGTTATTGGTACCGGACGGAACAAGCGTCTCGTTCGCTTCGCTAAAGCCGCTTTTGGGCTGCCGCCCATCCTGGTTTTGCAGAAGAATACTAAGGGCTTCTGACATTCTTCCATAGTCACACCAGAACAGGACTGCTCCTTTCATCCAGCTGGTTACGATAACAATATACACTGCTGTGATTGTTCAGGCGGCTGGATAGATTTGACCAGATGGCCGTACAACAGATACGGGATTATCTTAATCCGCCGCAGCCTGTAAAGGAGCTGGAAAAGCGGGAAATGCCTGCTGGACAGGCGGCAGCGCCGTCCGGGGCAGATGTGCAGCCCCTTAACAGCAAGAAAAAGCAGCTCCTTGAAGACTGGCAAAAATATATGAAGAACGGGGAGTATTTCCGCAGCGTTGAGGGTGGTGAGGAACAGAATTACAGTTTTATTGACGGGAATAAAAATAACTGCAAAAAGAAAACAGGCAGGGCATCCGTTTTGAAAAAGCTGCGCCAAAAACAGGCGGAGATTGAAAAGCGGGGCGGGAAGCCTGTGCCGCAGATGGAAGCGGCGGATATGGAGCGCAGACGGAAGCAGATGATGGAGAGATGACAGCTTTATCGGCTGTTATCCATCTTTTTTTCAACAAATCCATAACCTTTATCCATAAAGCATATGGCTTATCGGAGGGTTTTGTGTTAAGATAAGGATGAAAAAGGAACAATAGAAATGACAGGAGGGACAGACAGCAAATGGGAGAGGAAAACAGGGAAATAAAGAAAACAGAGGCAAAACGGACAGTGAAAGACAGCGTGTTTTGTAACTTGTTCGGTAATCCCAGATACCTGCTCCAGCTGTACCAGGCGCTCCATCCGGAAGATAAAAAAGTGCGGGAAGAAGACTTAAAGACGGTCACTTTGGAGAATATTTTTACGGACAGCATTTATAATGACCTTGGGTTTATAAAAGGGAATAAACTTATGGTGCTGGTGGAGGCCTAGTCATTATGGACAGCCAATATTATCATCCGGGCGTTGGAATACCTGGTAAATTCATACCGGAGATATTTTTCTGAAAATGACATGGATTTATATAAGAGCAAAAAGGTGGAGCTTCCAAACCCAGAGCTGTACGTCATATATACAGGGGAACGGAAAACACGCCCATCAGAGATTACGCTTTCGGATGAATTTTTCGGAGGGGAGAAAACGTGGCAAAGGATGCGGCAATCCGTGCGACAGTAGAAGCGTACCAGGAATGTGGGCTGGCATTTGTTGATGTGGTGAAAAAGATTGCGGCAAAGTTTGTATTGTCCCAGGAAACGGCTGAAAAAGAAGTCGGGGAGTGTTGGAGGGACTGACAGGCATACTGTATGGAATGAATTTGTGAAGGGATTCCCTGACAGCGGACGGCATGTACAGGAGATTTTTTTTCATATGTGCCATTAAACTGTCAGAGATATTTGGAACAGGAGGGTACAGTGAAAGAATCAGAACTGATAGGGAAAGTGAATTTCGCTGTCTATCACCAGTGCCAGCAGTGGGGATAAGCAGCCCCGGCTGACGTATTAGTTGATGCAGGGGTGCTGCCGAAAGAAAAAAATCAATTATTCATCAAGACCGTTTACCGGACACAGCAGGTAAATGGTCTTTTATTTTGGCAAGAAGGAGGTCAAACACGATGGGCAAATCACACGAGGAATTGGAAAAGGAGTACGCCGAGGCCACCGCCTTATCACTCGCGGGGCGGCGGTTGAAAGTGTGGCCCCAAAGGTGCGTGGCATGAGCGAGAGGGCCGAGCGCGGATATCACCACCGGCAAGGGCGATTTCAATCGCTGGATAAGAAAGGCCAATGACCTGTTGCGGAATATTCGGAAGAAAATCGCCGGCCTGACCGATTGGATAAAGGCCATAAAAGAAGAATTGAGCCAGCCCCCGGCCCTGGCCTTGCCGCGCTGCAGACTGCTATGAGGCCGGAACGCCGGAGCCGCAATCCAGGATTGGAAACCTTAAAGATTTTGCCGAGGCTGTCAATTTTCTGACCGAGAGAGGCATTGCACTCTGGAAGATTTGAAGGCCCATATCGCTGCTCAGAGTGAACGAACAGAAGCCATCAACACATCTTGAAAACCAAGTCCGCCCGTCTGAATGAATCGAAGGAACTGCTTCGCCTCGTTGACCCCTGCCGTGACACCAAGCCTGTCTATGACGAGTTGCAGGGTATCAAAGTGGAAGGGCAACCGAGAGAAATTCGAGAGGGAGCATGAGAACGAGCTGAGGACGTTTCACATGGCCCGCTGGAAGCTGGACAAGCACCGTTTCCCTGCTGGTAAAATCTCCGTTCATGCGTGGGAACAGGAGCAGACCAAGCAGAAATGCCGGGAAAACTTTACCAACAAGGTGCTGCGCCTTATTCAATCCGACACTGTAACCTCATAAAAATAATTGACTTTTTTCTCTATCCATATTGACAAGACCCGAATGTTACAGTTTCTGTGATATGATTTGAACGAGTATGCATTTTATATTACTGACTGTTTCTTTTCGCGCAGAGCACGATTGACAAGAAACTTTTTTTCTGCTATACTGTACTTACCGTACAATAACAGTAAGGCATAAGCCGATGGAAGGAATGCAAATGAATGTTCAGCTGACGGAAGTACCAATATAGAGGAAAATCTGAGGTATAGCGTATGAGTATTAGCAGCTGGAAATACCAAATTATGAGTGGAACATTGGTAATTTGAATTTTGAATTTTGTATTTTGTATTTTGTATTATGTCTATGATAAATCTGCAGCCAGCCTGTGGATATGAAATTATCAGTAAAATAGAAAGACATCCTGTTATAGCTGAAAAGAAATACCATCTATCCATTACCTGAGAAGTTATGAAAAAAAGGTTATGTTTCCTCAGCAGGGCAGGAATATACTGGGGGCGTACCGGCTTGAAAATATGATTCTGTCACAGCGAAAGGACTGGAATAGATTTCTTTTGTGTCTGATGAATGGGATAACTTTCAAAATGCGATAAACGAGATTACTGGGAGAAGGAACGCAGATAATGAATATTATTATATCCGGCCAATCGGGAATACCGATTTATGAGCAAATCAAAGAACAAATCAAAACATCTATTTTGACAGGTGAATTAACTGAAAACGCGCCGCTTCCTTCGCTCCGCCAGCTTGCCCGTGATTTGCAGGTAAGTCTGGTAACTACGACCAGAGCATACAGTGAATTAGAGCTCGAAGGATTCGTCCAGACAATGCCCGGAAAAGGGGTATATGTAAAGAAAATCGATGATGCTTTTGTTCGTGATAAATACCGGAAAGAGGCTGAAGCCGCCTTAACGAATGCTGTCAAGAGGGGAAAGCTGGCTGGCTTATCAGTAAATGACCTGCATGAAATGCTGGATAAGATTGAGAGGACATGATAATGGATAATGTGATTGAAATATGCAGCCTTAGAAAAGAATATAAAAATTTTATGCTGGATAATATCAGTTTTTCTGTTCCAAGTGGTTTTCTATGCGGCTTTATCGGTGAAAACGGCGCAGGAAAAACGACTGTTTTAAGGCTGATTTTAGGCATGGCCAGGAAAGATGGCGGCAGCATTAAGCTATTCGGCAAAAATGCGGATGATGTTTCTTTGAAAGAAGATATAGGTGTTTTATTTGAACAGCCTTATTTTCAAGAGGACTGGACCCCCATTGATGTAGAAAAATCCATGCGTCCTTTTTACAAGAAATGGAGCAGTAAAGCTTTTCATCAGTACCTGGAACAATTTTCGCTTGACCCTGAGCAGAAGTATAAAACAATGTCACGCGGCATGAAAATGAAATTGGGCATGGCAGTTACATTGGCGCATGATGCAAAGCTTTTATTGCTCGATGAACCGACGTCTGGCCTTGACCCCGCTGGACGTGAAGAAATGCTTGAAATCCTTCGTGCTTATATGGTGGAAGAAGACAGAACCGTATTCTTTTCTACGCACATAACCAGTGACCTTGAAAAGATTGCCGACTATATTATCTACATCCAAAACGGCAGAATTATATATAGCGGACGAAAGGATGAATTGATTGAAAAATATTGTCTGGTGAAAGGCGGAACCGGGGATTTGCCACAAGCAAAACGGAAACAGGTGATTGGACTGCGTGAATATCCTGTCGGCTTCGATGGCATGATTGAAATAAAAGATATTGCAGGCTTTCCAGGAAGTGTAATTACAGAAACAGTTTCTCTGGATGATATTATGGTACGAATGAGCAAGGAGGGTGAAGTTTTATGAAACGAATGGCAATATTTGACTGGAATGCGATGAAGTACTTTCATCTGCGGCTTTTTCTGATTCCTCTCATTTCGCTGTCTGCTGGTTTTATTCTGGCGCTGCTGGTTATCCCGATGAATGTTTTTCTGTTTCTGTTTTTTTCGGTCAATGCTTTTGCGGTCGAAGAAAAAGGAGATTTGAATAAGCTGTATTTCACACTCCCAGTCGAGCGTTCCGCCGTAGTGGCTGGCAGATATATTTTATCTGTCTGCATGGGATTAGCCGGATTAGTTACGGGCATTCCTCTGGCAGTTCTCGCAGACCGCTTTTCGTTATCGCATTATTATGGCCCGATGGGATGGTTTTTACCTGTTGTGACAATAAGCTATCTGCTGTTTTCAATTTTTAATTTGTGTATGTTTCCAATCTTATTCAAGATGGGATATAGGAAAGGAAAGTTTTGGGGAATGCTTATGCCAGTTGTTCTTTTTGCAGCGCTGTATAGTGCAGGAGTGATTGTTTTGACTTTGCCTGGGAATGAATATTTGCTTTTTCATGTTCTGGAATATGCCAGTACAAATATGTTTTTGGTGAATGGCGGTATGATTGCTGCTGCTACTTTGATTTTGCTTTGTTCGTTTTTGCTTTCGAAAAAACTATATTTAAAGCGAGAATTTTAAGGAGATATCAAAAATGGAACGTTTTAAGAAAGTTTATTAACAGGGTGCTGTCAATGTGATTGAAATTTGGACTGATACAGAATGCTGCCCAAAAGAAGAAGGCAGTATATTTTATCCGAATGCCAAAATCAAAAAAAGTGATACAATTTAGCTGAAAGGCAAAAAGAAGAAAGTGGTATATTCTAGAGCGTGTTTGAAAAATGCTTTTCGTGAGATGTACTTCACAGTTTGTGGAGAATGCAGATTGCGGAAATGATTTTTCAAACACGCTCTAATACGCTGATATAATGAAAATAAACATAGAGGAATATTTATCCAGCTGTATAGTGGAAATTTACATTCCTGTATTATTTTTACGAAATGTCTTTATAGGAATAAAGGTACAATGAAAAATTATATCTGATTTTGTATAAATCAATCTTGGCAGGAAGGGAAAATAAATCGAGAGTGATTTATAAAAGTGAATATTTTTACCTATTAAAGATGAAAAATAATATA
>CAJTSV010000045.1:0-231 GCA_910579075.1 uncultured Eubacterium sp.
GAGTGTAGTTTTGTGACATAATGAGTACCTCTTTTCTTGTATTATTGATTATATCTCATTAGCCACTCCCGTTACAACTTTATTATAGCACTTCAATGCAGCAGTGATAATCTTTTTTGGTATGCTTCATTCAATGTTTCCAAATTTAAAACCTCTTTACCATTTAAAATCGCTATCTCCTGTGCATCATGTATTAGGGAAACTACTACCGATATAACCCCTGCACTATGT
>CAJTSV010000045.1:242-25576 GCA_910579075.1 uncultured Eubacterium sp.
CCACTCGATGACAGCATCTGTTATCTCTGCCAACTGCTGCACATACTGATAAGAATATAATACCTTGCAAATCCCCTTAAATTCTTCATTGTATGCCATTGCGCCATATTCCAATCCCAAACTTCTTCTGGCAAGCTGCATAGCCTGTTCAAAGAACACTTTGCTTTCAGGTGTTCCCACCATGCAAATTGATATTCCACTATTATTAATGAGCTGTATAAGCATCTCGACAAGGCTTTTGCCATTTTTAGAATTAACCACATTTTGAATTTCATCAACTATCAGCAAGCCAATATGGTTTAGTGCTATGGTACTCACTGCCCCAATCAGCATATCAGTAGTTGCATTTCTTGATTTTACGGCATTTGTATAATAATCGCTTTCCAACATTTCATCTACCTTGCGTAATATCTCTAATATCAAGCCTTTAACTGATGAATCGAATGGGGTCTGAACCACCAAACAAGGAATTATTTTTATATATGGCTGCTTAATTTCAATGACACGATTCTCTGTAATCAGATTGATTGCTCTGGATATAGCAGAGGACTTTCCAATACCGCTACATCCTATGATTGTAAAGCTGTCCGAACCGCCCATTATCCCAACAGAACTTTGCTGCATAATCGCCTTATGATTCTCATATCGCTGTTTAATGGCATCCTTTGTACCCTTTTTCTGTAAGCTGCGTAGCAAAGCAAGGTATAGCTTGCTATATATCTCCATGCTCATAGCAGAAGGAATGTATACATTGTAAAGGTCTGACAATGCCATTAACCTTATTGCCTGATTCTCATTTCTGACATTTTCGTTATACTTTGGCAAAATTGCCATTTCAGAAGCAAGCTCCTTTCCTGATTTCATCTCTGGCAGCAAAGTTAATATATCCTTCGTTTCAAGCATGGTACACACCTTCTTTCGCATAATCCACATGGTTTCTCTGCTTTTCTTTTTCCCTGTTTTTTCTGATTCCTTTAATATCCACATTTTCAGGAGCAGAAGCAGAATGAATGATTTCTTCAATATGACTTGAAAGTTCAATCCTTGCCCGTAGATTGTCCTCTGTAACACTCTTTACCAGTGTTTTTTGTCTGTCCTTTGATTCCTGTACCCTGTTTAAATCAATGCCCTCAAATCGGCTCTCAATAAGCTCAAAACAAATATATGCACCATTTTCTACTAGCCATACACAAGAAAAATGCTTTTTCCACCTGTCCTTTTAATTCTGGACGATAAGAAGGCAGATTAACAATCGTAACCCCCAGCTCTGCAAGCTGTTCAAAATTCCCTGATTTATATTCACTTCCCATATCAGTAACAAGTGTAGCTGGCAAACGGTCACAATTCCAGTCCGATTTATTAATCATAATTCCGAATCTCTCACAGTGTTTGACTTTATCAGCAATCACATTAAGCATTAAACCACGCAAGCTATAGGTTCCACCCTCCCATGATAAAGAATAACCACAACATAAACCACTATAAGCATCTATGCAGATTGTCAAAATTGGTCTGCCAATAAGATTTCCTGATTCATTGACAAGGTAAATGTCACATACAGTGGCATCCAACATGGCTATCCCAACATGAGGGGCAAATTCCTGTACCCCATCCCCAAGCAGCGGTCTGTTGTTCCGTTGATAATTTTTCAGTCCATCCCTAGAAATATAATAAGTCTGCATCTTCCTGTGTTTTCTCTCAAAATATCTGAACTGGTGGATAGATGGATGTTCGGGCAGCAGTTTCCCTTCCCCATCACAATATTTTTCTTTCAACATCATGGTATATGCAGTTGTAAGGCTGTTCTTATGTTTATTATAGAAAAATTTGTTCAACGCCCATCTGATATTCTTCTCATCCTTTGTTAATGCTCTGCTGTCTGATTTTTGTTTTGGAGCAAGCACAGATATATCCTGATAAGCAAGGTACAAACATAAGTAATTACGGATTGTGCGTTGATTGACATTCTTTTCCTCTGCAACTTTCTTGATAATTCTCGTCCTTTCCCTTTCTTCAGACACAAAAGGCAAGATACCAGCAATCATTGTGTAATGTTCATGAATAAACCGTCTGCTTTCCGCATCGAACAAATCCATATCCCGAATAACAATATCAGAGGATTGCAGCAGTTCAGCACTGGTAATCTCTGTATAGCTTTCTATAAATGACAATTCCACCCACTTAGGCATACTCTTCTTTAGGCAGTCAATAATAAGCAGCTTGTCAGAAGAAATATCCAAAATCCTAATGATGCTTTCATCTTACTTCATTAAGCTATTTTTCTTCATCTATCACCAACCCCCAATCCGTAACTCCATGCCTTAACCAGTAATCCCTTGATGCATCCAATAACTTTACAGTCATAGGCTTTAACAGGAATTTCCGAAATACACATTCCCGAACCATTAAAATGCCATCTGATTTCACGCAAACGAAATCTGAAGTATAATCCCCCATTTCCAATCCATCCAACAGCACATTGCACCTGATTTCTTTAATATCCTCGCTCTCTTGTAGCACATCGGCATAAGCGTATTGAATACTGTCATATGTCCTGCATACATCCTGACACTTTGCAAGAACACGTTTTTCACATCTGCCCTTGTAATTCTTTTTTCGCATTTTGCACCTTACCTCTCTGGCAATATAAAGTGCATATCATTCTCCCAAAATTGAAAACAGCTTTCCCAAATCCGAAAAATGCTTTCCCAAATTCATACTTTTGGGAATTTCTGCTTTTCCCAAAAATATTTTTGGGAGATTAAAACTGCTGCAACTATTGATTTTACTGGATTCTTATAAATAAACAGCTTTCCCGAAAACAATATTTTCAAAAATCTCTATGTCATTTAGCAACCTTCATTTCCATAGAAATCATTAGATTTTGCAAAATCCATTTCCCTGAAATTACATAGAAAATTATTAAATTTTTAATTCGCCACCTGCGTCCGGTCACTTGTTTATTTGCCGATTCCTAGCTGCCTTATCCACATTGCAGCATAAAATTTCAATTTTATGCACTTCTAATGCCCTTATTTTAAGGCTTTTTTTCTCCATGCCTGTTTGCAAAAAAAAGACCCTGTAAAGGAAATTTCTTTCCCCTACAAGGTCTATCTCTTACTTTTTATAACATTTTTGCTATTTCAGCTATCTTTTCTCCTATGGAATTTGTTCTTACAAATCTCATGGAAATGGATAGTGCTTCGTAACATAAACTGCAGTGTACTACTTTTGTGCAATAGCCGCCTGAGCTGCTGCCAGTCTTGCAATCGGCACACGGAACGGTGAACAGGACACATAATCCAGCCCAATCTTATGGCAGAACTCTACCGAAGACGGGTCGCCGCCGTGCTCGCCGCAGATACCTACGTGCAGCTTGTCATTTACCGGCTTGCCAAGCTTGATTGCTGTTTCCATCAGCTTGCCGACACCTGTCTGGTCAAGCTTTGCAAATGGGTCATTTTCAAAAATCTTTGCATCGTAGTATGCGTCCAGGAACTTGCCGGAATCGTCACGGGAGAAACCGAAGGTCATCTGTGTCAGGTCGTTTGTACCGAAGCAGAAGAAATCAGCTTCCGATGCGATTTCATCAGCAGTCAGGGCTGCCCTTGGAATCTCAATCATCGTGCCTACTTCATATTCTAACTTCACGCCCGCTGCTGCGATTTCAGCGTCTGCTGTTTCCACTACGACTTTCTTCACGTTCTTTAACTCTTTGATGTCGCAGATTAATGGAATCATGATTTCCGGTTTTACATTCCAGTCAGCATGTGCTTTCTGAACATTGATTGCTGCACGGATAACAGCCTTTGTCTGCATCTTTGCAATTTCCGGATAAGTAACTGCAAGACGGCAGCCGCGGTGGCCCATCATCGGATTGAACTCATGCAGGGAATCAATTAATGTCTTGATTTCTTCTACAGACTTGCCCTGTGCATTTGCCAGCTTCGCAATATCTTCTTCTTCTGTCGGAACGAACTCATGCAGAGGCGGGTCTAAGAAGCGGATAGTAACCGGGCAGCCTTCCAGAGCTTCGTATAATTTTTCGAAGTCTCCCTGCTGGTATGGAAGAATCTTGCCCAGTGCTGCTTCTCTTTCTTCTACGGTATCGGAGCAGATCATTTCACGGAATGCTGCAATCCTGTCTTCTTCGAAGAACATATGCTCTGTACGGCAAAGGCCGATGCCTTCTGCGCCAAGCTCGCGTGCTTTCTTTGCATCTGCCGGTGTATCTGCATTGGTGCGGACTTTAAGCCTTCTGTACTTGTCTGCCCAGTCCATGATTCTGCCGAATTCGCCTGCGATGGTAGCATCCACAGTCTGAATTTCACCGTCATAAATATTTCCGGTAGAACCATCGATAGAGATGAAATCTCCTTCATGGTATTCTTTGCCAGCGAGTGTAAATTTCTTGTTTTCTTCATCCATGGCAATATCGCCGCATCCAGATACACAGCAGGTACCCATGCCGCGTGCTACAACGGCTGCGTGGGATGTCATGCCGCCGCGTACTGTTAAGATACCCTGGGCTGCTTTCATGCCGGTAATATCTTCCGGTGATGTCTCAAGACGTACCAGAACGACTTTTTCTCCCCTGTCATGCCATTCTACAGCATCTTCTGCGGAGAATACGATTTTGCCGCATGCAGCTCCCGGAGATGCGCCAAGGCCCCTGCCAACCGGAACAGCCGCTTTTAAAGCAGCAGCGTCAAACTGCGGATGCAGTAATGTATCTAAGTTACGAGGGTCAATCATTGCAACAGCTTCTTCTTCTGTGCGCATGCCCTCATCCACTAAGTCACAGGCAATCTTTAATGCAGCCTGAGCTGTTCTCTTGCCATTTCTTGTCTGGAGCATATAGAGCTTTTTGTTTTCTACTGTAAACTCCATATCCTGCATATCCCTGTAGTGCTTTTCAAGCTTTTCACATACTTCGGTAAACTGCTTGAATGCTTCCGGGAATTCCTGTTCCATTTTTGCAATCGGCATTGGTGTACGCACGCCGGCTACCACGTCCTCGCCCTGTGCGTTTACCAGGAATTCGCCCATCAGCTTGCGTTCGCCTGTTGCAGGGTCACGTGTAAATGCAACACCGGTACCGCAGTCATCACCCATATTGCCGAATGCCATGGACTGTACGTTTACAGCAGTACCCCAGGAATACGGGATATCGTTGTCGCGGCGGTATACATTTGCACGAGGGTTGTCCCAGGAACGGAATACAGCTTTGATAGCGCCCATTAACTGCTCCTTCGGGTCATCCGGGAAATCGCTGCCGATTTTTGCCTTGTATTCAGCCTTAAACTGGGATGCTAATTCCTTTAAGTCATCTGCAGTCAGGTCTACGTCATAAGTAACGCCCTTTTTCTCTTTCATAGCGTCAATCAGCTGTTCGAAGTATTTCTTGCCTACTTCCATAACAACGTCTGAATACATCTGGATAAATCTGCGGTAGCAGTCCCATGCCCAGCGCGCATTGCCGGATTTCTCAGCAATAACATTTACAACAGTCTCATTTAAGCCAAGATTTAAGATAGTGTCCATCATGCCAGGCATGGAAGCCCTTGCACCGGAACGAACCGAAACAAGCAGCGGATTTTCCTTATCGCCGAATTTCTTGCCTGTAATTTCTTCCATCTTTACAATGTACTCATTAATCTGGCCCTGAATTTCCTGATTGATTTCACGGCCGTCTTCATAATACTGTGTACACGCTTCCGTTGTAATCGTAAATCCCTGCGGAACCGGAAGCCCGAGGTTTGTCATTTCTGCCAGGTTTGCGCCTTTGCCGCCAAGCAGCTCACGCATGTCTGCTTTGCCTTCGCTGAACAAATATACCCATTTGTTTGCCATTTGCTAATTCCTCCTAAAATATGACTTTGGTTATTTTTTTGTGGATTTTTTACAGACAGCCATGCCTGGATTTTATCCACATTGTTAACATTGTCTGCGCCAGCAGTCTGCGCACATATCTATTTTAACACAATTTTCCACATTCGCAACATTTTTTTCCAAGAATCTTGATTTTTAACTTACAGGCAGCATGTTAAAAATCAAATTTATCTGCAAAATATGCGTCCAGCTCCTGTACCGGCACGCGCTCCTGTTCCATGGAATCGCGGAAACGCACGGTTACGGCATGGTCCTGTTCCGAATCAAAATCATAGGTCACGCAGAACGGCGTCCCGATTTCATCCTGGCGGCGGTAGCGTTTGCCGATATTTCCACGGTCATCAAATTCGCAGTTATATTTTTTCGACAGCTGTGCAAATACCTTTTGCGCGCCCTCGTTCAGCTTTTTGGACAGTGGCAGCACGCCGATTTTTACCGGGGCAAGCGCCGGATGAAAATGAAGCACGGTGCGCATATCCGGCTTTTCTTCGGTACCGATATTTTCCTCGTCATAAGCTGCACATAAAAAGGCAAGCACGACACGGTCTGCACCAAGCGACGGCTCGATGACATAAGGCACATATTTTTCGTTCTTTGTATCATCAAAATACGACAAATCCTGCCCGGATGTATTCTGGTGCTGGGTCAGGTCATAGTCCGTGCGGTCCGCAATGCCCCACAGCTCGCCCCAGCCAAACGGGAATAAGAATTCAAAGTCCGTTGTTGCCTTGCTGTAAAAAGCAAGTTCTGCCGGGTCATGGTCTCTCAAGCGCAGCTCATCCTCTTTCATGCCAAGGCTTAACAGCCAGTCACGGCAGAAGCTTCTCCAGTAGTCAAACCACTCCAGGTCTGTGCCAGGCTCGCAGAAAAATTCCAGCTCCATCTGCTCAAATTCCCTGGTACGGAATGTAAAGTTGCCAGGCGTGATTTCATTGCGGAACGATTTTCCAATCTGTGCAATGCCAAACGGAATCTTTTTGCGGGAAGTCCGCTGCACGTTTTTAAAATTGACAAAAATTCCCTGTGCTGTTTCCGGCCTTAAATAAACCGTATTTTTCGCGTCCTCTGTCACGCCCTGAAAGGTTTTAAACATCAGGTTAAACTGGCGGATATCTGTAAAATTATGCTTGCCGCAGCCCGGGCATGGTACCTGGTGTTCTTCGATAAAGCTTACCATCGCTTCGTTCGTCCAGCCGTCGACGCTTTCTTCCAGCGTGATATCATGCTCCTGAGCAAAATCCTCAATAATTTTATCTGCACGGAAACGCTCATGGCATTCCTTACAGTCCATAAGCGGGTCGGAAAAACCGCCCAGGTGGCCGGATGCCACCCACGTCTGCGGGTTCATTAAAATCGCGCAGTCCACGCCGACATTGTATGGATTTTCCTGTACAAATTTCTGCCACCACGCTTTTTTTACATTATTTTTCAGCTCCACGCCAAGGTTGCCGTAATCCCACGTATTAGCCAGGCCGCCGTAAATTTCGGAGCCTGGATAGACAAACCCCCTCGCTTTTGCCAGAGCTGTTATTTTTTCCATTGATTTTTCCATTTCCTGATTCCTCCCTCATATTTTAAATCCCGCAGGCTTTCGCTTTCCATCCAAAGCGCTACTGCCTGTACAGAATATAAGCCGGCTTTGCATCCGGGTCTTCCATATCGTAATGCACCTGTGCCGTGTTTTTGCCAGTCACTTCCGCATTGCCGTCTGAAACAGCCTGAATTGTCCCGTCTATTTTAACGGTTGTTTCTTCCCCGATAATGACAGCGCGCAGCTCCCCATCTTCCAAAAGCCCCTGCACATCGATGCTGCCGGTAAGGCTGCCGTCTTCCACTCCCTGGAATTCCTGGTCAAACTCATACCCTTCTTCCCCCGCCTGTGCAATGGTTCCGTCAAAAAATTCAACCTCATTAAACAGTGCATAATCAATGTATGTTGCATAATTCAGATACAGGTTCGCCATTACGCCGTTGTCCTGTGATTTTGTCTCAAACCTGTCCAGCTCAATACTTCCATCTCCATTCAGCGCCACATAGTTTTCCACAGATTCTGCAATATACGCTTCCAGTTCCTCTGCATCATAATATTCCTCGTTAAAATCCTCAATGTCCGCGCCGATTACATTTCCCTGTTTTGTCACATAGACTGTGCTTTCCGCAGCCTCAAATGAAGTCCCGCAGGCTGTTATCATACTGGCTGACGCACAAATGCCCAGTGCTGCGTACAGCTTCCGTTTCATAGCTATTGCCTCCTCTGTTTTTTCCTGGCATCGTTTCTGTAAAACATTCCAGTGCATTCGTAAATTTATAAAATCCCGGATTTTTCTTCCAGCATTGCTTCGGATTTGAATTCATGGTCATTGTACTGCTGTATGTACCCGGAAACAATTTCTGCAAGCCTTGCAAGTACCGGCGTGCTCAGTGTAAATGTATACAGCTTTTCCAGCGGAGCTGTCAAAATATACTGCAGGGCATACAGCACGCTTTCATCCAGCGGTACCGCGCGCTCCCCTTTCAGGCAGTCCATGCACAGCATCCCGTGGCGCACGGCCGAAAAGTAATAAAGACCGTCCCTGCGTCCGCATTTCATGCACGAAAACACATCCGGATATTCACCAAGCAGGACCAGGACCCGCAGCTCATAAATCCTGCGGACAAGCTGGTTTGGAAGCGTCTTATGGAGAAGCGCCTTGAGCGACAGGTACAAAAGATTCAGAAAATCCGTCCCGTCCATATTTTCCTGTGTATAATACGATGCCATTTCCAGAAAATAAAACCCATAATACGCAGCGTCCAGATTCTGTGCAAGCTCCCTGAAATAATGCAGAATAGATGCTTTTGCCACAGTATAGGCGCTCTTTCCCTCAAACACTTCAAACTGCCCAAAGGAAAAAGGACTGGATGCGGCCAGCAGAGCACTGTTCGGACGCCTTGCGCCGCGCACAAAGGCCGCAATTTTTCCCCTTTCCCTTGTCAGAATCTGAATCCGCTTATCATAATCACCCACAGGCATTGCCGAAAGCACCATGCCCGTCAGGACAATTGTCTGTCCCATGCTCTAATCCACCCATTCCTGCCGCTGCTGCAGGCTCCCGCACGCAGCAGCGTTCCTGTTCCCGGTACTTTAAGTAATCACTGACCCTGCCGCTGTCGGCAAAATCTTTCCAGCAGTCTCTTGTCATATGCATTCCCCTTTATCCTGGGATGGCTTTTCAGCTTCATCCTTTCTGTTTCTGTATAGGTTCTGCATATTTTCAATTCTGATACGAGATAAAATCTGGCAGTTTTTATTCCTTCTCGTGATAGCCAAAGTTTTTCAGCATCAGGTCATTATCCCGCCAGTTTTTGCGCACCTTGACCCAGAGCCTTAAATTCACCTGGCGTTCCAGCATTTTTTCAATTTCAAAACGCGCATTGGAACCGATTTTTTTCAGCATCACGCCGCCCTTTCCAATAATAATGCCTTTGTGCGAATCCCGCTCACAGACAATCGCTGCCTCAATATCCGTAATATTTTTATCCCTGCGCTGCTTCATGCGCTCTATCGTAACCGCAATGCCGTGCGGCACTTCCTCGTCCAGGGCATGAAGTGCTTTTTCACGGATAATCTCTGCCACAATCTGCCGCTCCGGCTGGTCGGTTACCGTATCTTCGTCATAAAACATCGGGCCGTAAGGAAGATACTTAAAAATCATGTCAATGACATCCGATACATTATCCCCCTTTAATGCCGAAGCCGGCACAATTTCGTCAAACTCATACACCTGGCGGTAATTGTCCATAAACCGGAGCAGTTCTTCTTTCTTTTTCAGCGTATCGATTTTGTTTATGACCAGAATAACCGGAAGGCTCGTTTTTTTCAAAAGCTCCGCAATGTGCCGCTCTCCTGCCCCGATAAAGCTGGCCGGTTCTGCCAGCCACAGTATCACATCCACATCCCGGAGAGTATGCTCGGCAGCATTTACCATATACCGCCCGAGCCTGTTTTTGGCCTTATGGATGCCGGGGGTGTCCAGAAACACAATCTGCCCCCGGTTTTTGTCGGTATAAACGGTCTGTATGCGGCTGCGCGTGGTCTGCGGCTTGTTTGACGTAATCGCGATTTTCTGCCCGATAATCTGATTCATCAGCGTCGATTTTCCGACATTCGGCCTTCCGATAATGGTTACAAATCCTGATTTAAAGCCTGTAGTGCTGTTATCCATTGTATTCCTTTCTATCCTTCATATTCCTTTCTGTCCCTGTATTTCTTTCTATACATTATGAAAACAAATCTGACAGTTCATAAAACATGCCTGCTTCTTTTTGAAGCATGGTTTCATTGCCGATGACACAGAGGTTTTCATCCGATAAGACAGCTGCAATCAAAGGCTCCAGTGCACGGATATCTCCGGCTCCTGCACCCAGCACCTCATCCCGTTCTTTCTGGACATCCTGGGGTGTCTGGTGCACGAGGTAAGCGGTCATCGAGCGCATGCCCTTCGCAGACGGATTTAACGGCGTGTCCATTCCGCTGATGGTTCCAATAATGTATTTTGTCATGTCGCGCTCACTGGCATCAAACTGCCGGATATAATCCGGGATTCCCTCAAATACCTCATTGGATTTACGAAGGTTCGGGTCACGGTAGGTCGAAAAATACGTGTCCCCGTTTCTGGAAAACCCGCTCATGCAGCCATATGCACCGCCTTTGACGCGGATATTCAGCCACAGGTAATCATAATTTAAAATCACTTTCAGAATCCGCAGCGCTCCGGTATATGCAAAGCCATGCCTGATATAATTGCCGGCCCTTGATACATACTGTACCTGTGCCGCATTTTTAAAGCCTTCGTTTTTCTTCGTACAGGAAAATCCTCTGCTGGCTTCCTCGCATTCCCCGGTAAACAGTGCCGCCTGAAAAGCTGCCAGCTCCGGTTCAAATGCCGCATAGCCTTCCTCATCGCCAGTCAGGCTGACTGTCAGCTTCTCCGGCCGGAAAACAGTCACAAACAGCTTCCTTAAAATTTCTTTTAAGCCTTCCTTCCGGTTTTCAAAATCATGCTCTGTTTCTGCCAGAAGCCGGTACAGCCCGATACCCCCTGCCAGGTCGGCGAAACGTCCGGCTGCTGAAAAATAAGACATCGCACGCAGTGCTGACATGGTATGGCCCGCCTGCATCAGCTGCATTTCCATGCGGGATTTTGCCTGTGCAACAACCTCGTACAGCCGCTTGTCATCTTCCAGCTTTGTGCGGCAGAGCATGCTCTGCATCAGGCGCAGCGCCGTGCCAGTCTCACTGTGCAGCGCTTTTACGCTGACTTCAAATTTCTGCACAAGCGTATCTGGTTCCTTCTGGTCTGTTGCTGCAAACAGGTTCGAATAAATGCCGCCGGTATGAAGGTTGATTTCATTTGCCAGGTCTTCATACGAATAATCCTGCGTGTCCATATCCCCGAGCACTGCCTTAAGCACGCCCAGATACGGAATCCATTCTTCCGGGATGCCGGAAATATCAAAAAACATCGACAGGTAATTAATGCCATTTGCATACAGGCTGTGATGGATAACCGTTGTGCCGGAAACCGTTTTTTCTTCATTATAGAATGGCGCTGCTTCCTTCTTCATATCGCCGCGCGCCAGCATCGGGATTTTTTCAAGGTCTTCCTTTGCGGACGGCTCCTGCTGGTATTCTTTCAGGTGCACGGTATCGCTGATAAGCTTTTGCAGCTGCTCACTGCTTAAGGAACGTTTATAGGCTGCCAGCTTTTCTTCCAGTGCTTTTTCATTCTTTTCGTTCAGCCCCTTTTCCGGCTCAACTGTGACAACGGCCTTGTGCGTGTTATCCAGAAAATATTTCTGAATCAGCGCTTCAAAATACCCGCTTCCTGCCTGCTCTTTCAAAAACCGGAATGTATCAAGCGCTTCCAGATGGATAAACGGCAGCGCATCATCATACAGCCAGCTGTCCAGGCACTGCAGCCCGTAAATAAGCCCCTTCGGATAAGAGCCAAAATCAGCTTCCCGGAATTTAAACTCGCTGCTGTTTAACCCTGCTAACAGCGCTTTTTTGTTCAGCCCGTCGCTGGCCAGCTTTTGCAGGGTGCTTTCAATGACCTGTACAAATTTTTCCCTGTCCTTCGTATTTGCGTTTTTCACGGTAACGTTAAAAATCGGCTGGTATATGGAGCTGTCAAAACCGCCTATGACGTCCTTGCCGATTTTGGCATCCAAAAGAGCCTGCTTTAACGGCGCGCCCGGCGCACTTAACAGCGCATAATCCAGAATTTCAAACGCCAGGTATAACTCTGCATCCAGCGTTGTCCCGGCTGCCACGCTGTATGTGAAATAGGTGTTGTCCTGTTCGCTTTCCGAGCTTGCAATCGGGTATTTGCGGGTCACTTCTTTTATTTTGTCAAACGGCTTTTGGAACCCGACAGCCGAATCCAGCTCGATTTTATCATAATGGGACAGATACGCCTTATCCATCCAGTCCAGCTTTTCTGCCGCGTCCATATCGCCGTACAGGTAAATATACGAATTGCATGGATGATAATACCTGCGGTGGAAATCCAAAAAAGCCTCATACGTCAGGTCCGGTATGCACGCCGGGTCGCCGCCAGACTCATTGGCATAAGTGGTATCTGGAAACATTGTATTTAATACCACACGCTCCAGCACATCTTCCGGCGAAGAAAATGCCCCTTTCATTTCATTATAAACAACCCCGTTTAAGGTAACCGGCCCGTCCTGCGTTTCCAGCTCATAGTGCCAGCCTTCCTGGCGGAAGATTTCTTCATGCCGGTAAATATCCGGGTGCAGGACGGCATCCAGGTATACGTGCATCAGGTTCTGGAAATCCTTGTCATTGCAGCTTGCAACCGGATATACCGTTTTATCCGGGTATGTCATCGCATTCAGAAATGTGTTCAAAGAGCCTTTGACAAGCTCCACAAACGGGTCCTTTACCGGAAATTCATCCGAGCCGCACAGCACCGAATGCTCAATAATATGCGGCACTCCCGTGCTGTCGTTCGCCGGGGTGCGGAATCCGATATAAAATACTTTGTTTTCGTCATCATTCGAAATGACCGTAATTTTTGCGCCGCTCTTTTTATGGCGCAGGATGCAGCCGGCGGAATGGATGTCGGCAAGTTCCTTTTGTTCTACAATTTCATATGCAGTCAGGTCTGAAAGTTTCAAATTTTTATCTCCTCCTGTTTTTACTTAGTATTGCTTTTTTCTGCCATATTATCCAGATGCCGTTCTTTCATATGCACATCCACCTGCGGAAATGGTATCTCTATCCCGTTTTCATCAAAAGCCAGCTTGACAGCTTCAAGCATATCCCATTTCGTCTGCCAGTAATCCTCTGATTTTACCCAGAACCGGCAGCCTACCTCCACGCTGCTGTTTCCAAGGCTGGACACAAACACATTGACCGGCTGGCCTGTCAGAATCCGTTCTTCTTTTTCGGCCAGGCTGCTCAATACCTGCTTGGCCTTTTTCAAGTCAGCATCATACGATATCCCGACCAGAATGTCAATACGCCGGGTCTGCTGGCCAGTCACATTTACAATTGCACCGTCCGCAAGCCTGCCGTTTGGAATCATGACGGTCTGGTTATCGGCTGTCTGTATTTTCGTATAAAATGTCGATATTTCCGTAACAGTCCCTTCATGCCCCGTTTCACCGGATATGATATAATCACCGACATGAAACGGCCCGAGCAGCAGAATCAGCACGCCGCCCGCAAAATTGGCAAGGCTGCCCTGCAGCGCAAGCCCGAGCGTCAGCCCTGCGGAGCCCAGCACGGCAATCACCGAAGCTGTCGTAATGCCAAACAGCGTCAGAATCATCAGCCAGAGCACAAAATACAGGCAGTACCTGCTCACCGAATCCAGAAACTGGCGGACACCGATATCAATATCCCTTCGTTCCAGCGATTTGCGCAGCACTGTGCAGAGAAAGGCAATCACCCGCTTTCCTGCCAGGTAAAGCAGCACCGCAAGCACAATCTGTATTCCAAAATTCAAAATGTCCGGCACCAGCTTTTCCAGATATCCGAAAACCATATTCGAATCTGCCTTTTGCAGGTTTTCCAGCCCCTCTGTAAGGATGGACGGCTCCTGTGTCATCATCATCCTGCCCGCTCCTTCCCTGTTCCAGACAGCATGCCGGTTCCTGTTTAACGATTCCGCACAGCAGACTGTTTCAGTCCAGCGCATGGATAAACAGCCCGCTGCGCAGCTTTGGCTCAAACCACGTAGACTTTGGCGGCATTAACAGCCCTGCATCCGCAACTGCAAACAATTCGGAAATACTCGTCGGGTACATCGCAAATGCAGCCGCACAGTCTGCCGACACCCTGCGTTCCAGCTCATCCAGCCCGCGTATTCCGCCAATAAAATCAATGCGGCTGTCGGTCTTCGGGTCATGTATGCCCAGCACCGGCTCTAACAGCAGGTCCTGCAGCAGGGACACATCCAGGCTCTTTACCGGGTCATCCGGAATATCCTGCGGTTTTATCCTGCATAAATACCACTGGCCGTCCAGATACATTGTGAAATTCCCTTTTTTCTGCGGCCTGCGCCCTTCCCGCGGTATCTGCCCTATTTCAAAAGCCTGTCCCGCTTTTTCCAAAAACGCCTGCTTTGAGAGCCCGCCGAGGTCTTTTACCACCCGGTTATAATCTAAAATCAGAAGCTGGTCATGCGGGAACAGCACGGACAGGAAATAATTAAATTCTTCCTCTCCCGTATAGCCCGGATGCAGCTGCCTGCGTCTGAGTCCTGCCTTGACAGCAGACGCCGCACGGTGATGCCCGTCTGCAATATAAATCTCCCCAATTGCGGCAAACGCATCCTGCACCGCCTGAATGCGGTCATCTTCACGAATGGCAAAAACACGGTGGCGGATGCCGTCTTCTGATACAAAATCATACAGCGGCTCCTGTTTTTTGGCTTCTGTAACAATCCGTTCAACCGTCTCATTCGAACGGTATGCGAGAAAAATCGGCCCGGTCTGTGCATTGCAGCTGTCTACATGGCGGATACGGTCTGCTTCTTTATCCGCACGGGTATTTTCATGCTTTTTAATGACCTGGTTTTCGTAATCATCTATCGATGCACAGGCCGTAATGCCCGTCTGTGTCCTTCCATCCATTGTCAGCTCGTAAACATAATAGCAGCGCTTTTCATCCCGGATAAAGGAACCGTCTGCCACCCGTTCCCACAACAGGTCATGCGCCTTCTGGTACACCTGTTCGCTGTACATGTCTGCATCATCCGCAAACTGTGTTTCCGGCCGGTCGATATTTAAAAATGAATCCGGGTTTTCAGCCGCTTTCAGCTTCGCCTCGCTGCGGCTGTATACATCATATGGAAGTGCTGCAACGCTTGCTGCTTTTTCCCTGCTGGGACGGATGCAGGGAAATGGTCTGATATCTGCCATGAGTCTCTCCTTTTCGTCTGTCGAAATCCGCATCTGACCCTTTCTCCAATGAAAGATATCATTTGATACAGATTCCCAAGTGTTACCATTATACCGTGATAAGGCAGAAACGTCAAATAGGTTTTCAGGGCGAAACGCTGCTCAATCCCATAAAATCCAAAACCGGGGACAGAGCCAGATTCAATCGGAAAGGAAAACACGATAATGAAAAATGAATGAATGATTGATAATTATTTTCTGCCGGGAAAACAAAAAACACGCTTTTTAGGATGTGAAGTCGAAAAACAGCATCATACGCTGACCCAGATACTGATGGGACTTTTAAACAGTGGTTTTGAAATTCAGGCGGTGGAAGAAGCACAGCCGCCTGCAGAAATGAAAAGCCTTCCAGGGATGGTACAGGAAATGCACCGCCCGATGATGTTATTGGTAAAATCTAAAACAAAGAAATAAGAAGCAGGGACGCGCCTTTCCCTTTCCAGAGAAAAAGCCGCGTCCCTGTTTTGCACTTTATGACTCGAACTCTGCTTCTTCCAAATCTTCAAAGGTAAAATCTTCCTCGTTTTCTTCTTCCTGTCCTTCTGCGTCCGGTACATCCTGCGCAGCCGAAGCACTCTTTACGAAGCTGATAACCTGTTCTTTTTTCTGCTGCAGCCATTCCAGCATTCCCTGAAGCCTTCGTTCCAGCGGGTACCAGATTTTTTCACGGATAACCGGAAGCGCGGAATTGCTTGCCCAGTAAATAACAGGACGGAAAACCTTATCCGCAATCACGCCGAACGCTGCTGCCACAGCCTCTTTAACCTTGGAAGCTGCTTCTTCCAGACGCGGACGGCATTTTTCCCATGCAGATTTTACATAAGGGATGGCTTTTTTCACAGCTTCATATGCGGCTTCCCCGGCTGATACCAGCGTCAGGATGCCGACCACGAGCGCTGCCGCACTCATTCCGGCAAAGCCCAGCACGGTCAGGATGCTCCATCCGGTAATTTCTCCTAACAGGACTGCGAAAAATCCGCTGGAAGCCGCTGCCATGCAGATAATGACCCAGTCCACCATGCCAAGGCATTCTTCAATATGCACAACTCCGGCTAAAGCTGCTTCTTTGGCAGACGAATCGGAATTTCCGCTTAAAAAGATTGCTGCTGCCAGAACGGAAATATCTTTCCTTGCCTGTTCGGAAATCCCTTCCTTTGCTTCCTCTGCCTTCTTTAAAAGGTCTCCCCAGCCCGCATTCTCCGCTTCCAGGCTGACAGACTGGAACATATCTTCCTGATTATCCGGCAGCACCCTGGCAAGCTCATCCCGAAGCGCTTCCAGCTCCTGCGGTGAAGCGGTCTGTGCCATTTTCTGTTCCATTTCATGTGTCTTTTGAATGGCTCCTTCGATAAAATCGGTGTCCTGTCCCTGTTCTTCCTGTATCTCTTTTGATGCGGCAAAATTATGCATGGAAACCAGGTATTTCAAATCAGAAACCATTTGAAACTGGGCTGCGGTATCTTCCCCGCACTGTTTGTCTATTTCCTGAAATACAGCCATTTTCAGATTCATGCCGTCATATTCATCGTTCAGGCTGCTGATTTTGGAAGACAGGCTGCCGACCATCTGCTCTAATTCCCCGGTGCGGGCCGCGATATCTTCTCCCAGTGTTTTGCGGATAGTTTCTTCTACCGAAAGCCCCTGATAATAATCCCGGGCCATCTGCTCGAGTTTTTCGTTCATTTCATTCAGATTATTCATGGCGTATTTCCTCCTGTTATCTATTTACACATTGTTTCGATGTATATATAATAACACGAAAAAATTGTTTTGTAAATGCTTTTTTTATATTTTATATCGATTTTTCTCTATTTATTATTACTGTTTATTTGTACCAGATTATTTTGCTGTCCTGATGATAAACGGATATGCATCAAGCAATTTCCTGCATCTGCTGCTGTTATCCCTGCACATGCTCCTGCAGCTGCATAATAAAGTGCGCCAGCCGGTCATCATACCTTCGGAAAACATCCTCTGAATCTTTTTCCCCTGCCGATGCATTTACAAATCCCGATTTTTCAGCCAGCCTTGTATACGCAGCAATCTGCTCGCCGTTTGTCTCGCTGAACACTTTCATCTCCCCGAACTCTTTTTTCATTACTTCTGCCAGGTGTACGCAGTCATATGCTTCTTTATTTAGTTTTTCTGCACATGCATTCCCTGCGCCTGCCGCTTCCCCATGCTCCATTTGCATGTCCTGCGCCTGGCTGGCATAATCCAGGTAAAGGCGGCGGAATGCATTGGACACAAGCGCTCCTGCATCTGCCCCGGTCATAAAGCGCTTTTCAGCAGCTGCAAGCTGTATAACGCCATCCACGGCTTCTTTGATAACAGGCTTTACATGCTGCCTTCCGGGCTTTTGCAGATGTACGTTTAAAATATTGCGCACCTCGGTTTCCGACGGCATCGCCGTATAAAAGCAGCGGTCAAACCGTCCCTGGCGGAAAAATTCGGGCGGCATGCCCTGGATGCTGTTTGCCGTGGCAATGATATAACACGAGCTTTTCTTCTCCTGCAGCCATGTTAAAAACCCGCCGGTCATCCGCTGCAGGTAATCGTTTCCATCCCGGTTTTTCCCGTCCGCCCCGGAAAAGCCTTTTTCAATTTCATCAATCCACAAGATACAGGGAGCCATTTCTTCTGCCTGCTTTTGGGCATTGCGCAGGTTGCGTTCGCTGTCGCCGACATGCCCGCCCATCATCCGGCCCATTTCAAGCCGTATCAGGGGCAGCTTGAGTACCGATGCCGCATACTGGGCAAATAAGGATTTTCCGGTTCCGGGCAGTCCCATAATCAGAATGCCTTTTGGCACTTCCACACCATTTTCCATGGCATCATCCAGGCTGCCCATAATCAGCCCGCTTTCTTTCAGGTATTTTTTTACCGCCTGCATATTTGCGATGTCAGCATGCTTTACCATTTTCCATTCCAGAAGGCGGTCTTTTTCCAGCAGCTTCACTTTTTCGCTGCTGATAAGCTCCAGTATTCTTTTTTTATCCTCGTCAAATGCTTCCGCCCCGTACAAAAGCTGCGCCCGCTCAAATAAATAAGCTGCTTCAAAGCAGTGGAAGCCCCGCAGATAAGACACTATTTCCCTTTGAAAATTCTCACTGGCCAAAAGCCCCTTTTGTGACAGCAGGCTGGAAACCTGTTCTTTCATTTCCACCGTGCCGGGTTTCCTGCCTTCTATCAGGTGAATATATGGAAACAGTTCTTCCGGCAGGTGCGCACGCCCATCCACGGTAATCAGAAGCAGCGGCATTTCACGGACATTCTGCTTTCCCAATGCCTGCAAAAGCGCAGGCACAAGCTTTGCCTTCTGCCTTGCATCAATCAGCTGAAAATCATGCAGTATCACAAACCCGATATGCTTATCCGCCATAAAATGCTCCACCGCTGCTGCCAGGGAGCTGTCCGGCAGGACTCCTTCCATGCCGGCTTCCCCGTCTTCCAGCTTCCGGTTACAGATTCTGGTTATCTGATAGCATGCGGGCGCAAAGCTGATGCCAGCACGTTCCTTTTTCAGCCCGTAATGAATATCCACTCCTGCGCGGCCTGTTTTCCGGTTATCAAAATATGCGGACTGCAATATCCGCACCACCGGCTCCAGCTCCTGCCTGCGTTCGAGCTCCAGCACAATCCCGTTGCGGCCGCTGGAATATACCTGATAAATTTCCTGTGCAATTTCTTCCGCTGCATGCATCCTTCTATTCTCCTGCTCTGTATGTCAGGGGCTGTCGCATTGAGAAAAATGATACAAGATATAGCTGGTATAAATCATTCTTCTATACTATATCTTGTATATGTTTCGTTTCGTGCGACAGCCCCTGTTCCTGCACTGCGCATCGTACTGTCCTGCACAGTGCGGGAAATTTATGTTATTTTTTCAGCTTGATTTTTTTCACATTGCTCCATGGGCCGTAAAATTTTTCACCGCTGACCTTCTGGTAGGCCCGTACCCGGACATAATAAGTCGTTCCTTTTTTCAGACCGGTAATCGTTTTGGAATCGGTGAACACGCCGGCGCTGATTCGTTTTGTCTTGCTGGATGGGAAATATTTATTCGTGGAGTATGCAATCTGGTAGCCGTCTCCATAAGGATTCCATTTCCAGTATACCTTTAATTTTCCTTTTCCGGTATTTTTCAGGTTTTTCAGCTTTGTTTTTTCCACGCTTGGCGCTTCGTCGATGTCGTCCGGTTCACTGACATCAGTGCTGCCGGTATTTGTGCTTCCTGAATTTCCGGTATTTGTATCAGTAACAGGCGGATTAACAGGCGGATTGACAGGCGGATTGACAGCCGGCTGGTAAGTCCAGTGTGCAAAAACGCTCATATCCGAGCGGAAATCCGTGGACGTCGTTATCATGCTTCCGCCGTTTGCAGCAGTGTACCATCCTTCGAATTTATAATTATCCTGTTGTGCGCTTGGAAGGGAAGTAAGCCGCTGGTTTGTCGTTGTCATGGAAGAAAGACCTTCAATCGTTCCCCCGTTTGGATAAAAGGTAACGGTATATTCCGAAGCTTTTTTTGTCGTAAAGGAACCGACCGTGGATTCAATGCGTTCGGAATTTTCTGAAATATAATACAGCTTGAAATAATAAATCGTGTCTGGCTTTAAGCCGGTTACAGGCAGGGTAATTGCCGAGGTGGAAGTATAACAGTCCACAATCCGGTTTTCCGGCAGATAGGTGTTGGAAGTCCCGTAATTAATGCCATATGAGCGGATGAAACGCAGCGGCAGAGTGGCTGTTATGGTTGCTGCATTGGCGGTTACATCTGTTACGGAAAAGTTTGAAAATACGGACTGATAAGGCTCCCACTGTGCATAAACCGCAGTGTCGGCATAAAAAATGGTGCTGGTTGTTATCATATATCCGCCTGTCGGCTGTGTGTACCAGCCTTTGAAGGTATAGCCGTTTCTGGACACGTAAGGCAGGCTTGCCAGTCTCTGGTTTGTCGTATACTGCCGGCTGTTTTCGTTCATAACGCCGTAATTTGCATAAAAGGTTACGTAATATTCCCGGTAATTGTTATTGTTCCAGTTGCCAGAGCCGGTCGAATTGCCTGGGGTAAATGTGGAGAGCGATTCAATATTTACCATTTCCCGGTTGTTATTCGGGGCGGTAGCAGCTGTATTCGGGGAAGATGTAGTGCCGAATTCCTGTACCCAGTAATGGGTTCCATTATAAAATACGTGTCCGATGCCAATTGCATTATAGGAGTCACTCAGCATGTTTCTGCGGTGCCCCTGGTTTGCATAATATTCATTTGTTTCTTTCCAGCCTTCAAATGCAGAAGAAGCCGTGGAATATCCGGATGCAATATTCTCGCCTTTATTCACATATGCATTGGAGTTTCCAAAGGCGGTAAAGCAGTTTGTGCCATTCGGCCTTGTATGGCTGAACGAAATGGCAATCTCAGCTGCCCTTAGCATGGCGATTCTTTCCAGTTCATAATCATACTGCATAGGTGACAGGCCTGCATAAGTAAGCCGCTGGGTATTTGATTCATTCCAGGCCCAGGCTTCGTTCAGGTTTGTGCGGAAGGCGTTGATCATTTGCAGCATATCCCGTGCTTCTGTCTGTCCATACTGCACGCTGATGCTGACCGTGGTAGTTCCGCCAGAATTCGCGCTTGCAGCTTGTGGGGATACGCAGAAGCAGAGGACAAATGTGCAGAGAAAGATACTGGTAAGGTGAAGTAGTTTTTTCATAAGCTTGTTCCTCGCTTTCTTGTTTGATATATTGAGAATAACACATGTGATTTGCAGAATCAATGTGGAATTGGAGAGTAACTGGGTGAATTGGAAAAAGTACATGGCAATGGAAAAAGTTGAAGGATTCGCCCGCATAGTATCTTGACTATGCTCCGTATATCGTATAGTATAAATATGGTATTATTTTGTTGAATTTATATTGCCTGACAATCACATAGACGGGAGGGGATTTCCATGGAGCCAGACAGTATGCATAGCAGCCGGTGCAGATTTCGTTTGCTTTTCAGATGGCTGCTGTCAGCCGGAGTTATGTTTTCTTTGTTTTGCGGCTTTTTTTATTTTCAGCCGCTTGCTGCGAACGGAGCGTTTATAGACGGCAGCAGTGTATCTGCGCCGGAAAGCGGACAAGTGCCGCAGGGCCTGGATGAAGGAAGCGGGCAGACAGTTCAGGGCCCGGATGAGGGAAACGGCCAGATACCGCAGGCTCCGGGTACAGAAAACAGCCAGAAGCCGCAGGGCCCGGACACGGAAGACGGACAGGCGGTTCAGGGCCCGGAACCGGAAGAACTTGAGATTCCGGAGCTGGAGATTCAGGTTTCTGTGAAAAACGGGAAATATGCGCGTATCAGCTGGCAGTATGAGGATGCCGTTTCCTATCAGGTGCAGCGTTCTGCAAAAAAGAAAGGAACCTACAAAACTATCGCTTCGCAGGATGGGAAGGTACAGGCCTTTACGGATAAAAGCATAACAAAAGGAAAGAAGTATTATTACCGTGCAGCAGCGGTGCTGGAAGACGGGACAAAAATTTACAGCAGTCCGGCAGCTTTTTCATGCCCCCTGGATAAAGTAACGGGGATAGAACTGAAAAGGACGTCTTCGAATTCCGTGAAAGTATCGTGGAAAAAAACCAGCGGTGCGGTGTATTACAGGGTTTACTGTTCTGAGAAAAAAGGGGATTATAACTTTACGGGCATTACGAAAAACAGCTGGTTTGAGGCGGGCATGCTGAAAACCGGGCATAAATATTACTTTTATGTACAGGCGTGTGCCGCAAAGAAAAAATCAGAGCGGGACAGCGCCATGTCCAAAGCAGCTGCAATAAAGATAAATCCTCTTAACCGCGTGACCGTGTTTGCAGGCGATTCCATTACGTCAGGTCTTTCTGCTTACCAGGTGCTGGACGGAATCGGCATAAGCGGCACCAAGAATGTCGTAGCAGACATTGGATTAAATACAACGACATTCCGCACAAGACGGGTATTTAATGGCAGAACCGGGCTGGAGCAGGTGATTGCTTATCAGCCTTACCGGGTATACCTGATGCTTGGCATGAATGAAATCCACTACCGCAGCAGTGAAACTGTTGCCGCAGGATATGAGGAAATCGTAAGGGAAATCAAAGCCGGGACACCGCAGACAGATATCGTGCTGCTGGCGGTATCTCCGGTAACGAAAGCAGAAAAAAATAACCGCAGCGGATTTGCACAGATACCGGATTTAAACCAGCGAATCAGGAAGATAGCACAGAGCCTCGGCGTAAAATATTATGATTATACCGGGTTTTTAAAGGATGCAGACGGATGCCTGAAAACGGAGCTGGCTTCGTCGGACGGCGTGCACTGGACGGCTTCTGCATACCATACATTTGCGGATGTGATGGAAGCTTATGACCGTTCACTGGATTAATTTAAAAGGCAGGGAGGTAAATTATGAATACTTTATATATAGAAGAAACAGCGTGTGGTGTAAACCGCAGAAAAAGAACATTGTGGAAAAAAGGGGGAGCATGCCTGCTTTCGCTTGTGCTGGCAATCGGCATGATGCTCCAGCTGACAGCCAGTGCACAGGCAGCAGTCAGCTGCAAGTCGCTTTGCCAGGCAGTGTTAAAGGAGACAGGCGGCGAGGGCAGTTTAAAATACAAATCCACGAAAGCAAAGGATTTTGGCGGCTTTTCGGCATCAGACCGTGAAAAAGTATCATCACTGATGTATCTGTGTGATGAAAAGGAAGCCTGCAGCATCTGTGTCATCAAAGCGTCCAGCAATTCAGGCGCGGCTGAATTGTTAAAAAGCTTGAAAGCATATAAAGCCAATAACAGCAGCAGTGATTATCTCAGCGACTATTCGGCATCTGAACAGAAGCTGTTTAAAAATGCTGTATGCGGCAGAAAAGGAAAATATGTCTGGTATATTGCAATGTCAGAAAAAAAGTCTGTAAATAAAAAAGGGCAGGATGTCCTGAAACAAAAATTATCCTGATAGAAAGGGGCTGCTGGATTCCGGAAAAGCAGCCCCATGTTACGTTTGTGAAAAAATCCGTCAATTGATGTCAGAGGTTAAAAAATGGTTTTCAGCAGTTTATTATTCTTATTTCGTTTTCTGCCGCTGGTGCTGCTTTTTTATTATGCAGTTCCGGTAACATGGCGTAATTTTGTTTTGTTTGCGGCAAGCCTTATTTTTTATGCCTGGGGCGAGCCGGTTTACATTGTGCTGATTCTTTTTTCCACAATGGTAGATTATACAGCGGGGCGTGCCGTATCGCATTTTATGGAACAGGGGAAAAAGAAATATGCAGGATATGCGGCAGCCTGTTCGGTATGCGTGAATCTGGCGCTGCTTGGTTTTTTTAAATATGCAGATTTTTTGATACAGACCATCTGTAACATAACACCATTCGAGCTTTCTCCACTGGAACTGGCGCTGCCGGTCGGCATTTCTTTCTATACATTTCAGACAATGTCCTATACCATTGACGTGTACCGCGGCGACGCGAAGGTGCAGAAAAATTTTATTACGTTCGGGGCTTATGTAGCGCTGTTTCCGCAGCTGATTGCAGGACCGATTATCCGTTACAAGACAGTTGCCGGGCAGCTGGACAGCCGCACGGAAAACCGGGAGCTGTTTTTCAAAGGCATTGTGCGGTTTGTGGCCGGGCTTGGGAAAAAAGTGCTGCTGGCAAACCAGGCCGGGATGCTGTGGAATGAAATCGCGGCATTTCAGGCGGCTGACCTGACAGCAGCGTCTGCCTGGATTGGGATAGCGGCGTTTACATTTCAGATTTATTTTGATTTTTCGGGGTATTCGGATATGGCAATCGGGCTTGGATATATGTTCGGGTTTTCGTTTACGGAAAACTTTGACTATCCTTACGAATCCAGAAGCATTACCGAATTCTGGCGCAGGTGGCATATTTCCCTTGGCACCTGGTTTAAAGAATATGTATACATACCGCTGGGAGGCAACCGTAAGGGAATGGCGGCACAGATATGCAACATAGCCATTGTCTGGCTGCTGACCGGACTGTGGCACGGGGCGTACTGGAATTTTGTCCTGTGGGGCGTGTATTACGGAATCGTGCTCATACTGGAAAAATGCTGCTGGAAACGCCTGTTGCAGAAGCTTCCGGCCTGGGCCTGCCATATTTATACGATGATTCTTGTCATGATTGGATGGAGCCTGTTTGCCTGGCAGGATATGAGCGATGGCAGGGGATATCTGCGTGCCATGTTTTTCGGGGCCGGACTGGCAGACAGACATGCCGTGTACCTGTTTTTGTCCAATGCAGTGCTGCTGCTTATATGTGCCCTGGGGTCTTTGTCTGTCTGCAAAAAAGCAGTTCTGGGTATTTTGGGACAGCAGCGGATGGGCATGGCGCTCAAGGATGCCGCAGGTGCCGGTTTTATCGTGGCAGTGTTTGCAGCATCCCTGGCAATGCTTGTCAACTCATCGTATAATCCGTTTTTATATTTCCGGTTTTAGGCCGGCTGGGATAGGGGGATTTTCATGAATATCATAAAAAATGCGGGCATTGCTGTATTTTGTGCCATGCTGGGTGCCGGATTTTTCAGTACAGCCATAGTTCCGTCTAGGGAGTATTCTGATACAGAAAACAGGCAGCTGGAAACGAAGCCGGTTTTTTCCATGGAAGATATCTGGAGCGGGGAATATCAGGAGCATTATGAGACATATCTCAATGACCAGATGGCGTTCCGTGACCAGTGGGTAAATATGGCTGTCTCGATGGAACGGCTGCTTGGAAAAAAGGATATCAACGGGGTGTATATTGGAAAAGACGGCTATCTGCTCGAAAAGCATGCGGAATCGGATTTTGAACCGGCACAGATAGAGGAAAATACAGACTGTCTTTCTGCTTTTTTAAATGATGCCGTAAACCAATACGGCAGGGAGCAGGTCACATGCCTGATGCTGCCGTCCAAAGCAGGGGCCATGCCACAGAAGCTGCCGCCGTTTGCGC
>CAJTSV010000045.1:25586-26877 GCA_910579075.1 uncultured Eubacterium sp.
AGAAAGCAGTGAAAAAGCAGGGGCCATGCCGCAGGGAATCCGGCGGGCGGTAAATGCTATCCGGAAAAAACTGGATGAGCCGGATATTGTGCTGGATGTGACGGATGTATTAAGGGCGCATCAGGATGAATATATTTATTTCCGCACCGACCATCACTGGACGGCGCTCGGGGCTTATTATGCCTACTGTGCATGGGCGGATATGACCGGACGCGTGGCAGCGCCGCTGGATGCGTATAACCGGGAAACGGTATTTCAGGATTTTTACGGGACGACTTATAATAAAGTCCATATCAGGGTACCAAAAGACCAGATAGAGCTGTTTCATCATCCATCGCAGGAAGGCGTGCGGATATATTTTGATGACAGCAGGGAAGCATCGGAGTCATTTTATTTTATGGATGCAGCCGTGGAAGGGTTTAACCGGTATCAGGTATTTCTTTCAAAAAATACGGCAAAAATTGAAATCCGGACAAAAGCCGGGACAGGAAAAAGCCTGCTGCTGCTCAAGGATTCGTTTGCAAACTGCTTTGTGCCGTTTCTGGCCGGGGATTTTGATAAAATTATTATGGCAGACCTGCGGTATGGAAAAGGCAGCATATATGATGTGCTGGATGCATATCCTGATATTACGGATATTATGGTTTTATATAATGAAGAAAAATTTATGCAGGACACGAATATGCATGCACTGGATAAAAAAGAGGAATCCATGGAAGAATTTGATATGGATGATTTTTTCAGTGATATGGATGAAGAATAATTGTGGAAAATTCAAGGGATAATATAAAATAGTGATTTATTCAGTGATATGTGAGGAAGAACAATTGTGGAAAATTCAAGGGATAATATAAAATAGCCTGAATTATTCACGGAATAACAGCATTAACTGCTGAAACCCGCACAGTTACTGTATTTTATTGAATATTGCCTTTCACTTATTTAGTGAATAGAAAAAGACCTCTATCTATGGTAAAATTTAGGTGTCCAATCCAAATCAAAACCAAAGAAAGGGTCTTTATATGGATATATTAAACACCATAAGCTTAGAAAGCAATAGCCAAATTAAAATTAATTTTGACGGAGGCGATTTATCCTCCGATGCAGGACTTCTCCTATTCAAAGAGTTCCTGTTTAAGATTGGAGCGGTCAAGCTCGTTAATCGTATGTTCAAAACCAATGATACCGCATGGTTCCGCGTCCATAAGGATGATACGAATCTGATGCAGGTAATTTACCAGATTATCAGTTCCTACTTTGAGGATGGCTGTGCAGACGAACTGACAAACGA
>CAJTSV010000046.1:0-3848 GCA_910579075.1 uncultured Eubacterium sp.
TGAACCGGTAAGCCTCTAACCGATTTCCTTCGCAAAGAATGCCGCCGCTTTTTTTAAGAACGCGATCTCCTTCCGTAGTTCTTCAATCTCCCGTTTTAACCGGAGGTTCTCCTTCATAGAGTCATAATCTTCTTTGGCTTGAGGGTCTGTCTGGCATTCTTTGCTGAATTCGCTGCACCACTTGGAGATGCTGGCTTTGGATACGCCATACTCGGCAGTGATGCTTTTATAGGTGCGGCCTTCCTCCTCATGGAGACGGACGATTTTCTTTTTAAATTCGGGTGTGTAGCTTTGCGGCATAATGAGTACCTCTTTTCTTGTGATTTTAATTATACTTCATTAGCCACTCCCGTTACAACTCTATTATAGCACTTCAGATAATCTCACTGAAATTTTGTTCCCCGATTGCTATGATTCTTGCCACTGTTTTTCTCCGGCTATTTCCCTCCGCAGCTCCTCTACACGGTCCTGAGAGTAACTGGTTACGATAGAAACAATTTCTTCTGAAGAATAATTTTTCTTTATCATGCGGATAACGGTCTTTTTCTCTGATTCGGCCATTTTCTGTTTTTCTTTCTCTTTCTGAATCAGGGCTTCTTGTTTTTCTTTCTCTTTCTGTGCCAGCGCTTCCTGTTTTTCTTCTATTATACGGGCTATTTCCAGCTGTTTTTCTTTTATCTCCTGGACAAGCGTCTGCTTTTCTTTCTCTATCCGTGCCAGCGCTTCCTGTTTTTCTTCCTCAAATATCATTGCTACCTGGGTCATTTCTATCGCCCTCCTTATTTTCCCTGTTGTTTCCCGGTCAATCACCTTATCTGTAAACGCCAGTATTCCCGCCAGTGTAAACACCTGCTGCTTCCTGTCCTGTATTCTTACAGCCAGTTCCACGGCCATGCGCACCTGCTGTTCCTTATCTTCTTTCCTGCGATAGGACAGCGGCAGAATCATAAATTCCATCAGCTCCTCATCCGCCAGCAGCTCCTCTTTTCGTATATGCCTGGTTTACCGGGTTTATAAAATTCCAGTCTTGTCTTTGCATATACTATATCATCTGGATGGAAGATTTTCAACTGTTTGTAAATATACCTATTTGTCTCCGATATCTAAAAATGCAAAAAAAGACGGCTGCAGACTGCCAGGTCGGTTCTTTCTGAACTCTGGGTATCGTATATTCTCATAATTTGCCGAAAGCCTTTATATTTGCTTGGCAAAGCAAAATGAAATAAACGGAATTACCCAAACATCAGAAAGAACCGCCAGGTCTGCAAACCGTCTTTTTCTATTATTGAATCAATATATCCCTGACACTACGCCTTATCAGCTGCCTCATTATGTTCCGACTGCTGCAATATATATTTCACCGTTTCTAAAAATACAGCTCCTGCACCTCCAGAAATAACAGTACTGCTGTCATTCTCCTTTTTTAATACTTCTGTGCCCTCGGCATGAATTTCCACACAGGCAGATACCGTTTTACAGGATTTTACAAGCTCACTCTGGATATTCTGTTTCCCACTGTCAATAATCCAGCATTCGTCCATCTGTAAATGATAATCACGGGTTATTTTCTCAAATGCATGCGGGCCTTCACAAAAAGCATCCAGCCATGCGCCATTTCTGCCGAGCAGCGTTTCTATTTTGTTACGAATGCTGTCAGGCTCATTCACCGCATCTTCCTTCTGGTTTTCAGCAGCTATCGCAAAATAACCGGAATTATTGAGAAGCTTTACAGCCTCTGCCGCTTCTTCTGTCATCTCATACTGAGCAAGATTACAGGCATTCCAAGAACGGCTGTCTGTCAGCAGGGCAGCATCAAAAAAGACAGCCTTCTGTCTGCTTCGAAGGCTGCCTGCTGCAACGCGTCCAGATTCCATGTCAGCCGAAACCTGATAAAAACGCTCCGGTGTCCCCATATCTTTTACATACTCAGGAGAATCATAAGCATAAACACAGCGCGATGATATCAAAGGCATAATTATATCACGGTCTAAGTCTGCCTTGTTCCCGGCTCCGGCAAAATCAGGACAGATTCCCGGCAACCGGAATATTTCCGGAGATAATATATGAATCCCGGCATTTACCCGGTTCTTATAATACTGCGGCCTTTTATCCTCCCTGCCCAGCCAGCCGGTAACAAGCTTGCTTTTCTCATCAGCAATGACCAGCCCGCTGTCATATGGATGGCTGTTCGGATGTGTAAACACCGTTGCTAATGCGCGGCAAGAGAAATGAAAATCCGCAAACCGCTTCAAATCAATATGAAACACAGCATCCGCAATTAACAGCAGAAAATCATCTTCCAGCACTCCATTCTGCCACAATTTGAACACAGCTCCCGCATTTCCCAGCGGCTCATCTTCTACATAATAAGCAATATGAACACCAAACCGGCTGCCATCCTGAAAATAATCCATAATTACATGCGCAAGATGCGACACCGTAATGATAATATCACAAAATCCCTGTTCTTTCAGGCATGCGATTTCCCATTCAAGCACGGGCTTGTTATTTATTTTTATCATTGGCTTTGGTATGTCCTGCGCAATGGATTGTATTCTGGTTCCTTTTCCTCCAGCCATTATAATCGTTTTCATCGATATACAGACACCTTTCCCCCATATCACCTTGTTTTTCTATACGGAATTTCTTCGTCATGCAGATTAAAACTAATTTTTCAGCACGCCCTCTATACCCGGCCTTAAAATGCTGTCATACAATCTCTGAATCAGATGGCTTACGATAAAAATAACAGGCAAAGCTCCGGCATATGCGGCCAGAATGCTTAATTTTCCACAAAATATCATAATAATCTGTAATATCGGCCTGTGAAAAAGATACGCACACATGCTTGCATAGCTGATTTCACGCACCAGCCCATAGATGCGGAAGCTCTTTCCGGACAGCATGCTGCCGAAAGAATACATGCATATCAGAAAAAACAGGCTGCATATAATTGTATAAAAATTAAATTCCGTGCCTGCATTGCCGGCAAGTAAAATATATAATGGAAAGCTGATCCATATCAGATATCCTTTTATCCAGATAAAAAACCGGCTTATTTTTACCCCCCCCCGCTCCGCTGCAGCCTGAAGAAGGAAAGAAATATCAATTCCTGAACATGCCATGCCTGATACAAAAAACGGCCAGTAATAAAACAGTCTGATATCGGCATCCAGCATTTTATGCACCATAAAAAATACTGTTTCAATAAAAACGGACAAAATTCCCAAAACCATATATGACTTTTTGCCTGCCTGATATGCCAGAAACGGCGCAAAAAAATAAAATACCAGGAGCATGCATACAAACCAGAGCGTCAGCGGATATGGATATTTGAGGAAACCAAATCCCGATAAAAGATAAGGTACTGTGTTTTTAGGATTAATCGATAAAACCGCAAATGCAAGACATGCAGCAGCAAATAATGGATAAATCCGAATAAGCCTCTTTTTATAATACCGGAAAGCATCCCCGGCCCCGGAAATCTTATTCCTGCAGGAAAAATATCCTGATAAATATGTAAAAACTGCCAGCACGCTGAATGTAATCTGTGAAGGAAGCGGCCCCGTTAATTTTACGCAGAATCCAGAAGATTCCATATAATCTGGCAGATGCCAGAGGGCTATAATCCAGACTGTGCAAACCGCCCTTATATAATCTGCTTCCTGTTTTCGCTGGTTCATAAAATAATCCTTCCCCATCCCTGTTATCCATTCCATGGCTTTCTGTAAAAAACAAAATCTTCCCCTGTTTTCTCAAATACAAAACCCAGGTGTTTCATCCTTCGCATAACCGCTGCTTCACATCCCGGAATTTTCCTGTCATGTGTTTCAATGATTAATACTTTT
>CAJTSV010000046.1:3858-26867 GCA_910579075.1 uncultured Eubacterium sp.
AAGAGGAAGCCATTCCAGGCATTTTTTATCCTTAAAAATTTCATATTCAGAGCCTTCGATATCCATTTTCAAAATATCAATATATGGAAACCCGTATTTTTTCATAATGCCAGGAATACTGAATGCCCGGACATCCGCATCTTCCCTGCTGCATTCCGACACGGTAAATCCCCATTCCCCGGTCCTGCTTTCATGTACGTTCAAATAACAGTTCCTGCTCCATACCCCCCCCCTTAAAAATTTAACCCCATTCAGGTTTTTGATATTTTTTAACAGCATGCAGGAATTTTCCTGTTCCGGCTCAACTGCTATAATGCTGGCCTGGCTGAATTTCCTGGCATATAATACAGAAAACAGGCCAATGTTGGCCCCGGCATCTATAATATACCTGACAGGTCCTTTTATTTTCCGGGAAAAATCAATATCATACTGAAACCTGCTGCTTTCATCCGCAGCCCCATTGAGAAAAAACTCAGCTATCAGGCAGTAATCCGTTGTATGGGGCCTGATATACACATCATAATCAATAGAATTAATATGAATGCGCCAGAGTCCTTTGTATTTTCCGTTTATCCGGTGCTGTATTTTATTCCAGACAGAGAACCTGATTCCATTTAAAAGTCCCAGTTCCCGGAACAGATTAATATAATACGGCTTGTTCATTTTCCTCATCCCCCGCTCTTTCTTTTATCCAAATTCCACGCCTGCAAAATGACTGTTTTATTCTTTTCTGCCGCTTCTTTTATGCCGGTCTGTAAATTTGCATAAAAACTCCTTAAAAAAAATAAATTCCGTGCTTTTGTAAAACGGTATGATGCAGCCAGCCAGTGCAGCAGATACCGCAGCCGAAAGCCGGATTATAAACGCAGATGCCAGGCTGACATTGCTGGCAGCACCTGCAGACAAACAGACAGGCACCGTCATCAGGATAAAAACTGCTGCCATTTTAAAAACCATCCGCAGATATCCGGCTTCCTTTTTTTCAAACCTGTTACGGTATAAAACCTTTGCTTTCAAAATCATTTGTACTGTTCTTGAAGCAATTGTCCCCATAAAAATTCCTGCCATTCCGTACTGCCATCCTAAAGCGGCAGAAACTGCAAGGTTCAGGCAGCTTCCAGCAATTCCTATATTCCTGTCTTTGTCGAACAGCCCGGAAACCTCCATAAACTGCCATAATGGTTCAAAGCACATTTCCATAAAAATATTCAATACCGCAATATACACCGCTGCTTTATCCATTACAAAGCCCTGTCCCAGCCATACCATAATAAATAAATCAGTCATGCCCAGCAGCAGTACTGATACTGCAGACGAAATGAAAAAAAATATATAGGTGAGATTTCTTAAAACACGCTCTGAATAAACCCCGTCCTTATCTGCACACAAATCACCAATGCCTGCCGTAATTCCGGCCGCCAGCTGCGTTTTAAGCATCCTGACAGGCATAAAAATCATTGCATAATTATTGTAAAAACCCACCTGTATGGTACTTACCATTCTGGATATCAGGATATTATCCGTAGAATTTGTAATAACACCGGAAACCTTCTTGATAAAAATAGTTATAATAAGCCAGCTCAATTTCGGGACCCTCCGCTATTTCATATCCCATACCGATAAAAATATTTTTAATATTATCAAATACAGCATTCCTGTCCTCTTTTTTCATCTTTGAACCAGACACGAGATAAGGATACTGCCTGTCTGTATATTTCGATATCATTATATTTGCACAAAGATTTTGAATAATCAGAATAAGCAAATACAGTATATAATTTTCAGACAGCAGCAATACTGTAACGCAAAAAATGGCTGCAGCAAATTTTACTGCCATCTGAATAAACACAACTGCATACTGTTTCTGGTCAGCATTAAGCAGGGATGCTTTGTATGAAAACAAATAGGAGCTGGAAGTTCTTATAACAAACAGCAGAAAAATGCATCTGATATATCCGTCAGAAAAATCAACCTGTGTAACCAGTTTATCAATCACAGGCATCAATGCCATTCCTGCAAGAAAAGTTATAAAGGCAACCAGCCTGTATGCGGTTTTATACAGGCCAAGCAGCTGGCATATTCTTTCCTGATTCCGGTTATGCAGCGGTTCATACAGGTTATATACAATTGCTGTCCCAATGCCAAGTTCTGCTAATGAGAGCATGGAAATTACTTCTGTAAGCAGTCCGTCAATTCCAAGATAATCAATTCCAAGCGTTTTTATAAATACTGTCCTTGTAACAAAAGAAACAAGCGTACTGGCTGCTGTTGCAAGAAATCCATAAGATATGTTTTTTATGCTGTTGTAAGTTCTTGATTTACTATTCATTTCCGGCACTTTCATGCTTCCTGATACTGAAACCCACAAAACCTGTTTTGCAGATAATAGCATATCTGCTATCCCTTAAATATAAAATAAAATAACGCATAAACCATATTGTCAGGCCGAAACAGCGACAACGCATACGTATTTACAAAATACATCCATGTTATGCTGCCATTTTTCCGTCTCCATAGTTTCCATCCCCGCTGCCACCATAGCATAAGCAGTTCTTTCTGTAATACTGTTCTGTTCAAATACCTGTTATTTTTCTCTATTTTTTTTATGGCATTGATATTTTCAGATAAACTGCCTGTCATTCTGAATGCAGTCATGGAATAAAAAATTTCCCATTCTTTTTTATCCAGACATGAACCGCATACCTGATCCACATACTCTCTTTGAATTTTTCTTGAACAGAGAAGCTGCCTGTCTCTGGTTTTATTCGTAATTTGATTATTATGAATCCTGTACCTTACCAATACCTTCGGCATTGTCCTGATGATGCCACCTTTGAATACAATATCCGTCCACAATGCATAATCCTGTGCATAGCGATATTTTTCATTATACCTGATGTTATGTTTTTTCAGAAAATCCATCCGTATCATAGCCGTCGGATGCACGACACCGGCATTGCGAAACAAAAACCTGACAGCTGTGACCTGACTGAAATGCTGCTCCCCCATAATACGAAGCTGTTTTCCACTGACTGCTTCACAGATTCTTGTTCCAGCAACAGTTACAGATGTATATTTCTCAAGATAATTCACTCCTTCCTCAATCCTGTTTTTTTCTGAAATATCATCCGAATCCATCCTTGCCAGATACTTTCCCTTTGCCATCTCTAATCCAGCATTCAGTGATTTTGTTAATCCGGCGTTTTCCTGATTATGAACCACTGTTACTCTTGCATCCATTCTCCGTGCCTTATCCAGGACCTCCAGACATGCTCTGTCATTACTGCCATCATCAATTATGATTATTTCCAGATTTCGGTAGGTTTGCTCTAGTACACTTCTTATCGCTTCTTTCAGATATAACGGATTTTCATTATATACCGATATCACTACAGAGACCAGAGGCCCGTTCTTCCTGTCTTTTATCATGATTCATGCTCCATCATTAATAAGTGCTGTAAACTGTTTCAAAAATACTTCCGGACTGTTGTTATCATAAAAACTCTGTTTCTGTTTCCTGCATATCAGTATTTTCTGCTCCTCATCCATTTTTTCAATATAACGGATAACCCTGATAATATCCTGCTTCCTGTTTACATCAAATAAAAGATTCCTGTCAGCCACAAGTTCTGGAATCCCGCCCCTACTGCTGCCACAGACAACACATTCCGTCAGAAACCCTTCAAGTGCCACATTCGGATAATTGTCCATGCAAGCCGATGGAATAATAACAGAAAATACCGTTTCCAATTCATGGATAACCTGTCCATAATCCAGATATCCGGCATATTCAGCAGCACATTCTTTTACAAGACTGAAAAATTCCTGCTTTATTTCATCATCCGCTTTTCCGGCTATGCGCAGGATAAGTCCGTCAGGTTCTGCATCCTTAAATGCTTCCAAAAGCTCCAGAATTCCTTTATCTTTTCTTACAGCCCCATAGTAAAATAACACTTTTGGGGAACTGCCGCGTTTTTTAAACGACTGGAATTCCTGGATATCCAGCATATTATGAATCACAGCTGCACGGTATCCTTCCCGCAAAAGATATTTCTGCAGCCTGCTGCTTGGGGAAATAAGAAGATTTATGCATTGTTTTCGAAACATTCGGCTTATCCCCCTGATAACACTCCGGTACATCAGCTTTACCCTGTCACGGCTATGCCCGGAAAAACACAGCTGCATACATTTTGCAAAATGCCTCCCCTTGCAGGCCTTTCCATTCGGAAGAACACATCGTCCGCCATCCGGGCATACAACCGAATAATCATGTATGGTCTGCACCGCATAATATCCCTTGCATGCCAGTGCAATAGTATTAAAAGCATAGGTGATATTATGCAAGTGAATCATGTCCGGCCTTTCATAATCCAGATATTTTTTCAGCCTGCCATACAGCCGCCAGTCTATGATGCTGTTTCGGATAATCCGGCTGCAGCCGGAATACCTGCCAGCAAAATTTTTATGTCCGTTTTCTTTCGTTTCTCCACTATCCAATTCCGGGTCAAACGTCAGGTATTTCACTTCAATGCCACTGCTGGTTAATACATTCTTTTCAAATCCGGCCTGGAGTTCTGCCCCGCCTTTTTTATAAAAAGTACTCATTATAATTATTTTCATGCTTCCATCCTTCGAGCATCAAAAAACCTAAAACCGGAAAAGATTCACATCCGTATTAAAGAAATTCTGCCTGAAAAAAATAAGGCTGTTTATCATTACAGCTGCTGCTATTATGAGAAACCTGCTGCTCCGCTTTTTCTGATTTTCAGCAAACTGCGGAACTGCAATTACCAGTATCGAAAACAGCAAGTTGCTTGCCCTGGAAAAAACATGAATCTGCTCAAGTGCAATAATACAGGCCATGGCAGCTGTCACATAATACAGTATGACAGAATCCAGCCTTGCAGGATTTTGTATTGTACCGCTATGTGCCGGCATTAACGGCACATTTCCAAGACTTATTCTGTATTTCTGGCAAAACAGCCTGCTGCCTGCTCCTTGTTTCTTCTTTTGGAAGCATCCAGCTCCCAGCAATGCAAGACCATAATATGGCAGATATATAAGTATTCTCCTACAGCTTCCCCCGCTGTAATGCAGATAAAGGCCGAACAGCTTGTTTATTTTGGGCTGCAGGAACGGCAGAAGCATTCCCGCAAGCTTCGCTAATTCAAAAACAGAAATAAACCGCATCATCACAGATATCCATATAGTACCGATGCTTATCAGCCGGACAATTTCTTTTCTCTCATGTTCCATTCCATACATCAAAAGCGGTAAAATTCCTACGATTGCAATGGAATGGAAAGACATTGCAATAAGTACTGTAATAACAGCCCTTACATACTTCTTTTCCACTATGCTGCATATATTAAATAAAATAATGGCACCGGCTATCCCTGACCGTATAATTACAATTTCATTTAGGAAATAAAAACAGGATATATATGTAAACAATGAAAGAAACCTGTATTTTGAATATTTCAATATAACGTGACGGTATAACAGCACAGATATGGCGGCCACTATAAAAAACAGCATATGGTAATCCATTCTGAAATATTTCACAGCACTGTTTAAAAATACATATCCTGACTCAAAAAAATAATTGGTTCTCAGTATATTCAGGGATAACGGCGGCGTTTCCCGGTAAAAAAAGTCCACATATGCTTCTGTGTCAGGTGAAACCGACGGATTCTTCATTGCTGCAAGAAAAACAAGCAGCAGACAAAAAGCATCAAATATCATCCGTTTATGTATTTCTTTCACATGACTGGAAAAATCCAGACACACAAGAAACATACCCGCCACATAAATTCCTAATACAAAATAACCAGTTATCATAATGCCCTCAAAAGTCCAGAAGGTCTTTTGCAAACTGCTTCATATCCATTTCGCCTTCTTTTTTTACCATTTCTATTTTTTCATAAAACGCTGCATCCGGCTGGCAGTTTTTTTCCATCCATACAAGGGCATTTTTCATGCTCTCTACACTGTAAGGATTGACATATGTTTCAAAACACCCCATTACTTCAGGAATGGATGATACATAAGAAGCCACCGCTTTCTTTCCATAAAGCGCAGCTTCTAATACCGGCAGTCCAAACCCCTCATTTTTTGACGGATAAAACAAAAACCTGCACTGCCTGTATAAATCTGATAATGTCCTGTAATCTACATACGGAAAAACTTTTACCCATTTTTTTACAAGTTCTGCATCTGTTTTCGGATTGCGGCACAGCCGTTTTAGAATATCAGACGTTATTCCCGTTACAAACAAATACATCTGATTCTGCGTTTCTTTTTTATATCTGCAGAATGCTTCCAAAGCCCTGGCAAAGTTCTTTTCTTTCCTTCCCCCGCTTACAAACAGGATATATTCCTGATAAAACCTTTTCTGAACAGGATTTGTCTCGATAAATGCCATCTCATAGTAATAGTTAATATTCACAACAGGAATAATCCTGACCAGCTTTTGTAACGCATCATTAGAAACCGTGAATATTTTGTCTGCATGTTTTAAATATTTTTTTATACATACAGAATATAACTGTTTCAGGACAATGTATTTTGCCAGTTCCAATGCATAGCTATACTTCACTGCATAAAATGCATCATACTTGTCAGGAACTATGTCTATCCACCTTACATCATGGTTCGTAAGACATATTTTTGCAGAAGGCCAGTATTGTTTCACTTTTTCCAATATTGGAAATCTGCGTGTACGAAGCAAAGGAAAAAAGAAAACCGAATTTTCCTGTACATGAATGCTTTTATTAATTTCATCTGCCTGCATAATCATGCATCTTTTGCTGTGATATATTTTTTCTTCCAGCTCATCTCCTGGCCTGTGCCAGCGCGGCCATATCACACAGACAGAATGCCTATCCTCCAGATGCTCCAGCAAATACAGGATTATTTTCTTTGTGTAATTACTGCCTCCATGGTATTTATATTTCGGGTTCGGGACAGAACCTATATAGTCAACATACAGCATCATTTTTTATCACCTTCTGTCTGATTTCATTCTCACTTTCTGATACAGCTGCCTGTACTGCGTATATATTTTTTTCGGAGAAAAACGCTGCGCATTCTGATATCCTGCCTGTATCAGGCTGTTCCTGAGATTATCATCCTTCATCAGGCAGACGACTGCTTTTCTGATATTCTCCTCATTGTCCGGATCCACAAAAAGCGCTGCATCATTTCCTACTTCCCGCAATACCCCGATATTTCCGCATACCACAGCTTTTCCCATGGCATTTGCTTCAATCACCGGCAGCCCAAACCCTTCATATTTTGAAGGAAAGCTTACCATGTTGCATCGGTTATACAAATCCACGATTTTTTCAAAAGGAATATCTGTATAATTTTCGTAAGCCAGCCTGCTTTTTTTAAGTTCATCCTTCTGCTTTGCAGACAGTCTGCCCACAATCAGGAAACTCACTTTCAGGCCCCTGCAGGCCCGTATCATCCCGTCCAGATTTTTCCTTTCGGCCGTCCCCACATGAAGAATTGTAAAGCATGCATTGTTTTCTGATAAATCATCTCGTTTCAGCCGCTCATCATATGCATTGTAAATGACAGCCAGTTTTCTGCGGCTGGTTCCAGGACACAGCTGCAAATACTCTCTTTCTGTATGCTTTGACACAAACGTAATGCAGTCAGCAAAATACCTGGAAGGCAGAATCTGAATCATCCTTCTGGCTGCAGAATACAGGCGGTTTCTTCCCTTTAAAATCAGTCCCATGTCATGATAAGTAATGATTTTTTTTCCTCTTTTCAAAAATGGCAGGAGATACGCCTCTGATGGAGCGATAATATGGTATAAGGGAGCCCTGATTTTTCTGACAAATAATATATTTCTTGCCAGTCCGGCTATGGATGTGGATGCACTTGGACACTGCACAACCCGTACCCCTACTGTTCTTTTTAACCGGTATGCAATTTCTTCAAGAGAATTCTCCCCCTCGGTTTTCTTCCGTAAAATGACCACCGGCATACTGCTTTTCCTCAGCATTCTCTGTTCCATCCCTATCTATTTTAAATACAGCCTGCTTCTTTTTCTGCCCGGCTGGCTAAAACAGGCATTCGCGGTATACGGCACGCATTTTTTCCACCGCACGCTGTGTTGAAAACTTTTGAATTCTCTTTAAGTTATACGCTCCCATCTTATAACGGGCATCTGTATTTTTATATAATTCCAGAACGGCACTGGCATAATCATTTTCATTTCCGGCTGCGTAAAGAAACCCGCCTTTTTTGTCCACAATCAAATCCTGATTACCCCGGATATCCGAAACAGCTGCCGGAAGCCCGCACGCCATTGCTTCTTTCAGGTTTTTGGGAAGCCCTTCCTGCCTGCTGGCTGATACAAACAAATCCGAAGCCTGGTACCGTTCTACCAGTTCTCCAAACGGGCAAAATCCTGTAAAATGAACATTCTCCCAAACGCCATGCTTCACTGCCAGCTTTCTGCATTTTTCCAGATATTTACCTTTACCAGGCAGAACCAAATGAACCGAAGCAATTGATTTTTTCAGGAATGCCAATGTCCTTATCAGGAAATCCTGATTTTTTCTGTGATTAAATTCTCCGGGAAAAATCAAAATAAAGTCATCCTGATGAAATCCGTATTTTTCACGCAGTTTCCTTTTTATTTTACCATCAACAGCTCCATACTTATGAATATTTACTCCTACCGGTTCAAAACATGTTATTTTCCCAGCTTTAAAGCAAAATTTCTCTGCATTCTGAAAATCTTCCCTGTTCATGGTAATTAATATATCTGTAAATCCGGCCAGAAACTTCTCTACTGGAAAATACAGCAGCCAGTTTATTATTCCAGCCCCTTTAAAAAAATGAAAGCCATGGGCCGTGTATATCACTTTTTTCCCTTTGAAATGGCCAGCTGCCCTTCCCACAGCTCCTCCGATTGGAGAATGGCAGTGAATCACTGCATACTGATTTTCCTTCAGCAATGCAGCCACCTGCCTGTATGCACGGATGCAGGCAGGCAGATTCAGGGCATTTCTATCAAAATCAATCTGATGCCATGCAACTCCCTTTTCTTCCAGCTCTGTTTTTAAAGCATCTATTTCCCTGTCCGTACATGTATTTCCTTTTCTGAAATTAGCTGCTACATCAGTCTGTACACCCATTTCAAGCAAAAGATTAATATTATGCATATTAAACTGTTCTACCATAGAAGCCGCTGATGCCAGAATCAAAATCTTTTTCATACTTCTATACTCCACCTGGATTTCCTGCACATGCTGAATTTCCTCGGCACACCTTTTATACTCCTGTTTTCAAATAATTAGAAATCACCCGGTACATCATATGGTCAAATGTAATATGCAGATCTTCTGTCATCTGCATATCTTCAACAGGCACATGCATATGGAAATCAGACAGTTCCCACAGCCTGCCGCCAGTAAATCCACTGATACCTACCACGCCAGCTCCTACCTCTTTTGCATACTCAGCAGCCCGGATAACATTAACAGAATTTCCAGAACCGGATATTCCAATCACAAGATCTTCTGGTTTCAGCCTTCCTGTAAGCTGAAATCGGAAAACTTCATCGTAACTGATATCATTCGCAATTGCCATCAGTGTTGCAAAATTATCACAAAGGCACACCATGTGAAATTTTTTATCCAGATATTCCGAAATTCCTTTGTTAAAATCATTGGCAAAATGAGAAGCCGTTGCAGCGCTGCCCCCATTGCCAAAAATATAAATCTGTGCCTCACGTTCATAGGCACAAATGACCGCTTCTACCGCCTTGCTGATTTCTTCAAAATCAAGCATTTCCAATAGCTGCTTTTCTTTTTCATAGTAAGCTTTTATCTCATTTACTAACACCAATATCTCCTTCCCACTCAAGGTTTGCGCTGCGGCCTGTCCTTACCCTGCCAAGCATATCCTTTACACACTGGCGGACAGCTTCCTCTGACGTATATTCCGGCATCCATCCCTCAGAAAGAATTCTGGAAATATCATATTCAAATTCTGGTACATCTCCTTTCCATCCATATCTTCCACCAGTATAATGAAACACCGTCTCATGCAGCCCCATCTCCTCCACAATTATTTCAGCTATTCTTGTTACTGTTGTTCCTCCGCCATTTATCGAAAGATTGTATATCTGTGCACCTTCCGGCCACCTTGCTGTCATCTGCATCACTGCCTCAGCAAGGTCTGATACATAAATATAAGGCTTGCACTGTGTTCCATCACCGAGAATTTCCAATACATGCGGATTATCCTGAAGTTTTTTTATAAAATCAAAAATAACCCCATGTGTCAGGCGCGGCCCGACAACATTCGGAAAACGGAAAATAACCGCACTTATATCTGCCATAAAAGCATAGGAAAAAATAAGAGCTTCGGAAGCCAGTTTTGCCCCTCCGTAATAACTTACAGGCATAAGCCCTCCTGTAGTTTCTGTCAGTTTTATCCCCTGCATCTCGCCATAGACCGCGGATGTGGAAGCAAAAAAGATTTTTTTGACATTTGTTTTGCGCATCCCTTCCAGCAAATTTCTAGTCGTAAGTAAAGTATCTTTAAAATCAATATCCGGCTCTTTTCCCCCTTTTTGGATATCCGAATTTGCAGCCAGATGATAAACTGCATCAATCCTGTTTTTCTGGAACAGCTGATTAGTTACTTCCTGATCTGCGAGATTTATATTGTAAAACTGGAATAATTTCTCATCAGACAGATGTTTAATACAGTGACTCCCCATAATCAGTCTGTCTGCACAAATAATGTTATGTCCCTGCCCTATGAACTTATCAATTAAATGGCTGCCAATAAAACCAGCCCCTCCTGCTACTAAAATATTCATTTTTGCTCCTCACATAAATATCTTACCCAAAATCCCTGTCTATATGGATAATAGATGAACCCGAATTGTCTATTTCAAATTCCATCTCACGCAAACCTGAAAGCGCGCTTCTTACGTCTTCCTGTTTTTCCTGCGGCACATAAAAAATCATAAATCCAGCTCCCCCTGCCCCGAGCAGCTTGCCCCCATAAGCACCTGCACTTATAGCCCGCTCGTATGCTTCATCAATAGCAGGACTGCTGATTCCAGATGCCAAAGACTTCTTCAAAATCCAGTTTTCATGCAAAAGCCTTCCCATTGCATCAACATGATTCTGTTCAAGCTCCTCTTTCAGTTCCCGTGTAATGTCACACATTTTCATCTGTACTGCTGCTTTGTCTTCTTCCCTTACATTCGCAGACTGCTCTTTCAAAATCTCTGATGCACTATGAATTCCTCCAAGATAAAACATAAGTATATTCTGCTCCAGTTTTTTATAGCTTTCTGGCTTCATGATAACAGGCTCCACATGCACAAATCCATTCGGGAGAAATTCGTAAAATTTCAGCCCGCCATATGCTGCTGCAAACTGATCCTGCCTTCCAATCGGCTGGCCTAATTTTTCTATTTCAATTTCACAGGCTTCTTTCGCCAGTTTATACCTGTTTACTGACTCACCTTTATATGTATAAAGCAAATGAAGCAATGCAACTGTAAATGAACTAGAAGACCCTAATCCTGTTCCAGCCGGAACATCAGCCATCGATGTCACTTCTACGCCGCTGATTTCAAAGTCACTCAAGCATTGTCGGAAATACTGATGCTCTATTTCCTGAAAACTGCCTGCTACCTCAGTCTTAGAATACTTGAGGCTGATTCTATCCCTGTAAAAATAGTTGTGAATCGTTAAATATATATATTTCCGTATTGCAGTGCTGAGGACACATCCGCCATGCTTTTCATAAAAAGCAGGAAGGTCACTGCCTCCACCACAAAAACTCACTCTGAACGGTGCTCTCGTAATAATCATATCAAATCCCCACGGCATTTTTCCCTGTTATATCCTGCTTACTCCCTAAAGAAGGCTGGCTTCGCCATTCCCGCATCTGTTATTTTCAGCTTCTGGATATCCTGTCATGCTTTTGACTGCTTTTATATAACCCCTTTATGCCTATGCAGTCTTCAGACTCTCAAATGCATATCCGGTTTTTTACCATTCTATAAAAATACAACTGCCCCAGCGACTGTAATGCCATTTTGCAGATAAAACTGCATTGCGTCATCAATCATTTGATGCGTAGTTGTTCCAATCCTGCAAATCATTAAAACACTGCCCGTTTCTATCAGCCTGTCCCATGCTCCTGTATCAGTATTGATATTTTCAGCTACCGTCATTTCCATGTTCCATTCTTTCAGACAGACTGACATGCTGTCCAGACAATCCATTTCCAATTGCTGGAGCAGAAAATCCGACGCTGCACAGAATTCTGTTATACCCAGCTTCTGGCATGCAATCCTTACACGGCTCAGAACCTGTATCCCTGTCTGTCCAAAAGCATCCCTGCATGCTCCTGCTATCTTCCTGTTCTTTTCATTTTCCAGGACCATGCCCCCGTAAACAGGAAATGTATACATCCTTTTCATTTCCTGCAAGCTTTTTACTGTATCGCAAAAAAGATAACTGCATAAATACACACAGCCGTATATAAAAATGCCTCCCATAAACCCAAGAACCGCATATTTCATGCCAGTTTTAAAAACACTTCCAGACATTTCTTTCGATAAATCTTCGCCAGATTCTTCTCCTTGCTTTTTTCCTGACATTAATGTATATACAGATTCCTGCTCTTTACTGAAAGCTCCTACTATTGTATTCAGATTTGACTTGCTCGACGACAGCAAAGTTCTTTTATCATGCTGCAGCGTCTGCAGAGTTCCATCTGCTTTTTCGCTTTCTGCACTTCCAGCAAGTACGAGCCTGTGGCTCCCAGCCATTTTCTCCACTTCCAAATGGAATGCTTCTAAAATATCCTTCATATCAGAAGCCATTCTCTTTGCCTCGCTGGCATTTTTTCCAGTAATTTCGACATAAAAAAACGTTTCTCCCGCCTTTTCCATTTCTGACTGGCTGCCAATAACTATCTGATAAGACAGATTATATGTTTTCTGATACGCATATAGCAATTCAGACAAATAGCTTTTATCCATATCCCATCTGCTGTCCTGCTCTTTCAGGGCATCTGCTGCCCCGCCATTCGACACAAAATTCAGATAACTTTCAACAATTCCGGGCAGTTCCATTTTTTCTTCACACTTAATACTGTAAAGCATGACATATCTGACCCTGTGATAAGAATCCAGCTGCATCAGCACAGAATTATCCAGATATTCTTCCAGCCCGCTGATTTCCCGATTCAGCCGTACAGCATCTTCCACAGCCTGTTCTTCTGACTCAGTCAGTGTCGTTTCTTCTTCTGTTATAAATTCTGATTCACTTATAGCGCCTCTGCTTTTCAGCCATCCAGCCCCGCCAAAAACCAGCGCAAACGCCAGTGCGCAGACAGCAATCCGTTTCCACTGCACACATAACCTGTACAGCAAATCCGTCAGGTCAATTTCGGTATCTTCTGTTCTTTTCCAAGAATACTGACTTTCCATTCTGATATTTCTTCCTTTCACCGGCTATTCCATTCCTAAACTGTCTCTTTTACCAGTTTTCCTGAAATCTGCTCTTACTGCTGTTTCTATCGTTTCAGCTTATCCTTCATTCATAATCTCTGCCACAGATTTCATAATCTTTACATACATCTCATAACTGTCCGTTTTCGCACCGGCAGCCCCTCGTTCTGTTCTTCTGCCTGTTTTTTTCTGATTCCCATCCAGCAAATTCCACATACCCTTTACGGACTCTGATGAGGAACGTGTTACACCCCAGAGAAGGCCGTCTGCATCTGCATTCAGAATCCTGCAGATATTTACGAATGTTTCCAGGCTCATGCTGCGTGTACCACGCTCAATATGTCCAATAAAAGAAAGACTGACGCCGCATTCTGCTGCCAGCTTGTCCTGTGACAATCCCCTTGCTTTTCTTGCCGCACGGATTCTCATTCCAATACCGGCATAATCCAGTCCCTTCATATCATTCCTCCGTCTCCCTGGCCCTGAACAGGCGAAAATACCGCAGATTTTTCAAAAATTCTTTTACATAACAATTTGTTATAAAATGTTATGTAAAAAGTTTTTCAAAAAATCCTGAAAACCCTTATGTTATGCGGGTTTCTGCCATTTATTGAAAATTCCTTAATGATTCAGATTCCAGACAGCTGCACACTTAAACAAATCAGTCAGAACGTTGTATGTAGTATTGAAAGCGCTTGATTTTTGTGGACAATATACAAAATGACTGGCCAAAACATGGCTGATAAACAGGAAAAAATAGAAAAACTGCCAAATTTATCTTTAGAGTTGCAAAAAGAAAAGAATTGCTATAAAATGCTTTTAGGCAACATTTTATAACAAATTGTTATCTGAAAAAGAAACTCTCAGGCTTCAAAATCCAGCATTTTCACTGCATTTCAGAAATTTTCTGCTTTCAGAATCTAAAAGAATCACCCCCGCTTCCCTGCCGCATATACTAATACCACAAATCATATGATTGGAGACTATTCCTTATGCAAGAAACCAAGCCTATCCTGGCAGACACATGCAGCTTTGCCGGCATCCGGCCTGCAATGGCAGACCTGCCTTACCCGCCCCTGCAGGCCAGCGGGAAAAATCCGTCTTATGCAGGGCTTTTAAACATGGATTACTGCGGCTCTGTCTCAGAGCTGTCCGCTGTCACGCAGTATATCAACAATGAAAACCGCCTTTCCGGCGAACACTGCACGCTTGCAAAAACACTTTTGGGAATCGCAATGGCAGAAATGATGCACTTACAGAAATTAGGATGCCTGATACGCCTGCTCGGCGGAAATGTGGATTATACAGCAAAACTGCCCAACGGACGCCAGCACTTCTGGACACCAGAATTCCTGACTCTCCCGGAGCATCCCGGGCAGATGATAGCTGCCGATATCATAGCGGAACAGGAAGCCATCCGGCAGTACCAGATGCATATGAAAATGATAAAGGATGAACAGGTAAATGCTGTGATTGCAAGAATTATCAAAGACGAAGAATACCATATTATGCTGTTAAAATCTCTGGCATCATAAAACTGCGCGGCTTTCAGATATCCTGGCAGAATATCCGATGCAGTCCGGCACAGAGGCCCGCAACCGGAAACAGCTTTCGGCCATAAACAAAGGGCTGCGCACTAAGCAGACTATATACAAGATATCGTATAAAAGAATCACGTCCTGGCACAGCCGCATATTCCCTTAATGCGGCAGCCCTTGTTTATCAGTTTCATATCTGAATCATGTCCTGGCACAGCCGCATATTCCCTCAGCCTGCTCCTCTTTTGCTAATTTGACAAAATGCGCCCTCAAATCTCCATGAACTTCTACTTGTGAGCCCCTTGTAAATGTTATATAATAGGGAAAGCTTTAACGGAGGTATTTCATTATGAACAATCTGGAATACATACTTGATTTTACCGTCAGCCTTGGCTGCAAAATGCTGCGTGTGGGCGCAAACCTGGAGCGTGTCAACGACACGATGTACCGTATCTGCCGCAGCTATCATCTGAATTCCATCAGCATTTTTTCACTGAACAGCCTGATTATCGTCAGCGCAAAAACGCCGGAAAATGTCAGCGGTTCCAGACAGATCAGCGTGCATTCTGCCAGCACCCATCTGGAAAAGCTGAACCGTTTTAACCAGCTTTCCCGCAAAGTATGTGCGCAGACACCGCCTCCCCAGGAACTGGAAAAGATGCTGGAAGAAGCTGAAAATATAAAAGAATCCCCAACGCATATTATTATACTCGGCCAGCTGATTTCCACATTTACCCTGTGCGCCATATATGGGGGAAGCTTTCCGGACATCATTGCCGCTGACATAAACGCCTTTATCTTATACTGGCTTTCCGAATTTTTTGACAGGCGAAAAATCAACCAGATTGTTGTGAACACGATTCTGACATGGGCTGCGGGAACACTTGCGCTGCTTTATGTAAATCTCGGCATCGGGCATAATTTTTTTATTATCATTACAACCAACTGTGTTACGATGATTCCAAGCATCTCGCTTGTAAACGCCGTCCGGAGCATTCTGTGCGGCAATGAGATGAACGGCATTCTGGAATTTTTAAAAGTCGTGCTGGAATCCGTGGCAATCGTGCTCGGGCTGATTCTGAGCCTTTACATGTTTGGAGGTGACACGCTGCAATGGCAGAGAGTATAAAGCTGATACTGTTATCGTTTCTTGCTTCTGTTGGATTCGGTGTAAAATTCCAGATGAAAAACCAGTACCTCGTGCTGGCAGGATTTGGCGGGGCACTGACCCGCCTTTGCTACCTGCTGCTTATAGAAGTGATTGATTCGCGGCTGATTTATTCCCTGCTGGCTGCCATGTTTGCTTCGCTTTATGCGGAAGTGATGGCCATGAAATGCAAAATGCCGTCTACGGTTTTTCTGTACCCGGCCATTATCCCGCTGACCCCGGGTAATCTGATATACAATACCGCAGCTAATTTTCTGCTGAAAGACACACGGGCCATGTGGGCCACGGCCGGAGACTGTGCACTGACACTGCTTGGCATCAGCATCGGATTTGTACTGATTTCTACGTTTACTTATTACCGCCGGGTTTATTTTCTCGGAAAAGACCTTGCTTCACACCTGCTGCATCATCCGCATAAAAAACAGGACTGACGCACAAAAGCGTGTTTTAAAAATCAAATCTTACGAAAAGAATTTTTAAAACACGCTCCAGCAGGAAACCATGCTGTTTTCTATTGTGATTATCCGCTTATCTGGCGAAATGGCATTGTGTCAGGAATTCATATAATAGATTTTTTTGACTTTCCCGCCGGCCGTTAATTCAATCTGCAACGGCAGATACGGCCCCATTGCAGCATGGATGACTTCGCTGTCACTGACAGCTTCCCCGGCACCGGACGTTAAGCTGTACTTTCCGTCTTTTTCTTCCCCCTGCGGCCACTCGCCTTCTTTTAAAACAATGACTTTTTCACTGCCTGCTGCTTTTTCAAGCTTTTTTAATGCTGTTTCCTTTTTCATCCCAACCTTCACGCCATATACGGAAGCATTTTTATCCCCGATTTCAATCTCAATTCCCCCAATATTGCCAGGAACCGTTCCAGTAAAATTGTTAACCATAATGCTGGTCTTTCCTTTTTTCCAGGTATAAGTCCAGGCATCTTTGCTGCCGTCATATCCTGCTTCCTTTTTGTCAGGTTTTCCCAGTTTTTTCTCCAGGGTTTTAAATTTAACCTGACTGCCCTGCTTCTCCGCCTGGTTAAGGTCCTTCACCAGTACCGCTGATTTCCCGCAAAAATTCACGCTTAATGGCTGCTTTTTTTCTGCAGCGTGAGATACGGCTGCCCCTGTGCCAATCCCGGACACAGCCATGGCCGCGCAGAGCGCAACAGCCAGCATTGCTTTCACTATCCGTTTTAAACTTCCCATTTTGAGACTCCTTTCATAAATACGATGCGTTAACCTGTACCGTTTCAAATAAAATGCATCTGCATGCTTTGCACGGTAACAGTATATATCCATTGTTGAAAAAAGTCAACAAAAAGAGCAATTCCTTCAGAAATCATTTTATAAGATCCCGCATTTAATACAGCGGCTGCAGGACTTTTACAATATTCTCAATCACTTGCAGCAGCGTCTTTTCATCCACATCCTGATTGTTGATGTAAGCATGGTAAGACCCCTGGACGCAGTAGGAAAGCAGGATGTTTTTTTCCGGATTGTTCCGGTATTCCGGGTATTTTTGAAACATCATTTCCTTGATTCCTTCTTCCAGCTTATCCGGCAGATAGCTCTGCCCCTTCCCGGAAAACAGGATGTTAATCAGGGAAATATGCGAGACAAAGGCAAGGCACAGCTCCCTTGTCAGTTCCCCCAGATTGTCAATGGTATATTCCTGCCTGTGCGGTATGCTGTTTAACACCGATGCGACGGTTTCTGTTTCCAGTACCTCGGACAGTGCATAAATATCTTCGTAATGAGAATAAAATGTAGATTTATTAATACATGCAAGGCTGCACAGCTCCTTGACGGTTATTTTTTCCAAAGGCTTTTTAGAACGCAGCTCAATAAACGCATTTTTAATTGCCTTTTCTGTTTTTTCCATTCTGATATCCATAATTCCAGTCTCCCGGCTGCTTCCACTAAACGACAATATTGCCAAATCGTTGTTTATCCGCCAGATGCTGCAACATTGTCGGTAGACATCTTCTGTTTTTTCCATTTATAATATATCATACCAGACTAACCAACTAATGTCTATTATCTATTCGGAGGTTTTATATGGACTTTTATGGATTTTATACCGGAAAAATATTTGATGCACACCAGTACCTTGGCGCACACCTGGCGAAAGACGGCACCACGTTTTGCACATTTGCCCCGGGCGCTGAACGGATTGCACTGATTGGAGAATTTAACGGCTGGCAGGAAACCGGCATGGAGCGTGTCCACGACGGACATTTCTGGAAATGCCATGTATCGGACGCTGCTGCCGGCATGATGTATAAATACCGCATTTACACGAAGGATGGACGCTGCACCGACCACTGTGACCCATATGGCTTCGGCATGGAACTGCGCCCGGCCAGCGCGTCATTTATCCGGGATATGGAGCATTACCAGTTTCAGGATAAAAAATGGATGCAGTCCCGAAGCGACTGCAAAAACAAGCCGCTGAATATTTATGAGTTACATATGGGCTCTTTCCGCAAGCCTTCGGAACAAGCAGACGACTGGCATACTTATGAAGAAATGGCCGATATCCTGATACCCTATGTGAAAGAAAACGGGTACAACTATCTGGAAATCATGCCGTTAAATGAATACCCGTGCGACGAATCCTGGGGCTACCAGTCCACCGGATTTTTCAGCCCGACTTCCAGATACGGAACGGCGGACGGCCTGAAAGCATTTATCGATGCCTGCCACCAGAATCAGATTGGCGTGATTATGGACTTTGTGCCGGTGCATTTTGCCCTGGATGATTATGCGCTTGCCAGCTATGACGGCACTGCTTTATATGAATATCCGCACAATGCGGTCGGTGTCAGCGAATGGGGCAGCTGCAATTTTATGCATTCCCGCGGCGAGGTGCGCAGCTTCCTGCAGTCTGCGGCAAACTACTGGCTGACCGAATACCATATGGACGGCCTGCGCATGGACGCTATCAGCCGTGCCATTTACTGGCAGGGCGACCCGGGACGCGGTGTAAATATGAACGCTGTGGAATTCCTGAAATATATGAACCAGGGCCTGAAAATGCTTCATCCGCAGGCAATCCTTGCTGCCGAGGATTCCACTTCCTATCCGGGCGTTACGAAGGATGTGTCTGCCGGCGGCCTTGGCTTTGATTATAAATGGGATATGGGCTGGATGAATGACACGCTGGATTATTTCCGCTCGGACACGCAGCAGCGCAGCAGCGATTACCACAAGCTGACGTTCTCCATGATGTATTATTACGATGACCAGTTTCTGCTGCCGCTGTCCCACGACGAGGTAGTTCATGGAAAAGCTACAATTCTCCAGAAAATGAACGGGGATTATCCTGACAAATTCCCGCAGGCAAGAGCTTTTTACATGTACATGTACGCACATCCGGGCAAAAAACTGAACTTTATGGGAAATGAAATCGGACATTTCCGCGAATGGGATGAAAAGCGGGAACAGGACTGGAATCTTTTAGACTATCCGATGCATCAGGACTTTCACCGGTTTATGACAGATTTAAACCATCTGTACCTGGAGCATCCGGCACTTTACGAACAGGATTTTGATACCGAAGGATTTCACTGGCTGGACTGCCATCAGGAAGACAAATGCATCTATGCATTGGAACGGCTGTGCCAAAAAGAACGGCTGATAGCAGTATTTAACTTTTCGAACCGGGAGTACCCGTCATATGAGCTGTCCGTACCGGATGCGGAACAATTAGAGCTGCTTTTATCCAGCAGCTGGACATGTTATGGCGGCGATGAGGAAAAAACCCGCACCACGGCTGTTGTGAAAAAAGACACCTGCGTGCTTGCGCTGAAACCATTTTCTGCGGTATATTACCTGGCAGATTCTAAATAGCTGCTTAGGGGCTGTCGCATTAAACAATGCATATACAAGATGTAGTATATAAGAATGATTCGAATAAACTATATCTTGTATCATTTTCTTAGTGCGACAACCCCTGGTTCTCCATCCGGGCAGAAAAAGATTATTCAAAATCTATTCTGGAAAAATCAATTTCCAGGCAATCAAAAATACCGGATTTCACTTTATCTGAAAACGTGTATTCATTAGCAGTGTCATGCACAAAATCATAAACCAGAATCCGGTTTTTATCGGAATCTGCAATCCAGTATTCCAAAACCCCGGCCGTGCGGTATAAAAACAGCTTTTTGGAATAATCCATGGAACGGCTGGACGGTGAAACAGCCTCAATAACCCAGTCCGGTGCCCCGTTACAGCCCTTTTGTGTAATTTTATTCCTGTCACAGATAACACTGATGTCCGGTTCCAGATATATGCTGTTGTCCGCATTTAGAAATACTGCAAATGGTGCCGTGTAAACTTTACAGCTTCCATGCATTTTTTTGATATAATCTTTTATCTGGTAATGCAGCTCCGATACCGTTTCCTGATGATTTGTTCCAGGAGATGCCACCAGATACAATTCCCCGTCCAGCAGCTCTGCCCGCTGTCCTTTAGGAAGGTTATCAATATCTTCGATTGTATAAAAATCCATCTGGTTTGCTGCGTCCATTTCACATGCTCCCTTTCATTAAAAAAATCTCAGGCATCCAGAAACGCAAACGGCTTATCGGAACCCGCATGCAAGTAATGCATCATCAGGTATGCCCCGCGCATGGAAACGCGTTCTTCGGCCAGTATCTGCCTCACCCGTTCCTTATCTGCCAGAATCACCTGGATTTCTTCCGTGGCTTCTGCCTGTACATCGGATATGATTCCGATGGCTGTCCCAAATACCGTCGCACTTGTTTCATCGGTAAATCCCGGGCCCATAAAAAACGGCCTGCGGTAACATTCCTTTCCGCCTGCATATTCTGCAAAATCCAGCCCGGTTTCTTCTTTCATCTCCCTTGCGGCTGCCATTCCCGGCGTCTCATTCCCGTCAATCAGTCCGGCCGGCAGCTCATACAGATACGCGTCCAGCGGATAGCGGTACTGGCGGATAAGCACCAGCCTCGGCTGCGGCTCATCCGTAACCGCATAAATAACAATTCCTTCCGGCTGCAGCGACTTTGTCCGTATTTTGATATGTTCCGCATCGTTTCTGGATGCAAAAAAATAACGGAAATCCCTGCCTTTTGTATCAATGGCATCCATCTGGTAAAGATTTAAAAATGGATTATCCGTTAACTGGTGAATCTGATGATATTTTTTCATGTCAAACCTCTTTTCTTTCACTGCTGTATTTTCGCTTTTTTATCCGGTTCCAGACAGTCCGGATAAATTTCACTCCCTTCATAGGCACAGACACCCATGCGCGGGGAATTGCAGACGGGCAGAAGATATTCATCCATAAAATTTTCGTCGTCATCCTGTACCGGCCCGCCGTCTTCGAGTACTTCGCCATCTTCCAGTTCTTCCTCGGCATCCCTGCGGTTCTGTGCCATCAGGCACTCCCTGCACCAGAACCCGTCACCCTCCAGCATCCGTTCCGGGTCAACGCATTCCGCCTGCCTGCCGCACCTGCAGCATGGGATTTCCGGCGGATTGTTTCTTGACAGAATGGTCACCGTTTCGTCTTTCCAAACGCCGCTGCGGTAATCCAAGACACGAATCATAAGGCTTGTTGTCTGTCCGAAATCATAATTATATTCCAAAACCAGTCCAGGTGAAAACAGCTCTTTCAGCTCAGGATTCATGCCCGCAGCCGGCGGCCCCCAGAATTCCCCGCCGGAAGGAACCATTTCATATACCTGTCCGCCGATATCAAAAGCACTTAAATGCCCGCAGCATTCCACCCAGATATCCCGGATAAACTGGTCTAATTCTTTTAACGTCGCCGACTCCTTCATTTCAATAATCAGCCAGTATTGCGGCTTATCTTTTCCTTCCACAAGCAGCTCGTAATACCCGCTCGTTCTGCTTCCTGTTTCTTTGTTTAATGCTGCCTTCCGTTCACTGCATGCTGCAAGATGACGGAGCATTCCGCTTCGCGCATATTCATTCCCGCAATATTTACATAATCCATTCGTCTGTTTCGCCATCTGATAGTTCTCCTTTTTCATGCGTAAAAATTTCTGCATTTATTATAATACAAAAAATTCTATTTTGCTATGAAAATTGCAATATTTGGAGAAAACTTCTAAAATCAGTTCGCAATCCGCTTAAATATTCTGAATATTTGGACCTATGTCAATACTTTGGACAAAAAAAGTCGAAAGATTATGCTGTTTTTTTAAGTTCCTCATCCTCCTTTTGCTGTGGTGTCAGATAACCAATAGAGCTATGTATCCGCTTACGGTTATACCAGCCTTCTATGTATTCAAAGATTGCTCTGCGGGCTTCCTTTGAATCCTGATAAGTATGAAGATATATTTCTTCCTTTTTCAGTACAGAATGGAAGGATTCCATGCAGGCATTATCGTATGGATTTCCCTTACGGCTAAAGGAATGCTGGATTCCTTTCCTGTTTAGGCAATCTTCAAACACCTGGCTCGTATACTGGCTTCCAGGGTCGCTGTGCAAAATGATCCCTTGCTGTATTTCCAGCTGTTTGGACAACACTGTTATACTGATTTAAGATTTCGTCTTTTGAACACCCTGTAAGTGTCAAACTAAATATCAAAACACTTATTGAAAGGAAATGGAACGTATTCTCTTATAGCACATGCCATCAGCCTTTCTGTTTTTAATTCCAAACCTATAACCGCCCTTATTCACTCGCTGATGCTGTATAATTGCTTTGCACAGCGGCAGGAAGTTCATCATATTGCACCTCTTTCCATTCAAGAACACCCCGGATCGGCATTACCGTTAAACGGATAAAAGCTCCCTCT
>CAJTSV010000047.1 GCA_910579075.1 uncultured Eubacterium sp.
CCTGCTTCCTGCTGCCGGGCTCGCGGATATGCCCGGCCTGCGTGTCCATCTCCCGGATGTCTGCGGCGCATACCGTGCCGCCGGTGCCGGGAATAAAGGCATTGGCGAGGTCTGCAAAGCGCTCCCGGTCGGAAAGGAACGCTTTCCATGCAGTATCGTTTCTCATGTGTTTTCCTCCTTATGCGGCAGGGCTTCCTCCCGGAAAATCCCTGCTTTTTCGTGTAACTGTAGTGTGCAAGCATGGATTTTCTGTGTCCGGACAGCAGGCGGCGTGCGGCGGCCTGCGAAGAACTGTCATTTGACGGGAATGTCTCCCTGCGGCATGCAGCGCGCGAAACGCTGCATGGAAGAAAATATGCTCTGCCTGGATTATAGCACAGCCAGGGCCGGATTACAATAAAAATACAGGAATAGAACCGTTTGTAACAGTTGAAATTGTTACTGTTCACACAGGACTTTGCAGGGTCTGCCCCAGGGGCATTTGCTGCAAAGTCCATAAGAAAGTGATTCCGTAGTGGGCAAATCTCATTCGCGAAGCGAATTTCAGATGGATTTGCGTTCGTTACTGGTCGCGGAGTGAACAGCAGCTTGAAATTTATCCGCATCCATGCTATAATTCAGCCAGCCAGCGCTTTGCTGGAAATAAACAGGGAAAGAAGCAGGACATGGCCAGACCAGAATGGATGCGTAACAGTCAAAAGAAAGACAGCTGCGCTGGCAGCACACAGAAGCCAGCTGTATATACATTTCAGACAAGAGTCCGTTACAGTGAATGTTCTGCCGGCGGCCAGGTGCGCCTGTCCGGCATTCTGGATTATTTGCAGGACACCTGTACGATGCAGGCAGAAGATTTGGGTGTCGGAGTCCGCTATATGCGGGAGCACCAGACAGCCTGGGTGCTGAACAGCTGGCAGGCGGATATCTGCCGTTATCCAGAGCTTGGGGAGCAGATTACAATCCGGACATGGCCGTATGGATTTCAGGGATTTTTCGGTTACCGGAATTTCCAGATAGAGGACAGCTTTGGAAAGACGGTTGTCCGGGCTGGTTCTGTCTGGGTATTTATGGACATGCAGAAAAAAAGACCGGCCAGAATTGCACCGGAAGTCCTGGCTTTTTATGAACTCTGCCCGAAGCTGGAAATGGAATATATGGAACGCAAAATCCCGGATTTTGAAGCACAGCCGGCTGGCGGGCCATATAAAATCCCGCATTATTTTATCGATACGAATGAGCATGTCAATAATGCAAAATATATCCTGATGGCCGAGGAACTGCTTCCGGCTGGATTCCAGACAGTACGCATGCGTGCCGAGTACCGCAGCTCCGCAGTCTGCGGCAGCCTGCTTTATCCGCAGGTCATGCAGCAGACGGATATCTGCGCGGTGCGCTTTGATGACGAAAAAGGCAGGCCGTATGTACTTGCTGAATTTTATGCCCGGACAGACACCCCTGCCTGACAAAAGAACAGCCATTTGCTGTATACGAAAGGAGTTTTTACATGAATCTAGGTGAATATCAGACCCTGCAGGTCGTGAAAATAGTCGATTTTGGAATTTTTCTTGCACATCAGCCGGAGGATTCGCAGCGTGTCCTGCTTCCAAAGAAACAGGTGCCGCCGGACATTCAGCTGGGGGATGAACTGGAAGTATTTTTATACAAGGATTCCAAAGGCCGGCTGATTGCTACAACAAATGAGCCAAAACTGACCCTGGGCGGCTGTGCGGCGCTGACCGTGCTTTCCCTGGGCAGAATCGGGGCATTTCTGGACTGGGGACTGGAAAAAGACCTGTTCCTTCCATTTAAGCAGATGACAAGGGAAGTGCAGCCGGGTGACGAAGTGCTGGTTACCATGTACATCGACAAAAGCAGCCGGCTGTGTGCCAGCATGAAAAACCTGTACAGCGTGCTTTCGCAGGATTCGCCATACGGGCCGGAAGATATTGTGGCAGGGCGGATTTATGAATTCAGTGATAATTTTGGCACGTTTGTAGCAGTGGATGACTGCTATTCTGCCATGATACCATCCCATGAGGACTGTTCCATGCTGCGGATTGGCGATATTATCGAAGCAAAGGTAACCAATGTCAAGCTGGATGGCAAGCTCGACCTGACACTGCGGGAAAAGGCTTATGTCCAGATGGATGCGGATGCAGACAAGGTCATGCAGCTGATTGATGCCTATGCCGGAGTCCTTCCGTTTAACGATAAGGCATCACCGGAAGTGATTAAACGGGAAGCAAAGCTGAGTAAAAATGCATTTAAGCGTGCAGTCGGAAGACTGTACAAAGAACGCAGAATCGAAATCACAGAAACCGGAATCCGCAGGCTGTAACCAAAGCCGCAGCCTGCTGTTCCGGTTCTGGTGCATGGCATTAAGCATATGCCAAAGCATATCCATGATTCCGTGGGGCTGGCAATGCCCCCCGTTATTCTGCCGCCAGGCGTGTTTTAAGCGTATACATCAATGTTTCCGCCAACGCCTGGATTTACGGAAAGTTCCATCGCCTTAATCATTTCAGCACCCATTTCCTGAGTCATGTCCAGCTGCTTGCTGAGCATGGCAACAGAAATGTCGCTTGGTGCAGACATAGCAGGCATCTGAGCGAGTGCGAAATCCGCCATTGAACTGATTTCCATATGAAAGTCCTCCTTATCTTGTATTTTTCCTATTGCTGCATGTTCATTATACCATCTTCCTTGAGGAAAAGGCAACATTTCGTGTCTGAAAATTCGTGCATTTATTACAGATATGTTTCATAGTCCAGGATGAAAAATCGGCTGCCGCTTCGTAATAATGCATAAAAAACATGAAAAATGTCCCTGGATATCTGCGATTTATCAGTTGACACATCTGTAATGCTCTGCTATAATAACCATCGTAATAAATTTTAATAAAATTGTAATATATGAAAAGACTCTATAATATAAACAGGTATTTTAATTGGGAGAAAAATAGGAGGAACTATGAAGAACAAACCACTGAAAATAACAGCCTGCTGTCTGGCAGGAACCTTATTTACCGCAATGCCGGCATACAATGTCATGGCGGCTGCACCATCTGCGGGGGTTTCCAAATATGCAAGTTCTGTTATGGAAAGCGAGTTAGAGACAACAGCGCCGCTTGCAGGCGTATCGCTTGCCGTTACAAGCTATCTGGAAAAAAATATGGTTTCACAGTCATCCAGCGTACAGGCGAAGGATTCTGACAATGTAAAATCGTCAGGAAAAACAAAAGACAGTGGAAATGAAACAGCAGGAAAAACAAAAGATAACGAAAAAAGCAAATCCGAAAATAAAAAAAGCAAAAAAGAAGAATCCAAATATGACAATATGGCAGTAGCCAGGGTAAATGACTACGTGAATATCCGCAGAAAACCGGATGAGAACGCACAGCTGCTCGGCAAGCTGCACAGCAATTCTGTTGCAACGGTTATCCGTGAAAAAGACGGCTGGTACAAAATCAATTCCGGCTCTGTAACAGGTTATGTTAAGGGGGACTACATAACAGTTGGGGATGAGGATTTAGTAAAGTCCGTAGGCGTGCAGATTGCAACCGTAAATACAACCACATTAAAAGTAAGAAATAAGGCTTCCAAGAAATCCGAAGTCATGACGCTTGTACCGGGCGGTGAAGAACTGACCGTGGCAAGCATGAAGGCCTATAAGGACGGCTGGGTAAAAGTAGAAGTCGGCGATGGCCAGGGTTATGTGTCTGCGGATTATGTAGACGTTACCCGTGAATATACATATGCAGAATCCAAAGCAGAAGAAGAAGCAAGACTTGCAATCGAGCAGGCACGGATTGAAGCAGAACAGGAAGCAGCACGCAGGGAGCAGGAAGCTGCAAATGCGGCTGTCTCAGCAGGCAGTTCTTCTTCCGGCACAGGGACATCCGGCGGGACAGGCTCATCCGATTCACAGGCCAGCCAGACGGTTTCCCAGAGCACATCCAGTTCCGGCCAGTCCGTTGTCAACTATGCGAGCCAGTTCCTTGGCAATCCGTATGTATACGGCGGCTCCAGCCTGACAAACGGTACGGACTGCTCCGGCTTTGTAATGAGCGTATACGCACACTTTGGCGTATCGCTTCCGCATTCTTCCAGCGCGCTCAGAAGCGCTGGCTACGGCGTAAGCTACAGCAGCATGCAGCCGGGAGATATTGTATGCTACGATGGCCATGTTGCAATATATGCAGGCGGCAACACAATTATTCATGCAAGCAACCCTGCAACAGGCATTAAATACACATCACCGGCGAATTACCGTTCTGTAGTCGCAGTGCGCAGGATTTTTTAAGACCGGTAAAAAACAGGATTCCAGATAAACAGCAGAATTCAGGATAAGAAAGGGGCTGCCGCATTAAGAAAAATAATACAAGATATAGCTGTTCGAATGGTTCTTTTATGCTATATCTTGCAGATGTTTTGCTTTGTGCGGCAGTTCCTTTTCCTTATCTGCAGCTGTGTCATTCCGTCCGCATTTGATAGATAATTTCATAATCTGTTTTTTATCAAAAAAACTTATCATGATTGCCGCAATCTCCGTTTCTTTCTGTACCAGATATTTCTTTCAGATATTTCTGCTCCCGCTTTGTGTCATTCTGCACCATATCATCTTGTTTTTATAATTTGTAATCATTAGTGAAAGCGGGCTTTTCATAATGCGCTTTAATTATAAAAATGGCCGGTTTACAATAGATGGAACATTTTCAGGATGCCGGCTTCTCAATGAAATTCCATGGAATCCGTCCATGCAGTGCACGCAAATTCCTCAAAAAATCAATCCCTCATGCTATTCATACAGGGTAACAAGTGCCACGAAAATCTGCATTTCCAGTAAATAATATAGAACAATTCCCTGTCCGCCCTCTCTTTTCAGGCACACAGCCAAAATTTACGAAAGATTAAACAAACATGCCCAAAGCCATATGACCCTGCACAGGAATATCCTGTCCCCCCCTTATTTCTATGAAATTGTCAGACAATAACGGCCGTTCCTGCAAAATCTTCCTGTTCCGAATACTCCCTGTTCGAATAATCCATACCGGAATATCCCGTCAAACGGCCTGAACAGGCCACTGGCAGCGGTTTTCAGCGAAAACTGCAAAAAGATGCCGGATTTGAAAGCAGCAGGTGCCAGGGAGCATAAATCCGATTGGAAATAACAAAAAGCCAGCTTTCCGGCTGCACAGCTTTTTTCCACATCTATACAAAATGCCCAAAAATATTTTTCCGGCTGTGGAAAAATTAACCCCAAAATAAACATTTTTTAAAAGTTATCCACATCGAAATCGGATAAAAGTGTGAAAAAATAAAGTTATACACGGACTTATACACATTATCCACAATTTGTCATGTGGACAAGTCCGTGGATAGTTCTGTAAATCCGAAACGTTTGTTTTGTATATCATTCATAAATTTACAAAAAATGACAAAAAAACTGAAATAACTATTGACTTCGCAATCGTGGAAAAGCAGGGAAAGAAGTCGAAAGTTGTCGAAATTGTTATACAATTTCAGGCTGTCCGTTTCGCAAAACTGTAGAAAAGTTCCAGAAGATAAAACAAATGCAAGCTTGCCAAAAGCTGCAGTATTTGTTATACTACGATTTATCGCACAGGCGGTAAAGAGAGGTGCTGTATGGGAAAGAAAATCCGAATGCTCGGAATGGAGATTGAGAATTTTTCCCTGCGTGAAGAAGTCATGCAGAGTGAAGATTTTTATAACCGGCCGCAGCTGAATATTATACGGACCATTTCGCTGAAAATGCTGGCAGAGGCAGCAGACAGCCAGGCTGTCCGGGATGGCATGAAGCAGGCAGACCTTCTGGTTGCAGGCGACAGGGAAATCCTGACAGAAGCAGGCATATATTCCGTCCAGCGGTTAAAGGAAGTCAGCGGGCATGAATTTATGAGGGAGTTTTTAAGCCGCGTGGAACGCTGCGGGCATCCTGTTTTTTTGGCGGCCCAGGAAGCCGGGGATTTAAAGAGGCTGCAGCATTTTATAAAAACCTCGTATGAAAACATGGCAGTTGTGGGAAGCTATGTACTGGCGGAATGCGGCGGCGATTATGATATGGCGGTCAATGAAATCAATGCGGCAGATGCGGATATTCTGATATCGGTACTGGACTGCCCGCAGGAAGACCTGTTTTTGCAGGCGGCAAAGGATAAAATCCGCGCACGCGTCTGGTATTCGCTCGGAAACAGCTATCGCAGGAAAGAACAGAAAATGTCCTTTACGCTCTGGTTCAGGCACCTGATTCATAAAGGACGCTTTAAAAACAAAATACATCGTTATGAGGAAAGCAATGGAGAGGAATAAAAGAATCATCCGCTCGTACCTGCTGATTGCGGCGGGCACGGGCATTATGGGACTCGCAATCAAAAGCATTTATGACCCAATCGGGCTTGTAACAGGCGGTTTTACGGGTATCGGCATTATGGTGCGCCGGCTGACGGCAGGCCTTGTGGAAGGCGGGATTCCGGTCTGGATAACCAATCTTTCGCTGGATATCCCGCTTTTTCTGCTGGCACTGCGGCTAAAGGGCGGCGGGTTTCTCGGGCGCACGGTGGCGGCATCCCTGTTTCTGTCATTCTGGCTCGGCGTGATACCGGCGTATGACCTGGCCAGGGGGGATTTCCTGCTTGCGGCTGTATACGGCGGCGTGCTGATGGGCACAGGCATCGGGCTTGTACTGAGCGCCCAGGTGGCAACCGGCGGCACGGATTTAATCGCAACGCTGCTGCATATGAAGCTGCGGGCCTGCTCCATTGCACAGATTATGCAGGTCATTGACGGCGCGATTATTCTGGCCGGGATTTATGTATGCGGCATCCGGGCTTCTTTATATGCGGTGCTTGCGGTTTATATTACATCGCGCGTATCAGACCTGATTACAGAGGGCGGCAAGTTTTCCAAAGCCGTTTATATTATTTCGGATGAATACAAGCAGATTGCAGATGCTGTGTTAAACCAGATGAACCGCGGCACGACAATGCTGCCGGCAGTAGGAATGTACCAGAATGAAGAACGCAATATGCTGTTTTGCGTCGTATCGAAAAAGGAGGTTGTAACGCTTAAGGAATATATAAGAATGATTGATAAACGCGCGTTTGTGATAGTAACAGATGCCAGGGAAGTGCTCGGGGAGGGTTTTTTGGAATATTAGCACAAAAAAATGTGACTTTCTACTTTATTTTTTCTACGTTTTGTATTATGATAGTTAAAAATAATTTCTTATACAAAAAGAGAACGGCTTTTTTGTGAAAGTTGTACAGAAGTGCGGCAGGCGGATTGCAGGCATTGCTGCATGGAAGCTCCACAGCATAACAGAAGGTTGCAGGAAGAAGAAGGAGAAAAATATGATATCAAATCAAATACTTCAGAATACAATAGATGGGTTAAAGGGGATAGCCCGGACTGATTTGTGTGTGATTGATACCGAGGGCAAGGTTTTGGCGTCAACATTTACAGACGGAGAAAAATATAAGGAATCTGCGCTTTTATTCGTAGAATCGCCAGCAGACAGCCAGGTGATGCAGGGATGCCAGTTTTTCAAGGTATTTGACGAGCATCAGCTGGAATATGTGCTGCTTGCAAACGGCGAAAGCGACGATGTTTACATGATTGGCAAAATTGCCAGCTTTCAGATTCAGAATCTGCTGATTGCCTATAAGGAACGGTTTGACAAGGATAACTTTATCAAAAACCTGCTGTTAGACAATCTGCTGCTCGTAGATATTTATAACCGCGCAAAGAAGCTTCATATTGAAGCAGATGTACGCAGGGCCGTATATATTATTGAAACAAACCGTGAAAAAGACGGCAATGAGCTGGAACGCGTCCGCAGCCTGTTTGGCGGCAAATCCAAGGATTTTGTGACAGCCGTGGATGAAAAAAATATTATCGTAGTCAAGGAGCTTGCAGAAAATGAAGGCTACGACGACCTTGCCAGGACAGCAGAGGTCATTTACAGCGTGTTTACGCCGGATTCTAACGGGCAGGAGCATATTGCATACGGAACGATTGTAAACGAAATCAAGGAAGTGTCGCGTTCTTATAAAGAAGCGCGCATGGCGCTTGACGTGGGCAAGATTTTTTTTGAAGAAAAGTATATTATTGCATATTCACAGCTGGGCATCGGACGCCTGATTTACCAGCTGCCGATTCCGCTGTGCAAAATGTTTATCAAGGAAATTTTTGACGGGAAATCCCCGGATGAATTCGATGAAGAAACACTGACTACCATTAACAAATTTTTCGAAAACAGCCTGAATGTGTCAGAAACGTCCAGGCAGCTTTATATCCACCGCAATACGCTTGTGTACCGCCTGGATAAGCTGCAGAAAAGCACCGGGCTGGATTTGCGGGTATTTGAGGATGCCATTACGTTTAAAATTGCGCTTATGGTTGTAAAATATATGAAATATATGGAAACACTGGATTATTAGGAGGAATGGAAGAATCTATGATTCGGCTGGATAATGTGAGTAAATCTTATTCGGAAGGAATTCCTGCACTGAATGATGTTTCGATTCAGATAAAGGAAGGGGAGTTTGTGTTTGTCGTGGGCGACAGCGGTTCGGGGAAATCCACGCTGATTAAGCTGCTGCTGAAAGAACTGGAGCCGTCCGAAGGAAAAATATACATAAATAAGCAGGAACTGGGCGGCATACGGCACAGGCAGATACCGGTGTTCCGCCGTCAGATTGGCGTTGTTTTTCAGGACTTCCGGCTGTTAAAGGACCGGAATGTATATGACAATGTCGGGTTTGCCATGCGCGTCATCGGGCAGCCTGGCAGGGTTATCCGCAAGAAGGTGCCGCAGGTGCTGTCTATGGTAGGGCTTGCTGCCAAATACCGCTCTTATCCAAAGCAGCTTTCCGGCGGTGAGCAGCAGCGCGTGGCGATTGCGCGTGCGCTTGTCAACCAGCCAAAAATCCTGCTGGCAGACGAGCCGACCGGAAACCTGGATAATAACAATGCATGGGAAATCATGAACCTGCTCGAGGAAATCAACGCCCGCGGCACAACGGTCGTTGTCGTTACGCATAATCTGGAAATTGTGCGCATTATGAAAAAACGCGTGATTGAAATCGAGAAAGGGGTTATTATCAATGACAGCAGCAGCGGTGAAACCGTACAGAAAGAAGCTGTAACATCCGGGGAGGACGGCATGGGAGCTGCCGGGGACAAATGGACAGAGGATAAGTGGCCGGGAGGTTTTTTCGATGAGGATTAGCGGACTTTTCTATTCCATGAAACAGGGAATTATCAATATCTGGAGAAATAAGCTGTTTTCCACAGCATCCATTGCAACGATGACAGCCTGTATTTTTTTATTCGGCCTGTTTTATGCCATTGTTGCCAATTTCCAGTCCATGGTGCGGGATGTGGAAAAAGGCGTGGCGATTACCGTCTTTTTTGACGAGGATGCATCCGAAGAACAGATTCAGGCTATCGGGCAGGCCATTAAAATGGCACCGGGCGTATTAGACCAGAATTACGTGTCGGCAGATGCTGCCTGGGAAGAATTTAAAAACATGTTTTATGAAGAAGGGGAAGCAGACGAAATTTACGGCGATGATAACCCGCTCGACAAGCTGGCCAGCTACGAGGTGTACCTGCAGGACGTATCTGAGCAGCAGGAGCTGGTAAAGCATCTGGAATCGCTTGCAGGGGTCCGGGAAGTACGCCAGTCTGAATCCGTTGCAAATATGCTGACCGATTTTAACCGTCTGGTCGGCTATGTGTCCATGGGCATTATCATGATACTGTTTGCAGTTGCCATTTTCCTTATCAGCAATACCGTATCAATCGGCATTACCGTCCGCAAGGAAGAAATCAGCATTATGAAGCTGATAGGGGCCTCGGATTATTTTGTAAAAGCACCGTTTTATGTGGAAGGCATTATGATAGGGCTGATAGGGTCTGTTCTTCCAATGCTGATTTTTTACAGTCTTTATGAAAAAATGATACAGTTTGTATCGGATAAATTCAGCTTTTTAAGCAGCCTGATGACGTTTCTTCCGGTCAACGAGGTATTCCAGACGCTGCTTCCGGCTGCCGTGGCACTTGGCATTGGCATCGGATTTATCGGAAGCGCGTTTACCATCCGCAAGCATCTGCGGGTATAATCACTGTCTGTACCAGGAACCGTGAATGGGATGAAAAATCAGCTGCCGCAGAAACGAATGCGGCTGTCTGTGGAAAATCCGGCATAAGTCTGTATGAATGCGTGCAGGAGCGAATAAAATAAAAAAAGATGGACAGCAGGGTATCTGTATATGGAACAAAGCAGGGACAATAAGGACAATAAGGATAAGAAAGAAAATAAAGATAAAAAAGACAGGGATGATGCAGAAATAAAAGCCCGTCAATTTCTAAAGGAACTGCAGCTGGAACAGGCAGAACTGGCAGAGAAAAAGAAGTCCGGGAACGGCTTTGCGAAGGGCATGCTTGCGGGCGTGGCCGCAACCCTTGCCGTTTTGCTTCTTCTGGGAGCTGCCGGCATGTTCTGGCTGCAGGGACGCATCAGCATCGGCGGCGGGGCATTCTCCGGCAATCTGGTCACTAACCCCGTGCGTGCAAAAATCAATGAACTGGCTGCGGTTATCGAAAGCTATTATTACGAAGATGTGGACACAGAGGACCTGACAGACGGCCTGTATAAAGGGCTGTTTGCCAGCCTGAATGACCCTTATTCCGCTTATTATACAAAAGAAGAATACGAAGAACTGATGATTTCAGCCGGCGCGCAGTATTCGGGCATCGGTGCCGTGCTGCAGCAGAATTCCGAGACAATGGAAGTTTATATTGTGCGCATTTATGATGGTACGCCTGCGCAGAAGGCAGGGCTCAAAGCCGGAGACAAGGTGCTGCAGGTGGAAGATATCGATGCTGCATCCATGCAGCTGACCGAACTGGTCACGCATATCCGCGGGGAAGAAAACAGCAAGGTGCGTCTGGTAGTTTCCAGGGAAGGGGAACGCGAGCCGCTTGAATTCCGAGTCAGGCGCAGCAAGGTCGATGTGCCGACGGTACAGGGCATGATGCTGGAAGACAATATCGGCTATATCGGAATTGCAGAATTCGGGGAAGCGACTGCACAGGCGTTTAAGCAGCAGACAGAGGAGCTGATTGCGCAGGGCATGGAAAAAGCAGTGATTGACCTGCGGGACAATCCGGGCGGGATGCTCACTTCCGTTACCGAAATTCTGGACTATATCCTGCCGGAAGGGCTGATTGTGTATACCGAAGATAAATACGGCAGCCGCCAGGAAGAAGTATCGGATGCAGAGCATTACCTGGACCTTCCAATGGCTGTTCTAATCAACGGCAACAGCGCGAGCAGCTCAGAAATCTTTGCGGGGGCAATCCGCGATTATGATTACGGCATCCTGATAGGCACGACGACTTACGGGAAAGGCATTGTGCAGACTGTGCGTCCGCTGACGGATGACAGCGCGATAAAGCTGACGACCGCAAAATATTTTACGCCAAAAGGCGAGAACATCCATGGAAAGGGAATCGAACCGGATATTGAGCTGAAATACAAATATACCGGAAAAGAAGACGAAGATTACGACTATACAAAAGACAATCAGGTGCGCAGGGCAGTCCGTGAGCTGAAAGCCATGGATTAGGTTACTTGAAAAATCATTCCCGGCAGAACTGGATTTTCTGCCGGATTTGTGTTATACTCGTACCGTGTTTTGAAAATATCAAAGAAAGCTGGTGAAAGAATGGTAGAATTTGACCAATACCGCTATACGTTAAATAGCTATACGAAACCATTACTGGAATTGAGGGATTCACTTTGACCTCGCGAATAAGGGGAAAAAGGCAGAAGAATTAGAGCGTGAAATGGAAGCGCCGGATTTCTGGAATGATGCGCAGGAATCCCAGAAGAAAATGAAAGAATTAAAAAGCCTGAAAGACGATATGAACACATATACCGAACTGAAAACGAGGTATGAGGATATCGAAACACTGCTTGTGATGGGGGAAGAAGAAGGCGACCTTTCCCTGATTCCTGAAATTGAAGAAGCCATGCAGGAATATGAGCAGCAGTTTGAGGCAATCCGCATTAAAACACTGCTTTCTGGCGAATATGACGCAGACAGTGCGATTGTTTCGTTAAATGCAGGTGCAGGGGGCACGGAATCCTGCGACTGGGCTTCGATGCTGTACCGGATGTATACAAGGTGGGCATCCGCCAGGGGCTTTGAGCTGGAAGTGCTGGACTATCACGAAGGAGAAGAAGCCGGCATCAAATCGGTTACATTTCAGGTAAACGGCACCAATGCATATGGTTACCTCAAATCCGAAAAAGGCGTGCACCGCCTGGTACGCATTTCGCCGTTTAACGCAGCCGGAAAGCGCCAGACATCGTTTGTGTCCTGTGATGTCATGCCGGATATTGAGGAAGACATCGACATTGAGGTCAGGGACGAGGACATCCGCATAGACACGTACCGTTCCAGCGGTGCGGGCGGGCAGCATATCAACAAGACATCATCTGCTATCCGCATTACACATTTTCCGACCGGAATTGTCGTTACCTGCCAGAATGAGCGTTCCCAGCATATGAACAAGGACAAAGCCATGCAGATGTTAAAATCCAAGCTCTATCTGTTAAAACAGGAAGAACAGGCGCAGAAGGAAGCCGGCATCCGCGGCGAAGTGACCGACATCGGCTGGGGAAACCAGATACGTTCTTATGTCATGCAGCCGTACACAATGGTCAAGGACCACCGTACCAATGCAGAAAGCGGAAATGTCGGGGCAGTCATGGACGGAGAACTGGATTTGTTTATCAATGCTTATTTAAAGTGGGTTTCACTTTCAAAATAACAGCGGGGCCGGAAAAGCCGGAAGCTGGCTGTGAATATTATTAGAGTAAGGGAGCACAGGTTATTATGATAAAGATTGCAGTTATGGGCTACGGGATTATCGGTTCTGGCGTTGTTCAGGTAATCGAAACGAATCAGGACAGTATCTGCAAAAAAATCGGCGAAGGGGTCGAGGTAAAATATATCCTCGACCTGCGTGATTTTGAGGGCAGCCCGGTTCAGGATAAAGTCGTGCATGATTACAAAATCATTGCACAGGACCCGGAGATATCGATTGTTGTAGAAAGCATGGGCGGCGTGGAACCGGCCTATACGTTTGTAAACGCCATGCTGGAAGCCGGAAAAAGCGTAACGACTTCGAACAAGGCGCTTGTTGCAGTGCATGGCTCCAAGCTGATAGCAGCTGCAAAAGCACACAACGTAAACTTTATGTTTGAAGCAAGCGTAGGCGGCGGCATTCCGATTATCCGTGCCCTGAATTCCTGCCTGACCGCAGACCGCATTGAGGAAATAAACGGTATTGTAAACGGCACGACCAATTATATGATGACCCGCATGGCCGAAGACGGATGCAGCTTTGAGGAAGCGTTAAAAGATGCACAGGACAAAGGTTTTGCAGAAAAAGACCCGACTGCGGATATCGAAGGCCATGATGCCGGGCGCAAAATCGCAATCCTGACATCGCTTATCGCCGGGCAGCAGGTCGATTTTGAAGACATTTACACCGAAGGAATCAGCAAAATCACGGCTGCTGATATTTTATATGCAAAAAAAATGGGCCGCGTCATTAAGCTGCTCGCCGCAAGCAGGCAGACAGGAGATACATATACGGTGATGGTAGCGCCGTTTCTCCTTTCCAGGGAACATCCGCTGTATACCGTAAACGGAGTATTCAATGCCGTATTCGTGCGCGGAAACATGCTTGGCGATGCCATGTTTTACGGTAGCGGCGCAGGAAGCCTTCCGACGGCAAGCGCTGTTGTAGCCGATGTCGTAGAGCTGGCAAAGCATATCGGAAAGCACATCGAGCTTGTATGGGAGCCGGAAAAGCTCGAAATTGCAGATTATAAAAAGCAGCCAGCCAGGTTTTTTGTGCGCACGCAGGCAGACCGCGCGGCAGCAGAAAACGTATTTGGCACCGTGGAATATGTGGAAGTGCCGGAAATTTCCGGTGAGACCGGGTTTGTGACCGGGCTTCTGACAGAGGAAGACTTTGAACAGAAAGCGGCTGCGCTTGGAATAATCCAGAGAATCCGTTTTCATTAAATAGCAATATAAATCGAAATAAAAATCGAAATGTAAGTGGTATTGACATACAAAAAAGGGGGAGTGCCCTGCGATGCCTGGATATGCAGAGATTTATTTTCTCACATCCACAGGCTGCGCAGGGCACTTTCCTGTCTGTATTTACAAAGCTTCCGCCTGCTTATCCTGCAGTCTTTGCCGGGCCTGGCAGCAGCTTTGTCAGATGCCCTTCATGGTCAGCTGAATCCGTTTGCGGGCAAGGTCAACGCTCATTACCTTTACGTCTACGACATCTCCTACATGCACGGCTTCGAGCGGATGCCTGATAAACCGGTCACAAATCTGGGAAATATGTACCAGTCCGTCCTGATGCACGCCGATATCTACAAAAACGCCAAAATCAATGACATTGCGGACGGTTCCTTTTAAAATCATGCCTTCCGTCAGGTCTTTCATTTCCAGCACATCGCTGCGCAGAATCGGCTTTGGCATATCCTCACGCGGGTCACGGGCTGGTTTTTCCAGTTCTTTTGCAATATCCTGCAGCGTAATTTCACCGACTTCCAGTTCGGCAGCGAGTTTTTTGTAATCCCTGATTTTTTTGCAGATGCCTTTCAGGTTTCCGGCTGTAATATCCTGCGGTTCATAGCCGAGCCGGGACAGCAGCTTTTTGGCAGCTTCGTAGCTTTCCGGGTGCACAGCTGTTGCATCCAGCGGATTTTTTCCATGGAGAATGCGTGTAAATCCGGCACACTGCTCATAGGCCTTCGGGCCGAGCTTTGCAACCTTCAAAAGCTGGGCGCGGGATTCAAAGCGTCCGTTTTCTTCACGGTATGCAACGATGTTGCGGGCAATCGTTTTGTTAATGCCGGAAATATATTCCAGCAGGGAAGCAGAGGCAGTGTTCAGGTCTACGCCGACCTTGTTTACGCAGTCTTCGACGACGCCGGATAAAGCTTCGTTCAGCTTTTTCTGGTTCATGTCGTGCTGGTACTGCCCGACGCCGATGGATTTCGGGTCGATTTTGACCAGCTCCGCCAGCGGGTCCTGCAGGCGCCTGGCCATGGATGCCGCACTGCGCTGCCCGACATCAAAATTCGGAAATTCTTCGGTGGCAAGCCTGCTTGCGGAATACACCGAAGCCCCGGCTTCGTTTACAATCACATACTGTACCGGACGGTCCAGCTCCTTTAATAAATCCACAATTATCATCTCGGATTCCCTGGAAGCAGTTCCGTTTCCGAGTGAAATTAAAGTGACATTGTATTTGTATATCAAATCCCGGATAACTGCTTTGGATTCTGTAACCTTGTTCTGCGGGGGTGTCGGGTAAATCACCGTTGTATCTAATACCTTTCCGGTCGGGTCTGCCACGCAGATTTTGCATCCGGTACGAAACGCCGGGTCCCAGCCAAGCACGACCTGCCCGGCAATCGGCGGCTGCATCAAAAGCTGCTCAAGGTTTTTGCCGAATACGCGGATGGCGCCGTCTTCGGCGGTTTCTGTCAGGCTGCTGCGGATTTCGCGCTCGATAGCCGGAGCAATCAGGCGCTGGTAGCTGTCTGCGATGATGGCTTTTAATACAGGCGCTGTATAAGGATTGTCCCGGGCAATGACCTGCTTTTCCAGATACCGGATAATATCCTCCTGCGGGGCTTCGATTTTGACAGTCAGCACTTTTTCTGCTTCGCCGCGGTTTAACGCCAGGATGCGGTGTCCGGCAATTTTCGAGATGCCTTCCGAAAATTCATAATACATCTCATAGACAGATTCCGCCTGCGGGTCTTTGGCAGCAGAAGCTATCATGCCTTTTTTCACGGTCATTTCGCGGATGCGGATGCGGTAATCTGCTTCATCGGAAATGGCTTCGGCAATAATATCCGAAGCGCCGTTTATCGCATCGGATGCCGTGCCCACGCCCTTTTCTTCGTCGATAAATGCAAGGGCTTCTTCTTCGAGCGGCTTTCCTGTCATCTGCAGCCGGATAATATCAGCAAGCGGCTCCAGTCCCTTTTCTTTTGCAATGGCGGCCCTTGTCCGGCGCTTCGGCCGGTACGGCCGGTACAGGTCATCGACCACAACGAGTGTCTGGGCGGCTTCTATCTGGGCTTTCAGTTCCGTGGTCAGTTTTCCCTGCTCCTCAATGCTGGCAATGACCTGCTGCTTTTTATCTTCCAGGTTCCGCAGGTAGCCCAGCCGTTCCGAAAGCTGGCGCAGTACCTCGTCGTTTAAGGAGCCCGTTGCTTCCTTGCGGTAGCGTGCGATGAACGGAATCGTATTTCCCTCATCGATGAGCCTGACAGCCGCTTCGGCCTGTCCCGCCCGGATTTGCAGTTCCTGTGCTAAAGTCTTGATAATGTCCATGGTCGTATTCTGCTTGTCGCATGCATGGCATGCACCTTTCTGTAAATTTTGCGTATGAATCCGCATACGCTTCTGTGCGCGGCGGAAAGCCTGCGGCTGGAAGGCCGGGACACAGAATAAGGCTATTATACGTTAATGGATGCGTGCTAGTCAAGCGCATGCGGAGTCTGCGCTGACATGCACTGTTACATGAAATGAATAACAGTGCAATCCCGGCATTGTCTTTTTCCGTCCATCGTGCTATACTGTTTGGAATCGGGCAAAGGAGGAATATCTATGTACCAGAACAGCCAGCAGCCGCAGGACAGGCGCTCTGTGCCAATGACAACAGCCGCTATTGTTTTAAGCGCCATAGCAGTTTCAACGGTCTGCTGTGTGTATCTGTCTTTTATCTGTGGAATTATGGGAATTATCTTTGCGCTGCTTTCCAAAGGCGGTGAACAGACAATGTCGCGGAACGCGAAAACGGCCCTCTGGGTCAGCTGCGCGGCAGTTGTCCTGTCAGCGGTGCTGCTGGCCGGGGCTTTTTTTGCGATGCTTGTGCAGTACGGAAGCCTGGAAGCGTTCTGGGAAGCGTACCAGGAGATGATGGAGGCTTATAGCTCCATGCTGCCGCCTGTGGAATAAACCGGCAGAAACGCTGTCTTTGCGCAGCAGTGATAAACTGGCAGAAACAGGCCGGTTTTTCACTGCTGCGGTTTTTGGCTGTTATAACATAAATCCGCAGAAATGATGCAGTGCGTTTTTGATTATAAAATTAACAGCGATAATTGCAGCGGCAGTCCAGACATAGCAGCTGCGGTAACGCATGCCGCAGGCGTATTTTCCGCGGCTCAGGCGTTCGGCGGCCCGCGTGGCCATAAAGGCTGTGCAGACTGCCGCAGCATAGGGCACGATGGGATGGTAATAGGCGGATTTTAAAAGATGCCCTTTGAAAAGTGCCCGGACAGCCCGCGTGCCGCCACAGCCCGGGCAGTAATATCCGGTTATCAGGTGAAACAGGCAGGGTGGCAGCCGCAGCACCTGCCGCAGGCCGGGCCAGATATGCAAAACCGCTGCGGCGGCAGCAGCGCAGGCCAGCACTGCACAGCCGAGAAAGAAAAAGTCATCCTCGATGGTGCGTTTTCTTTTCCGGTTCGTTTTTTTGCACAAAATTTTTATCGTTTTCTTCATTGCTGTTTCTATTCCTGTGATTATGTGATATAATGATTGCAGTTTAAAATCACACTGATTATAACATATCTTTTATAAAACAGATACAGAATTCAGGAGGTATTTATATGACAATAGGAGGAATTTCCGGTTCGTACAATCCATATGCATATGCGGGCGCATCTTTTTCCGGAAATGCAGGCGCACAGTCCCAGTCCGGTTCTGCAGGCACGCTGTCCGGACGGATTCAGCCGGATGGCGCAGGGCAGGCAGCAAAGGTGCCGGCCGGGACAGATGACGAGCACAAAGTAAAAAGCGGACGCAAATCATCCCCGGCGGAGTGCCAGACCTGCAAGGAGCGTAAATACCAGGATGGCTCCAATGAAACAGACGTGTCCTTTAAGGCACCCGGGCATATATCCCCGCAGGCATCTGCATCGACGGTTAAGGCGCACGAGCAGCAGCACGTTGCGAATGCATACGAGAAAGCAGCCAAAAATAATGGAAAGGTCGTTTCCTGCAGCGTGTCACTGCGCACATCTGTCTGTCCGGAATGCGGAACATCGTATGTAGCCGGGGGAACGACAAGCACTTCGATTGCTTACCCGAATGAATCGAATCCATACCAGAAAAATAAAAAGGCACAGGATGCCATTCGTTTAAAAGGGGCCAATGTTGACTATGTGGCCTGAGGGAGCATATGTTTATGACAAAGCGGACATCGGGCGAGCTGAAAAGACTCGCCCGCGAATTTTTAAATGGTAATTATACCGTCATGGCTGTGTCCGTGCTGGCCAGCTTCCTGATACCGGCGCTTCTGCTGTCGCCGTTTACGGCCGGGCTGTCGCCGCAGCTGGATGCTGTTATGGCAATGTATCTGGCCGCAGCAGTTATCGTTGAAATACTCAGCCAGCTTCTGTCAGCCGGGCTGCTGCGGATGCATCTGCGCCTGGCACAAAACCAGCCGTTTACCTGGAAAGACCTGTTCTGGACGTTTCGCAGCTGTCCGGACAGGTTTATTCTGGCCGCAGTGATTCTGACCGCCATTCTGCTTGTTCCGGCGCTGCCTGCTGCAGGATGCGTTGTCCTTTTAGATATCACAAAACCGTCGTCCTGGCTGATGATTGCCGTGGCAGTCCTTGCGGCAGCGGCTGTACAGCTGTATGTATTTTATATGTTCGGGCTGGTTTACCCGCTCTATATTGATAATCCGCAGATGACAGTGGCGGAAGGATTCCGCAGGTCACGCCAGCTGATGAAGGGAAATAAAATGCGCCGGTTCTGGCTGGATGTCAGCTTTGCTGGCTGGAATATTCTCGGAGTTTTGTCGGCCGGCATAGGGATTTTGTGGATAAGCCCGTATATCAGGCAGACTTCTGTGAATTTTTATCTGGATTTAACGGGACAGCTGGACGCGGCAGGCGAAGGGATGCAGGTATCAGGATAGTACATCCGTACTGGCAGAATACAGCTGCCGGGATATGGATCAGGATAAAAGGAGTTATATGAAAACAGAATTTGACATTCAGCTTCATACAATTGATATGTACCGTTACAATCTTTATCATGCATATACAACAGCCAGCGGCTATCTGGCGCTGCTTGCTTCGGCGCTTGCTTTTGCTGCGGCAGGGAAGGCATGGGGGCAGGCAGATGCATCCCGTGCCTTGATGTGCGCGGCCCTGGGTGTCCTGCTGCTTGTTTACACGCCGGTGACGCTTTACCTGCGCTCGAAGCAGCAGGTGGCCGGTTCGCCTGTTTTCAAAAATGCGCTGCACTATACCATAGATGATACCGGCATTACAACGTCGCAGGGCGAGATGAGCTCCACGCTGGAATGGAGCCAGGTTTACCGGATTGTTGCCACAAAGCACAACATTCTTGTCTGCATCAATCCGCGCAATGCATTTATTATTCCAAGGGCGCAGGTGGTGCAGGAATATGATGCCATCCGCCGGACTGCCAGAGAGCACCTGGAAACATACCGGTTCAAAATGAAGGAAAACGGAATGCGGTTATAAAATTCCAAACGGGAAGGAAAGAGGAAGGCAAATGGTATATGAAACATATTCCCCCGAAGAAACGGCACAGCTGGGAAGAAAAATCGCTCAGGAGCTAAAGCCCGGCAGCATCTGCGCGCTATCCGGGGAGCTTGGAGCCGGAAAGACAGCACTGGCTCAGGGCATTGCGGACGGACTTGGCATTACAGAGCCGGTATGCAGCCCGACATTTACAATCGTACAGGTATATGAAGGCGGGCGGATGCCGTTTTATCATTTTGATGTCTGCCGGATTTCAGACCTGGAAGAAATGGAAGAAATCGGCTATGAAGATTACTTTTACGGGAACGGGTTTACGCTTGTAGAATGGGCGGAGCTGATTGAAGGGCTGATGCCGCCCGGACACCAGAAAATCACCATTGAAAAAAATCTGGAAAAAGGCTTTGATTACCGCCGCATCTGTGTGGAACCCTGAGTGCAGTGCGGCGTACACAGGAAATGGAGAATGACATGAAAATACTGGCTATAGACAGCTCTGGCATCGTTGCCAGTGCAGCGGTTGCAGAAGATGATAATCTCCTTGCAGAGTATACGGTGAATTATAAAAAAACACACTCGCAGACGCTGCTGCCAATGATAGATGAAATTGTGCGGATGCTCGAGCTCGACCTTTCTTCGATTGATGCAGTTGCAGCTGCCGGAGGGCCCGGCTCTTTTACAGGCCTTCGCATTGGCTCCGCTACGGCAAAGGGGCTTGCCATGGCGCTGGACAAGCCTGTGGTACAGGTACCGACGGTGGATGCACTCGCGTATAACCTGGCCGGCAGCGGGGCGCTTGTCTGCCCGCTGATGGATGCCAGGAGAAATCAGGTGTATACAGGACTGTACCGGTTTGAGGGCTTCCAGATGCATGTGGTTTTGGAACAGCGTGCAGCCGGCATTGATGAAATCCTGGGAAAAATTCAGGAACAGGAAAGCGCCGCTGTCTTTCTGGGCGATGGTGCAGCCGTGTACGCTCCGTATATCCGGGAACACTGCACGCTGCCCTATGCATTTGCGCCGGCGCATCTGAACAAGCAGCGGGCAGCCTCTGTGGCAGTGCTCGCGATGCAGTATTACCGGGAAGGAAAGATACAGACAGCCGCAGAGCACCGTCCGGAATATCTGCGCATGTCCCAGGCAGAGCGGGAACGGATGGAGGCTGGCAGTGAAAACCGGCTTGCCGGACAGGTTTGAAAAAAATAAATAATAAGGAAATCTGCTGTATGCATAAGAAAGATACAGGAAAATTAAATGTAAGAATTATAAATGCAGATATCGAGCATATTCCTGAAATTGCTGCCATGGAAGCGGAAATATTTTCCATGCCGTGGTCTTTGCAGTCCTTTCAGGATGTGCTTTTCATGAAACATGTCCTGTTTTATGCGGCATGTGACGCAGACAGGGTGGCAGGGTACTGCATCTGCTATCTTGCAGCGGATGAAGGAGAGATTGCTAATATCGCAGTTGCGCCGCAATACCGAAGGAGGGGCATTGCAGCAATGCTGCTGTTAAAAACAATGAAGCATGCGCGGGAAAGAGGCGCACAGCGCATGTTTCTGGAAGTCCGCAGCCGGAATGAACCGGCCATACGGCTGTATGAGGGGCTGTCCTTTCAAAAAACCGGCATCCGCAGGCATTATTATATGCATCCGGATGATGATGCACTGGTGATGATGCATGATTTTGCCGATAAATAATGAAAAGAAAGAAAAACTAAAATTTGAAACAGTTAGGCAAATAGCCAGTCATTCCCGCTATATTCTTTCCTTCCGTTCGTTTATACTGTATACAGAAAACTGGACACAAGGCACAAAGATGCTGCAGGCATCCGGGAGGTAGAAGATGAAAGAAGTATACTGCAATTGCTGTGGAAAACAAATCAAGATGAAAGAAAACACGCAGATTGCGCTGGAAGACTGCGTTGTAATTGAAAAGAGCTGGGGGTACTTTTCAGGCAGGGATGGCGTCCGGCAAAAAGTAACAGTCTGCGAAGCCTGCTTTGACGCATGGGTGCAGACGTTTGCAAGGCCGCCGGAAGAATCGCAGGAGCTGGAATTGCTATAGCTGTATTGACAGAAATGAAGGTGTTGAAATGTTAGATGTTTGTCTGCTGGGAACTGCGGGCATGATGCCGCTTCCGTACCGCTACCTCACATCGCTGATGACGAGGTATAATGGCAGCAGCCTGATGATAGACTGCGGGGAAGGAACGCAGATTGCGGTAAAAAAGGCAGGATGGAGCTTTCATCCGATTGATGTTATCTGTTTTACACATTATCATGCGGACCATATCAGCGGCCTGCCGGGCCTGCTCCTGACCATGGGAAATGCCGAACGGACAGAGCCGCTGACGCTGATTGGGCCAAAAGGCTTAAAAAGGGTGGTGTCCGCGCTGCGCGTGATTGCGCCGGAGCTGCCGTTTGAGGTCTGCTGTACGGAAATTACAGAACCGGAACAGGTATTCCGGCTGCATGGCTATAAAATAACGGCATTTATGGTGAAGCATAATGTCATCTGTTATGGCTATACGATAGAGATAGAGCGCCAGGGGCGTTTTGATGCACAAAAGGCGCTCGGATATGGGATTCCGAAAAATTACTGGAGCATTCTGCAAAAAGGTTCCAGTATTGAATATGAAGGAACCGTGTATGAACCGTCGCTTGTCATGGGACCGCCCCGCAAAGGCATTAAGCTTGCCTACTGCACAGACACCCGGCCTGCAGAACTGCTGGTAAAAAATGCCAGGGGCAGCGACCTGCTTATCTGTGAGGGCATGTATGCGGAAGAAGAAAAGCTGGCCAAGGCAAGGCAGTATAAGCATATGACCTTTTACGAGGCTGCACAGGTGGCCAGGCAGTCCCAGGCAAAGGAGCTGTGGCTGACACATTTCTCGCCGTCGCTTGTCCGGGCAGAGGATTATATGCCGAAAGTGCGTGAGATTTTTCCAAATGCGAGCCTTGGAAAAGATGGCAGGATGATAGAAATGAATTTTGAAGATTAGCCGTGCTGTATTTTGTACAGCCCGGCAATGTCCGTTTTCCGCGCAGGTGTTTGAATGGAAACGGCTTTTCAGAATTCTGGCAGGGGCAGGATGAAAGGAGGGCTTTGCATGAAAAAATATTTGAAGCTTGGGATAACAGCGGTGTTAGTCATTGCGCTGATTGTCGGATGCTATTACCAGATGACGCACCGGAAGACAAAAGCAGCAGAGGATGATGTCGAAGTCACGCAGCTGGAGCAGGTGCTGTCCAGACAGCTTGATACATCTTATCCGCCGACACCGCGGGAAGTGATTAAATTTTACAACCGTATTATCGAATGCGCCTATGGCGGGGAATACGATACCGAACAGTTTGACAGGCTGGCAGCACAGGCAAGAAAGCTGATGGATGAAGAACTGCTGGCAGAAAACCCGCTGGATTTATACAAAACCCGTTTTCTGGAAGAACTGGCTGTATATAAGGAAGAATCCAGAAAGATACTGCAGACCAGTGTCTGCGCTACGGACGAAGTGCAGTTTACGGAAATTGAGGGAAAAAAGGGTGCTTATGTCGCGGCCGCTTATTTTATGAAGGAAAAGCAGGGCGAATTTACCCGTACATACCAGACATACCTGCTGCGCCAGGATAAGGACAAACGGTGGAAAATCCTGACTTACCATATTTCTGCTGCGCCGCAGGAGGATTAAGGCAGGGCGGCAGGCTGGAGCATATGGCGCTGCCGGAAAAATGCCGGTACAGGCCAGGAGCTGGTGTTCGAACGGAACATATAAAAGTGCCGGTACGGGATAAAGACTTATTTTATGGGAGGATTGCACATTGGACAGTCAGGATATCAGGATTCTTGCAATTGAAAGCTCCTGTGATGAAACGGCGGCAGCAGTTGTTGTCGGCGGAAGGGATGTCAGGTCTAATATTATATCTTCGCAGATTGACATTCATACCTTATATGGGGGCGTGGTGCCGGAAATAGCGTCCCGCAAGCATATCGAAAGAATCAATCAGGTTATCGGGCAGGCATTGGAAACAGCCGGAATGGGGCTGGATGACATGGATGCCATTGCCGTGACCTATGGGCCGGGACTGGTCGGCGCGCTGCTTGTAGGGGTTGCAGAGGCGAAAGCCATAGCATATGCAAAGCAGCTGCCATTAATCGGCGTGCATCATATAGAAGGCCATATCAGTGCCAATTATATCGAAAATAAAGACCTGGAACCGCCTTTTTTATGCCTGGTAGTTTCCGGCGGGCATACACATCTCGTAAATGCAGCTGATTACGGGGTGTATGAAGTGATTGGAAGAACAAGGGATGACGCTGCGGGTGAGGCTTTTGACAAAGCGGCAAGGGCTATCGGGCTTGGCTACCCGGGCGGTCCCAAAATCGAAAAGGCCGCCCGCAGCGGCAATCCGGATGCGATTCATTTTCCAAGGGCAAAGGTCGGCGGGAGCGAATACGATTTTTCGTTCAGCGGCCTGAAATCTTCGGTGCTGAATTACCTGAACGGATGCAGGATGAAGCAGATTCCGGTTATCGGGGAAGATGTAGCGGCATCATTTCAAAAAGCCGTTGTAGATGTGCTTGTGGATAATGCAATGCGTGCAGTGGAACAGTTTCATGCGGAAAAATTTGCGATTGCCGGCGGTGTCGCTTCCAACAGCGCGCTGCGAAGCAGCATGGAAGCAGCGTGCCGGGAGCGCGGCGTGCGGTTTTATTGTCCGTCGCCGGTTCTGTGTACCGATAATGCAGCCATGATTGGCACGGCGGCATATTACGAGTACAAAAAAGGCAGGCGGGATGACTGGACGCTGAACGCTGTGCCGAACCTGAAACTGGGATAAGCCCTGTTTACAGGCAGGCATACTGGAAAGGCAGGGAATATATGAAAGCAGCAGCGATTGTGCTTGCAGCAGGAAGGGGAAGCCGCATGAACAGCGGCATTCAAAAGCAGTTTATGGAGCTGGGCGGCTGCCCTCTTATTTATTATGCGCTGCAGGTATTTGAGCACAGCAGCGTGGATGAGGTCATACTGGTAACCGGGAAAAACGAAACAGACTGGTGCCGGAGGGAAATTGTGGACAAATACGGCTTTTGCAAAGTACGCAGTGTTGTGCCGGGCGGCAGCGAACGGTATTTATCCGTATATGAAGGGCTCCGTGCAGCACAAGAACCGGATATTGTGCTGATTCATGACGGGGCAAGGCCGTTTGTAACGGATGAAATCATAAACCGTACGATTCGGTCTGCGCTGGAGTCAGGCTCCGGCATTGCGGCGGTTCCGGCAAAGGACACGGTAAGGATTGTGGATGAAACGGGCACTGCCGTTTTGACCCCGCCGCGTGACAGGGTATGGATGATGCAGACGCCGCAGGCATTCCGCTATCCGCTGATATACAGGGCCTATCAGGAGCTCGTATCACGGAACATACAGAATGTGACCGATGATGCGATGGTTCTGGAAACGGTGCTGAACCAGGAAGTAAAAATAGTAGAAGGAAGCTACAGCAATATAAAAGTAACAACACCGGAAGATATGGAAACTGCACGGGCATTTCTAAAGCGTGTTTAAAAAAGAGCAGCAGTTCAGGCAGGTCTTTGCATTTTGATACAAAGACTGTAAGAACATGATTCAGGAGTGCAAAAATCCCATCGCGAAGCGATTTTCAATGGATTTTTGCAGGTAACAGTTCAGCTTGTCTGAACTGTTACCGAAAAAGAAAGAAAAAAATAAAAAAAGTATTGACATAAAATATAAAAGGTGGTAGTATCTTATATGTTCTGGTTGAGAAAAACCAGACAATATGGAGAGGTATCGAAGTGGTCATAACGAGGCGGTCTTGAAAACCGTTTGTCCGCAAGGGCACATGGGTTCGAATCCCATCCTCTCCGCTGGATGATAACATCCTGACAGAAAAAGAATTCGAAAGAATTCTTTTTCTAATGTAAAACGATAGAATGCTCGTGTTCGAGCAGCTGTGGAGAAGTACCCAAGCTGGCCGAAGGGACACCCCTGGAAAGGGTGCAGGTCGTTAATAGCGGCGCGAGGGTTCAAATCCCTCCTTCTCCGCTCGCTGGAAAATAAAGTCAAAAAAGTTGTTGACAAACACCAGCGGTTGTGCTATTATAATATAGCTGTCGCGGGAACGCGATGAAAACAGTCAGCAGATGCAGAGAAAAGTCAGGAAATAAGAATTAAGAAAAAATTAAAAAAGTTCTTGACAAACGAAATAAGAAATGATATAATGCAAAAGCCGACAACGCAAGAAGGTTTGGAGTGCGGATTATAAGTGGATTATAAGATGTGCAAGCTTCTTTCTTGTGAGTCATACCTTAAGAACATTGATAACTGAACAGTGAAATAACCTTGAAAGATTCATAAAATTTTAATGAGTAAATTCTTGGACGGACATCCAAGCATTGGAAAATGCGCGGGTTTCTGTCGGGAACAGCATCTTTTGCAGAAAAACAAAAGTGCACCTTTAAAACAGTGAAGAATCAAATGGATAATCAGCATGACAGAACATGATTTGATAAAGTGCCAGACTGGTTCTGAACGGGAAAACACTTGAACATGAGAGTTTGATCCTGGCTCAGGATGAACGCTAGCGGCGTGCCTAACACATGCAAGTCGAACGAAGCGCCCGCGCGGATTCCCTCGGGATGAAGCGCGGATGACTGAGTGGCGGACGGGTGAGTCACGCGTGGGCAACCTGCCCCGTGCCGGGGGACAACAGCCGGAAATGGCTGCTAATACCGCATGATCCGGGAGGGCCGCATGGCCCTGCCGGGAAAGCTCCGGCGGCACGGGATGGGCCCGCGTCTGATTAGTTTGTTGGCGGGGTAACGGCCCACCAAGACTGCGATCAGCAGCCGGCCTGAGAGGGCGGCCGGCCACATTGGGACTGAGACACGGCCCAGACTCCTGCGGGAGGCAGCAGTGGGGAATATTGCACAATGGGGGAAA
>CAJTSV010000048.1:0-3546 GCA_910579075.1 uncultured Eubacterium sp.
ATAAAAACCTTGCCGATAGTCAGTTTCCATATCTGAAAATCAGCAAGGTTTTCTTTATGCCATTGGTGTAATTATTTATTGCGTGATGTTAAAAATGTTGCCAAATCGTTGCCAGCGTCTAAACAAATTTGTTTGGAAACCGCATAAATACTAGCTTTCTAAAGTCCATTTCATCACTCGAACTCAATCGTCCCCGGCGGCTTGCTAGTCAGATCATACACCACCCGGTTAACCCCCTTCACCTCATTCACAACCCGGTTCATCACCTTCTGCAGCACCTCAAACGGAATCTGCGCACACTCTGCCGTCATAAAATCCGTTGTCGTCACCGCGCGCAGCGCCACCGCATAATCATACGTCCTGCCATCGCCCATTACGCCGACCGACCGCATATTTGTCAATGCTGCAAAATACTGGCTGATTTCCCCGGCGAGCCCTGCTGCTGCGATTTCTTCCCGGTAAATGGCATCTGCATCCTGTACAATCCTGACCTTTTCCTGCGTTACTTCGCCAATAATACGAATCCCGAGCCCCGGCCCCGGGAATGGCTGGCGGCTGACGAGATTTTCCGGAATGCCAAGCTCCCGGCCAGCCTGACGGACTTCATCCTTAAATAAAAGCCTTAAAGGTTCCACAATCTCCTTAAAATCCACGCAGTCCGGCAGGCCGCCGACATTGTGGTGGGATTTGATGGTTGCGGATTTGCCAAGTCCTGACTCAATTACATCAGGATAAATCGTTCCCTGCACAAGATAATCGACTGCCCCGATTTTCTTTGCTTCTTCTTCAAATACCCGGATAAATTCTTCGCCGATAATCTTGCGTTTCTGCTCCGGCTCTGTTACTCCTTTGAGCCTTGCATAGAAGCGTTCCTGTGCGTTGACACGTATAAAGTGCAGGTCATACGGCCCGTCAGGCCCGAATACGGCTTCTACCTCATCCCCTTCGTTTTTGCGCAGAAGGCCATGGTCTACGAATACACAGGTCAGCTGTTTTCCGACAGCTTTTGCCAGCATGACAGCTGCTACCGAAGAATCCACGCCGCCGGATAATGCGCACAGCACTTTTCCGTTTCCAATCTTTTCCCGGATTTCCTGAATGGTCTTTTCCACAAAGGAATCCATCTTCCAGTCGCCGGAACAGCCGCAGATATGATGCACAAAATTCAAGAGCATTGTCTGTCCCTGCACCGTATGCATGACCTCTGGATGGAACTGTACGGCATACAGCCCGCGCTGCGGGCATTCCATGGCGGCTACTGGGCATGACGGCGTCTGGCCCGTAACCTGAAATCCGGCAGGCGTTTTTTCAATATAATCCGTATGGCTCATCCAGCAGACGGTATGTTCCTGCACGCCTTCGAACAGTTCGCTTGCTGTATCGACTTTTACATCCGTCTTGCCAAATTCACTGACCGGGGCTGTCTTGACGCTTCCCCCCAGCAGGTGCGCCATGACCTGGGAGCCATAGCAGATGCCAAGCACCGGTACGCCAAGCTCAAATATTTCCCTGCTGCATGACGGGGAATCTTCCAGATATGCGCTGTTTGGCCCGCCTGTCAGAATAATCCCCTTTGGACTCATTTCCCTGATTTTATCCACAGACAGGTAATGCGGATGTACCTCACAGTAAACACTGCACTCCCGCACCCGCCTGGCAATCAATTGGTTGTATTGCCCGCCAAAATCAAGGACAATCACTTTTTCCTGGTTCATTCGAATCTCCTCTCTTACGCTTTTGCATAATTGGATAAAAAAACAAATACAGCATTTTTCATTCCGAAAAAACAGCTTCCTGTACGATATTTCAGAAAATTAAAATGCTGTACCATCTGCTGCATGTTCACTTCGATGCAGCCCTGCATGCTATTCATTATAAAACAGACCGCCTGGAAACACAAGAATATTTTTTGCTTATGCATGTCCCTCCTGTCCGTCTTTCCCGGCTGCGTTTCCCGGTGCCGGCTCTGCCGGTTCTGCTTTGGCGGCTTCCAGCTCCAGCTCCGCTTCCAGGTCTATGCTTTTATAACTTCCCGGGGCATGAAAGATGCCTGCCAGCCTGTCCCTGGCATTTGCAAAAGCCTGTTTCACGGACTGTCTTCTGGCGTCTTTGCGCAGCAGCCGTTCCTGAAGCCTGTCCTCCTTTTGCAGCTGTCTGTGAAGCTTCTTTTCTTCTTTTACACGCAGCTTCTGGTTTTTGCGCACTTCTTTGCGCGCGGCTCTTTCGATATCCCCAATCTGCCCCCTGGCATCGCGCACGTTCCTGCGGATTCCCCGGTACGGATTGTATGCAAAATAAGAAAGGGCCGCAATGACAATGACACCCAGCCCGGCAGCCGCAGCATATGGCAGGATGATTTCGTATTCCGCAAAATCCAGCTCATAGCAGACAAATACAGCCATCATAACCGGAAACAGCGGCAGGTACAGCGTCCTGCAAAGCAGCTCCAGTATTTTCAGCCGCATGCTTCCCTGCGCCAGCAGCGCCCCTTCTATGCCGGTATATGCCAGCATAAACACACAGATCTGCGAGCCGAATCCATGCAGCACGCCGCATAAAATGACCAGTGCCACAGACAGCAGGAATAATGCAAACGCGCTGCCCTGATAATAGGCTTTTTTATATTCGCGCATTCCTTCCAGCTTATCTGCGGAAATTCCGTGCATGGCATAAATCTGTGCATTCATGCTTTCCTTAAATTCCTGGTTATATCTGCTGGACGCTTCCGTCTGCTCCAGGTTTTCGCTTATTTTTTTCTGCAGGCTGTCTATGACACGCTGTTCCTGCAGCAGCTGCGTCATAACCGCTTCCTCGTATTCCTGCCTTTTGCGCATCTGCCGGCGGATATATTCGGTCTTCTGCACCCGCATGCTTTCCTTTACATTCTTTGTTACCGGCAGATATTCCATGTCATTGATTGAAATGTCCCGCCCATCATTTTTCCCATCATCCATTGTCATGTCCTCTGTCTGTATTTCCCTCTTTTTTATCTGTAATCCAGATGAAGGTATTTCTCCCTGGTAGCAAGTCCACCGCGTATATGCCGCTCCGATTTATTGACATCCAAAACCTTTCTGACCTCGGCAGCCAGAGACGGATTTACCTGCGCCAGGCGTTCCGTGCAGTCTTTATGTACCGTTGATTTGCTGATGCCATATTTTTTCGCCGCCTGGCGCACCGTGGCATTGTTCTGTATAATATAAGTTGCGATTTCTATCGCTCGTTCTTCAATATAACTTTTCAAAAGAAACCCCTGCAATCCTTGTTGTTACATTGTATGCAGGGGTTTTCGTCTGTATGTCTGCTATTTTATCCGGAAATACCGCCAGCTTCGGTCTCCGTTTTCTCTATCTTAATATTCCGGTCTGTCTGTGCCTGAATCGTATTTGCATTCATCGCATCCAGCATGTCAAATCCGGTTGTCTGTTTTACCGTTTCCATTGTTTTTGCAAGCAGGGACGGTACATAATTTCCCATCTGGGACACCCCGGATTCCCCGCTGCCACTGTCTATAATTGTGATTTTATCAATGGCTGTCAGCGGCTG
>CAJTSV010000048.1:3556-13390 GCA_910579075.1 uncultured Eubacterium sp.
CCCCTGCCATTTCCGGCAGCTTGTCAATAACCATCTGGATGACACCGGCGCTGTTTAATTTCTGCATCGCTTCGGCTTTGCGCTCCAGACCCTCGGCTTCCGCAAGCAGGGACGCTTTCTTTGCTTCGGCCTCAGCGCTGCCTTTTTTGGCTATCGCTTCGGCTTCGGCCCTTGCACGGGCTTCGATGGCTTCGGCCTCCGCAAGCGCTTTTGCCTTAATCGCCTCGGCTTCGGCAAGCGCGTCGATTTTCTTTTTCTCGGCTTCGGCTTCGGCCTTTTTGATTTCTGCATACTTGCCGGCTTCGGATTCCTGTTCCAGCTTTCTTCTTCCTGCTTCTGCCGGCTTGACTACCTCAGAAAGCAGCTGCTTTTCTTTTTCCAGTGCCCTCTGCTCTGCAAGCTCCGTATTTTTCTGTGCCTGTGTAATCTGCACCTGAATCTGTGCTTCTGCAATATCCTTCTGGCGCTGCTGGCGAATCAGCTCTGCATCCATTTCCGCCTGAATCACTTCTTTCTGCGTCTTTTTGCGCTGGATGTCGTGCGCCAGCTCTGCTTCTGCATTCGCTGTGCTGATTTCCTTCTGGTAACGGGCCTCTGCCACCTGCTTTTCTTTTTCTGCCTGCTTAATGGCCGTTGCTGCTTCCAGCTTTGCCTGTTCACCGATTTTAATATTTTCCGAGGTGCGTTCATCCTGTTCCCGTTTTGCTTCGGATTTCTGGATTTCCGCATCTTTTTTGCGCTGTGCAATCATGCCTTCGCCAAGCGCTTCGATATAGCCGTTTTCATCCGAAATATCGGTAATCGTAAAGTTTTTGACTTCCAAGCCCATATTTCCAAGCTCGGTTCCAACCACTTCCTGCACCTGGCTGGAAAATGCTTCCCTTTTCTGGTACAAATCCTCTACCGTCATCGTGGCGATAATTTCACGCAGCTTGCCTTCCAGCACTGCGGTTGCCGTAGACATGATGTTTTTTATGATTTCCTGTTCGTTTTTTCCCGTAAACTGCTCAATCGCGGTCAGAATGGCGTCCGGTGAATTACGCACCTTGATAACCGCCGTTGTGCTGACCGAAATCGGCACGCCCTGGGATGACAGGCTTCCTTTTGTATCAACGCGCAGCGGCATGTTTCCAAGCGAAATGTAATCAATCCGTTCTACACCCGGAATGACCAGCCCGCCCCCGCCTGTAATTACCCGGCGCTTTAAGCCTGTAATCACGCCGGCTTTATCCTGCGGCACCTTCTTCCACATGGAAAAAACTGCTATCAATACAAGAATAATCACGAGTGGTATTGCAATAACCGGTAATAATTGTTCCAACATCCTTTTCCCCTCCCTGCCTGCATGGAAGCATCCTGCCGTCAGCCGGCTGCTTCTGTCACAATCGCTACATGGTCTGAAATACTGACAATTTCTACCCTGGTGCCTGCCGCAATCGCGCTGCCATCCATGGATTTCGCCGTTATGGTAATCACGGAACGGTCGTGCTCCGTGCTTGCCACAGAACCATATCCTTTTTCCGGTATCGCAATATTTACAACATAATTGCGGCTGCATATGCTTTCTACCGTATCTGCCTCAGACTGGTGGTTTTTTAAAAAGCCCGTCACATTCTGGACGGCAAATGCACCGATATATGCACATACCCCGGCAATGACATGGCGCACTGCCGGCTCCTGCCCCATCAGCAGCATGCTGACGCTTCCAAATACCGTAGCTGCCAGGCACAGCGATTTCATGGAAACCGGAAGGATATCAATGTCAAATTCACCGATATCGATGCTGAAAAAATCAAATACCGCAAAGTCGAAAAAATCCCCGGCTGCACTGAAAACAATCGACGACAGCAGGAGCAGAATACCGCCTATCATGCATGTCATGTAAACTGTCTGCACATCCATAGCTGTTCCCCCTTTCAGACTGGTACATCAAAGAAACACACGCCTGCATCCTTTTGTCTATTTTACCTCTTTTTGGGGAATTCTTCAACCAGTTATTTGTGGAAAATAACAGATATTTATCATCCGGTCAGCCCGTAGGATGATATTTTCCATTCTCCCTTCTCCCTGACAAAGATGATTTCCATATATTGGAACATATCCGGATAAGCACTGTCCCTGAATTCTATGGCAGCCCCATACGTTCCGTTTCCATACGGCGCTTCATCCGACAGCACTTTGGTTTTCAGCTCACTGATACTGCCGCCCTGATGGACATCGATATCCCCTTCATACGATGCGGCAAGATAGCTTTGCATCAAATCCCGGCTGGCGCTGCCCTGAAAATAAAGTTCCAGAAACTGGTCAATCCTCTGCCTGATTTCCTGCTCATCATCTTCTGCCTGTGAGGAATCCGTACTTCCATTCCCTGTTTTCGCAGTCTGCGAGCCGCTTCCTTCTGCCAGAACCGCAAACGTATCTGCAATCGCCCGCAGCTCCCTGCCCCATCCTTCCTCTGCCTGTACAGGATAGCTGTAAAACAGCTTCCATACGGTGTTTTCGGACTGCAGAATATCTGCTTTTGTAACAACGCCGCCATCCTGTTTTTCCATTCCGCTATCCGAAGACGTATATCCTTCTTCTGCAAGCGCCTGCCCTGCATCGTCAGACGACATGCCTTCGGAATGCTCTGCCCATATCTTTATCTGGCCATTGACGGCTGCACGCCAGCTGTCCGGGCCATCCTCCAGCCATTCCCCGTCCGGCAGGTATAAAGAAAACCCGTTCCCGGCCGCAAGCGTGGCACGTTTTTTCTCCTCAAGCCCTTCTTTCTGCAGCGAAAGCATGATAAACGGCTCTGCCTGGCCATCCCCGGTATTGCCTGTGCTTTCTGCCCGTTTCCACCATACATCCTCACCGTGCCAGTCCATATGAATCTGTTCCCCTGCACTGCTGCTGTCATAAGTGAACGCCAGTATTTCCGGCTCCATGCCGTGTTCCTCATATGGCTCTATTTCCACACTTATTCCGTTTCCATCCTGCTCGCACTGTCCGGTTCCGCCGTTTCCAATGCCGATATAATAACGAAGCTCTCCTGTATCGGATATTTCCATTTCATTTCCATAAGAAACGCCCGTACCCCAGATACCGGCATCTGTCTTATCAAAGTCAATCATCCAGATTCCTGCCATCTGGCTGTATGAATCATCCGCATCCCCGTCCTCCGGCTGGCGGCCATTTTCATTATCTGGTTCTTTTTCCGCCTCAGGCTGCCGGCTGTCTGCGGCTGTTTCCCGGCCGCTTTCTGTCTCCTGCTGCCTGTTACGGCTTCCCTGCGCACCGGAATCCGTTTTTTTCACGGCACATCCGGCAGCAGCCCCAAGGCTGACCGTCAGAATTACAGCAGCTGCCAGAACAGCCATTCCATTTTTCTTTCCCGTCCTGAGAAATATATTCTGAAACCGTTTTTTCATCATCCGTTTTCCTCCGTAAAACTGTGTCGTGAACGCATTTCCTCTTGCACAGTTTTTTTGAATGGCGGACAGCAGTGCCTCTGTATATGCCCTGCACCCGGCAGGCCCGGCCCCCTGTGTCACGCGTTCATCACATGCCAGCTCCATGTCAGCCGCAGCTTCTTTTCCCATAATCCAGATAAGCGGATTAAACCAGTGCACCGCATTTGCTGTCAGAAGAAGCATCTTCCAGTGCAAATCCCTGTGCTGGTAATGCACCAGCTCATGCTTTAAAATAAAATACAGCTCATGCCTGCCGTACTGTCCCCGCGGCAGCAGCAGCACCGGGTGCAGCGTCCCTGTCATCATCGGGCTGGCTGCCAGCGGGCATTCCAGGACAGGCACGCAGCGTCTGATATGCATTTCCTGCCCGAGCTGCTCCATCAGGACAGGCACCAGGCCGTCCGTGACAGGCACCGCATGTTTCAGCATCCGTTTTCTGTAATGCAGGAAGCTGGCTGCATGAACCGCCAGAAAAAGCACAAAGCCGCAAAGCCATACAGCTGCTGCGATATCCGGCAGCGAAACCGAAATGGTTTTCTGATTCTCCCGCACCGCAGCCGCAGCTTCTGCCTGCACCGGCCTGGCTGCCGTCCTTCGCTGCGGAATCCCTGCCGGGCGCGCCGGTACATTCTGCTGCGGCATGATTTCTTCCTGTGGCATGATTTTTTCCAGAATACCCTGGCCGCTTGCCGGAATCATCAGGCGCACTGCCAGAAATATCCATATCCAGCATTTCCACCTTGCTGCATAGCGCCTGTTCAGAAACGGTGCCAGCAGCACAAGCAGCAGTACCGTCAGGCTGACAGATACCGAAACCTCCAAAACCGATATCAGTAAATTTTCCATCATTGTCCCTGCCCCTCCTCCAGTTTATCCAAAAATTCCCTCAGCTCCTCTACGTCGGAGCTTTTCATTTCCCTGCTGTCATACAGCGCCGCTATCATATTCTGGATGGAATTGTTGTACATCTTTTTCAAGAAGTGGCTGCTTTCCTTCGCCTTGTAATCCGTTTCCAGAACGAGCGGTGCATACAGGTTGCGTCCAGTCGAACGGTCACAGCTGATAAATCCTTTATCCGAAAGCCGCGACAGGGATGTCATCAGCGTGGAAAGCTGCCATTTCCGCTGTCCCTGCAGCTCTTTTAAAATATAATTGGATGTGACAGGCATTTCACTGTTCCAGATGGCCTGCATGATTTCCAGCTCTGCTTCGCCCAGGTTTTTCTTTTTATTTCCCATGTTTTCCCCCTTTTATACGTTTGTATAATTCATTATACCATCGTATAATACCGATGTCAAGTACTGGAAGGGCAGACACAGCTGTTATTGCTGCTATTCAAAACCTCATATCCTGATAAGCAAGGCAGATTATTTTCAAAAAACTGTCACACAGGCTCAAAAATGCAGTCTAATATTACAGGAGGGACAATCTATGAATCAGAAAGAACCTAAAAAAACGAACCAGGAGCTGCAGGAACTGGCCAGCCGGGCTGTTGCAGGAGACAGGCAGGCTCTGGAAACGCTGATTGCCGGCGTCCAGGACCTTGTGTTTAATTTATCGCTGCGCATGCTTGGCACCTTCCCGGATGCAGAAGACGCCGCACAGGACATCCTGCTGAAAATGATTACACACCTGTCTTCCTTCCGGGGCGGCAGCTCCTTTACAACATGGGTATTCCGTATAGCGGTAAACTACCTGAAGGATTACCGGAAACACATGTTTGCCCGTTATCCTCTGAGCTTTGAATATTATGGTGATGATATTAGAAATGCAGGCTTGCAGGACGTGCCGGATTTGACACAGGATGTGGAGCAGGCCATTCTGGCAGAGGAACTGAAAATGTCCTGTACCAATGTCATGCTGCAATGCCTGGACGTGGAAAGCCGGTGTATTTTTATACTGGGCACCATGTTTCGGATTGACAGCCGCATAGCCGGGGATATTCTGGGAATAACACCCGAAGCGTACCGGCAGCGGCTTTCCCGCATACGCAGAAAAATGGCGGACTTTCTCGGGCAGTACTGCGGGGAATACGGCAGCGGCAAGTGCCGGTGCAGGGACCGGGTAAATTATGCGATACAAAACCACCGGATAAACCCGCAGCAGCTGGACTATACGGCAGCCGAGGAAATTTCCCCCGAGACGATGGCGGATGTAAAGCAGGCAATGGAAGATATCGACCGTTTCTCACAGCATTTTTCATTCTGCAAGCCATACCAGACACCGGAACATGCCAGACACCTGATACAGGAATTTTTAGATTCCACGCAGCTTTCCATTATCCAGAAACCAGAAAGGAGATAACTCTTATGAATACAGCAATCATTCTTAATTATTTATCGGCATTAAGCGCAAATAACAGCCGTGAATGGTATCACGCAAACAAGGAAGATTATAAAAAAGCGAATGCTGAATTTGAAAAACTGCTGCAGGAGCTGATGCTGGAAATCGGGACCTTTGACAGCAGCATTTTGCAGCACAATCCGAAAGACCTTACCTTTAAAATCGTAAGGGACACCCGTTTCAGCCATGATAAATCCCCGTATAATCCTGCATTCCGCGCCCATATTGCCGCAAAAGGCAAGCTGCCGGTTCCGGCCGGGTATTACCTTATGATAAAGCCAGGCAATCAGTCTTTTCTGGGCGGCGGCCTGTTTGCAGATATGTTTAAGGATGCAACGGCTATGATGCGGGATTATCTTGCCAAAAACGGAAAGGAATGGGAAGCCATCCTGCATGAGCCGGACTTTGAAAAGTATTTTACGGTAAAGGGAACCGCATTGAAAAATGTGCCTGCAGGATATGACAAAGAGCATCCCCAGGCAGAATATCTGAAATTTAAAAGCTGGTACCTGGAATATCCGCTGACAGACGAAGAAGTGATGGACGCAGAAGCGTTTCCTGCAAAGGCAGCCGGAATTTTCCGGATGATGAAGCCTTTTAATGACTATCTGAACAAGGCGCTTGCGGGATTCAAGATGCCGTCAAGATAACCGCATCCCTTCTCCGGACAGGCGCTTTCCTGCCAGGGGAAGGGATGCCAGATTCAGCTGCCCCGCACCCAGACTGCCGGGCGCACGCAGATATCTTTCGAATCCGATGCATATCCATAGCGCATGACAGTGCCGTCTGCCGATACAAATGCCGTGCTTTCCGCTGACTTGCCAGGCGTGCGCAGCCACCATGCTTTCTGGTTTTTTCTGGATTTTAACAGGCTGTGGTAACGTTCTGCTTCTGTTTCATCCAGCAGAAAGACATAGTCCATGGTACGGCTGCTGCCGCCTGTGCCATAGGCGCTGTTTGCAGCGGTCACAATCTCTGTCCGCAGCACATCCCTGCGTTCAAATTCCGAAAAACAGGACGCATAAAAATCCTCATTGAGCCATCTGCGCATATCTGAATTTTCCCATGCTGTTTGTGTGCCGGAAGCATGGTAAGCCATTTCTGGCTTTCTGGGATTTTTCTGAACGAGCAGGAGCTTTTTTTCCGCTCCCCTGTCAGAATCCGCGACTATCCATCTGCCATTTCCATACAAAACCGTGTCCCCGATTCTGGCAGAAGACAAGATTTTCTTTTCATACTGAGCCTTTTTTTCCAGCGCGTCTTTATAATCCCCGACTTTGCTATGCAGAATGCTGACTGCTTTTTTATAATCCCCATCCTGTGCGGCCTGCACAGACCTCTGGTAATTGCACTCCAGCCTGCGCGCATCGGTATCTTTATATCCGGTGCTTTTGGAAAACAGTGTATTGGCGCGCTCGTAATCGTGGATGCTCATCAGAAAGCTGCCTTCCATATAAAATGCAGCCGGTGAGCACAAAAATACGGCTGCCCCTATGACTGCCGCCAGCACAGCCGCTGCCGCCAGCTTTCCCGCTGCCGCTTTCCTGCGCTCTTTTTTACGGGCAGCTTCTTTTAAACGCTCACATTCTTCCAGCTGCGCCGGAATGTCTTTGTATTCGCTTCTAAGGCGCTTAAACTGCGCCATTGCCTGTTCATAGTCCTGTACGCTGTGCGCCTCTGCTTTCAGCCGCATGCCTTCCTGGTATACTTCTTCCCGGTGTGCCTGGCGTGCCAGCGGCAGGCGCTTCCTGCAGCGCTTTTTGCGTACCTGGCTGTCCTCATATTCCCCCAGCTGTTGAAACATACGGATTGCTTCTCTATACATATGAACCTTATCTTCCGCCTGCAGCATCTTTTCCGCGCCTTCCATGCGCCGGACAGCCCTCTGGTAATCCGCTTCCTGCTGCTGTTCCGGGGTCAGGATTATCTCTGTTTTTTTCTTCTTTTTTGCCATAAACAGCTCCTTTCTTACCATGGCATCTTTTGCAGTCCTTTTTATATCTTATATTTAAATGCGCAAAAATGCAAGAAGGTTTTGCTATTGACAAAATCCCCCCTTCCGATACAAGCATTGGTAAAAAGAGGTGGAAAATACAGTGCGGAAATGAATGTGCTTATGTTGCCTGACAGCGCCATCGAAACAGGCAGCAATCCATTATCAGCAGGCAGGGATGGCAGTGAAGACTTTTGGTGAAAAAGGCGATGAAGAACAGCTCCTGTCTCTGCTGAACGCGATTCTGGCAAAGACAAAACATAAGAAGCAGGGAGTTTACAGGCGGCCTGGCAAAAGGCGGGGACTACAGCCTGCTGTCTAATGTGATTGCGATTAATATCGCAAACTTTGAGGCTGTAGCGATTGACGATTTCCACAGCGTATTCCATCTCTGGGAAGATACCCACAGGGACTGCCTTCTGACGGATGCACTGGAAATACACTTTATAGATATGAAGAAGTTTAATTCCCTGCCGGATAAGGATATTATGAACAATTCCCTGCACCGCTGGCTTAAAGAAGAAATCGAAAACCTGATGTAAAAGAAAGAACGTGCCTGGAATCTTCCAGGCACGTTCTTATCCTATCCTCCAATTTAATACAAAAACTCCCATATTTTAAAATGTTCATTCTTATACAGGAGCTTCTATATTCCACAATACGAAGCCTCTGTGCAGAAGCTTCTCTTTCTGCAGCCCTGCTACAGAATCACCGCTTTCACTTTCCCGGAATAAGCTCCGTACAGCTTTTCTCCGTTCCGGTCCAGTTCATAGGCACGCACGCGGACATAATAAGTTTTTCCGCTTTTGAGTCCTGCAATCAAACAGGACAGGTTTTCTGTATCTGCCTTTGCAGCGGAAAGCATGGCGCCATTCACTGCGTACTGCACGGAATACCCGTCGCATTCCTCAACCTGTGAAAAGCTGACAGCCAGCGCGCCTTTTTCTGTGCTGGATGCATCCGCTATCACCGGCACGCCGGCCGGAGCCAGCACATTTGCATCCAGGTCGGGGCCATTTGCCATTTCTGTATCAAATAAAACGGTACAGGATGGCACGCGGTTCTCCCATTCCGCAGACGGGGTATGCTCCTGCTTTTCGGTATCTGCGGCTTTCAGCTGCTCATCCGTAACATTAAAAAAGGTATCATCGCCACGGCTGTCATTCCAGGTACAGTCCACATTATACCACACGCTTCCCATGCGTACCTTGTTCCAGGCATGGGTATCGCTTGTTACCGTGACGCAGGAAATGCCGGCACGGCTGCAAAGCAGCGTAAACAGCTGCGCATATCCGGCACAGACCGTTGTCCTGCTGAATAATACCGCGCTGATGCAGCTCTGGCTCATTTCCGGGTCCTGCGGGTCGTCCACAACCGCACTGCTGTTGTAATCGGCATGCCCGCAGACAATATCATGTATCAGCCGTTCTTTTTCAGCTGCTGTTTCCATCTCCGCAATCTGGCCGTCCCAGATTTTCAGCTGTTCTGCAAACTGGGCTGTATATTCTGCCCTTACAGTGCCATCTGCAAACATCTCGTACAGCCCGGCCGTCATCATATTTGTATTTTCCGAATAGATAACCGAATTTCTGATAAAATAATACTGCGGATTTTCAAACAGAAAACAGCAGAATACTTTTTTCATCTGTTCTGTAGAAAGTCCTTCATAAGATATCAGCGGCAATACATAAGCTTTTACCGTCTGGCCGTCCCGCACTGCCTCGGTCAGCAGGAAATTATCCATCCCTGTCATATAAAGGTCTGCCTGCTTTTTCAGGTTAAGGTACAGCTTTTTCTCAGCTGCATTTAACAGGCTGAAATAATAATCATTCCCGCTGGCTGCCCATTCACTCGCTGCCAGGCTGTATGGCGGCGTTTCCTGCAGGTTTCTGAGCGACCATGTGCCTGCGCCGCGGAACGCATCCGCTTTGATAAATTCTGTCCGCATTCCTCCTTCTGGCATCTGTTCAGACAGATTCTGGCCTTCGTTCTTATCCAAATCCAAGTCTGCTTTCTGCTGCAGGGCCCCGGCCTGCGCCTGCG
>CAJTSV010000048.1:13400-15434 GCA_910579075.1 uncultured Eubacterium sp.
CCCCCAGTGCACCTCCTGCCAGCATAAGCGCTGCCATGCCGCCAGCAATCAGTTTTTTCGCATTCATGTAAATATTTTCCTTCCTCATTCATTCGCCAGCTCCTGCTGCTGCAAAAGCTGTTCTATAACTAATACGAAAAAGGTGCTATTTTTTTTGGAATAAGTTCCAGCTTAATTCAATTTCTTCCTCTGCTGCCAGACTGTTCTCAAACGTCACGGTTCCCTGCCCGGTTCTGCGGGTGCACAGCCCGGCTGCTTCCAGGCGGCGCTTCATCTCCCTGGCTGTCCCGTTTCCGCCGTCAAAAATACGGACACGCTCCCCGGCAAGTTCTTCTATCAGGCCGCGCACAAACGGATAGTGCGTGCATCCAAGCACGATGGAATCAATTTCCCTTAAATACGGCGAAAGCAGGTTTTCCAGAAACCGTTTCAAATCGGGCCCGTCTGTATTTCCGGTTTCTACAAACTCCATCAGCCCCGGGCATGGCAGCCCGATAATATCCGCTTTCTCCTCATAGCGCATCATCAGCGTTTTGTATTTTTCCTGCTGTATCGTCATCGGGGTTGCCATGACAAGCACCGTCGGATGCCCCGGCTGCAGGGCCGCCGGTTTCAGGGCCGGTTCAATGCCGACCAGCGGCACCTGCGGGTACATGCCGCGCAGGATGCGCACAGCCGCAGCCGTCGCCGTATTGCATGCAACGACAATTCCCTTGACACCCTGTTCCAGCAGGAATTCCACATTCGCAATCGTCAGCTTGCGGATTTCTTCCAGCGGCCTTGTGCCATAAGGAGCATTTTTCGAATCGCCAAAATAAAGATAATTCTCATTGGGCATCACCCTATACAGCTCCCGCAGCACGCTGATTCCGCCGACCCCGGAATCAAATACGCCTACAGGCTGTTCACTGTCCGGATTCATCTGCTTTGTTTCCCTGATATCTTCCATCTGCCTGTCTCCTGCAAACCATGGTTCTTATTCGTACTCCGCATTCACGTCCACCGGCACAAGCTCGCCGTATTTATCCGTGATGCCGTCCACATGAAAATCCGACCCGCTGTACTGCCCGCTGTTATACTGCCAGAATTTTACATTTCCAGTTCCCGTATATCCGGTTCCAAGCGCCACATTCCGGTAACGTGCAATCCATAAGTCAATGCCGTCCAGCTTTGTCTTGTCCAGGTTCGAATTCAAAAAGGTCAGGTAGCTGTACAGCACAAAATCATGGCCCGCTTCTTCAATGACCTCCTGAAACGCCTTTATGATTTCATGCAGCTTTGCCTTCGTCATCGTTTTTGATTTATGCACGGCATCTTCCATATCAAAGGCTACCGGGTACTGCAGCTCGCGTCCGTTTAATATTTCCAGCACAATACGCGCTTCTTCCCGGGCTTCCTCGGCATTCACAGCACGGCTGTAGCAGTATACGCCAAGCGGCATCCCGACGGAAGACGCATTCATATATTTGGTTTCAAATGTATAATCTTCCTGGTCATGATTGCTGATGCGCAGGAATGCAAAATCAACACCGGAATTTTTCACACGGCACCAGTCCACATCCTCCTGCCATCTGGACACATCAATGCCATTTTTAATCCCTGGCGTTACCGATACGGTTGCCGAAGCGCTTCTGCCTTCCACCATCGCCGTAACCGTTGCCGTGCCATACGACATGCCGGTTACAACGCCGTCGCTGTCTACCTGTGCAATTTCCGGCTTGTCTGAAGTCCACTCGGCCTCTCCCTCGCAGATGGTAATGACCTCCAGCGGCTTGGAAACGCCTACGCACAGCTTGAGTGTGCGTGTATTCAGTGAAACCCCGTTCACCTGGTATTTTACCGGACGGCATTTCAGCCCCTGTCCGCCGGTTCCTTCTGCCGATACGCAGTAATAATAAGTCTTGCCGCCGGCCAGTCCGGTATCTGTATATGTATTTTCTGCCAGTCCCTGCGCAATGCATACATAATCATCTTTTGCAGATGCCGCACGGTACAGATTGTAGGCAGAAGCTCCCGGGGAACTGTTCCAGCTAA
>CAJTSV010000048.1:15444-26286 GCA_910579075.1 uncultured Eubacterium sp.
GCAGGGTATCGGAATCTGTCTGGCTGACCGAAAGCCCGATTGGCGCAGCCGGTGTCAGGTTCCCTTCCAGTATCACGCTTGCCTTGCTCAGTCCTTTGTAAGAACCGCTTTTGTAAAGCGTCTTAATCCGGTAATAATACGTCCCGCCAGGCATTACGGCACGGTCTTCATATCCGACAAAGGTACCGCTCGGCCTTTCTGCAATTTTTTTAAATCCCTTATCCGGGTACAGGCTGCGGTACACGCGGTACCCGGCTGCTCCGGCTGCCTTCTCCCATTCCAGCGACAGGCTGCGGTTGCTGATATTTGTTTTTACAGAATTCAGCTTTGGTGCTTCTGCCTGCGGCTGGACCGATACAGATTCCGATAAATCACCTGTTTTTACAGTTCCGTCTGCCTGCTTCGTATAAGTACAGACTTTATAATAAAATTTTTTGCCAGGCACAATCTTTTTATCCGTATATGCAAGCGTCGAAGAACTGGTAATCGTCTTGATTTTGCGGTAAGTCCCGTTTTCTTTTACACTGCGGTAAATGTAATAGCCGGATGCCGAACTGTCCTGAGTCCAGGCCAGCTTTGCGGCATTGTATGCAGAAGCGCTGGCGCTTTCAAACTGCACGCCCTTTGCCGTGCCTGGTTTTGACGGCTTTGGCTCTTTTGGCGAAATTTCAGCCGGGTCTGACAGTTCTGCTTTTGCCACAGTCCCGCCCACGCTGCGCACGGCACATACACAGTACGAGTAAGCTTCCCCGGCAGCAGCGGTTTTGTCTGTATAAGACAGCCCTTCCGTCTCTGCAAGCAGCTCATAGTCTTTCTGTCCGGCAGCTTTCCGGTAAAGCTCATATTTTTCTGCCCCGTCCACCTGCTCCCATTCCAGGGAAACCGCATTCTGCGCAGATGATACATTCGTAAATTTCGTTTTATCCAGACACGGCTGCGCTGTCACCGAAGCATAATTTCCAGTTTTTCCAGTTCCATCCAGTGCACAGACGCGAAAAATATACGCTGTGCCTGTCAAAAGCGGGGTGCATTTGAACGTCACAACGCCTTTTGGAACGCTTCCTGCCACAACATACTCCGGCTGCTGCGTGACTGCCCTGCCGTCTGCGGCATCTGGGTCAGGCTCTGCATCCGGCACCCTGCCTGTGCCTTTTGCATCTGCTGCATCCGATTTGCCTGCCATATCCTGTGCAGTGCCTGCATGCGCCGCATCGGATGCATATTCAATCTGATACCCGGCTGCGCCATCCACTGCGCTCCAGGCAAGCGTTACTGTATTATAACCAAGAGCCTGCACCTGCAGCGTTTTCGGAGCTGGCAGCTGGCTGCTGGTTTTTGCGTGAATGCGTGCCTGAGTGGAATTTCCGGCTTCTTCCTGCGGGATATCCATATTTTCCTGGCTGTCTCCGGCTGCCGGAAGCTGCTGCAGGTCTCCGTTTTCCGGCTGCTGCGTGCTGCTTTCCGGTATCTGCCCGCTGCTTTCAGCTGCTGGAAGCTGCTGTGTACTATCTTGCGGTATCTGGCTGCTTTCTGCTGCCGGAAGCTGCTGCGTGCTGTTTTGCAGTATCCGGCTGCTTTCCGCTGCCGGAAGCTGCTGCGTGACTGCTTCCGGCGTTTTGGCCATGCTGTCCCGGGACAGGCCAGGTTCCTGCAGCAAAGCTGCTGCAGGAACCTGCTGTGCGGTTAACATTGCTATACTGATGCATATGGCTGATATGGCAGCCCGTTTCTTCCTGTTAGAATGATATGACATTTCTCCCTCCCTGGCTGTTTTCTCCCTGTTCTTACTTTCTTTTTACTTTCATTTAACTTTCATTTACTTTCTCAGTTTTTCATGCTTCTGCACAATGGCTTTCCGGCCGTTTTCAGTCCCTTGGGCATACGGACACACGCTTGATATTGCAGTCCTGGATAATGCCCGGATTGCAGCTTACCATCCCTTTCAAAAAACAGAAGCCCTGTCCATTCTGGATTTTGTCTGCTGCTTTTCTCTTTTCCTGATTTTTTCTTTTTTCCATCCATGCCGTTCTTAATCTGGCTCCGGCACCTTCCGGCTTTTTTTCCTGTGTTTTTTCCTGTTCTAACGGGCAGAAAACAGTCCTCTTGTTATTACAGTCCTGTATCGTTCCGGAATCACAGTCTACAATTCCTTTTAAGTAACAAAATTTATTCTGCATATAATTCAGTCCGCCTTTTCTTCTGCTGCTTATGAAAACAGAATCTGTCTGTCCATTTTTCGAATCAGTGCCAGCCCGTATGTACCATAACCAAGATGTGAAGCAATGCTCAGGGGAATCGACGACATGCTGCAAAATACTCCAAAATAGTCTTCAAAGCTGTCCCGCAGCTTTCTGGCCTCCTCTGCCGGCATGCTGGCAGCTGACGCAAGATGAAATTCTCCTATCCCTTTTGCGTGAAACCGCTCTGTAATATCACGCTGCACTGCCTGCATCATTTTTCTGCGGACCGCTTTATCCCCGCGTATCTTTTCCGCCACCTCGATTTTGTCCCCCTGCAGGAACAGCAGCGGCTTAATATTCAAAACATTTCCAATCATTGCAGAGCCGGCGGAAATCCGTCCCCCCTGCTTTAAATATTTCAGGTTATCCACGGTCAGGTATATGATGCATTCATCCTTGACAAATTGCAGCCTGTTTCGGATTTCAAGCGCGCCAAGCCCTTTCAGCGCCATTCTGCGGGCTTCCAGCACGGCATATTTCTGTGTCACCGAAACCCGCCCAAGGTCTGCAACCGTCACTTTTCCCTCATACTGCTGTGCCAGCGCCATTGCGGTGTCACATGAGCTGCTCAGGCCGCTTGACATCGGGATATACAGCAGCTCCTCATACTGTTCGAGCACCTTTTCCCAAAGCTGCGTCACATCGCCCGGATTTGGCTGTGAGGTATAAATTACGCTGCCACCCTTCTGTTTTTTATAAAATTCATCGTGCGTAATCGTCCGGCCTTCCAGATATAACTCATCGTCTATATAAAAAGGCATTGGCAGTACAAACACGCCATATTTGTCCGCTTTTTCCTGTGAAATGCCGGAATTGCTGTCTGTTACGATTGCTGTTTTCTCCATGCAGTCTTCTACTCCTTTTCCCTGATAATTCTCTTTTTCTGAAATTCTGCCTGTTCATACCTGTTTCCCTTTTCTGACTCCTATTATTGCAAATTTTACGGTATACCGCAAGCAGTTTTAAAAAGAATCGTGAGGAAATATGTGCCATGCTGTTACTGTTCACTCTGTGACCAGTAACCTTCACAAATCCATCTTAAATTCGCTTCACGAATGGGATTTGCTCACTTCGGAATCACTTTCTTACGGACTTTGCAGTAAATGCCCCTGGGGCAGACCCTGCAAAGTCCTGTGTGAACAGTAACACCATGCTGCCCGCAGCAGAAAAAAGCACAGCCGGAAACCTGTTTTCCAGATTCCCGGCTTATAAGTCCCTGCGATGCACTGCATCTGTCATCCCACCATATTTCCAATAGCTTCCTCAACAGCAGCATTCAGGCTTTTCCCATGTTCCATTGCATATACGGCAATATTCCGGTGCAGTTCCGGACTGATTCTGACATGAAATGTCCCTTCATAAGGCTGTTCAGGCTCTGCATTGCGTTCCCTGCAATCAGCCAGATACTCATCAGTCACATTTTTGAAGCCCTGTTCTAATTCGTACACGGAGTCCCCTTCATAAGATAACAGAGACTTTATCCCAATGACTTTTCCATATAAACAGCTGTCTTCCTTAGAATATTCCATCGTTCCATTATAATCCTTATAAGACAATAAACTGCTCATAATAAACCATCCTTTCCCAATTTATCGATAACCTGAACCAGCATATATCGTTTTAAAATTCCATCTGGATGTGGCTTATGAAAATTTATTACTTCACTGCTCCCGTTTTTTATAAATTTGACTCCTGAACCAGTTCCGCCCTGCTTTAACTCATATCCAAAATATAGCAGCAGAGATTTCAATTCATCAAATGTAGTTTCCTGTTTATTCCTTCCCGCAATACTGCGCAATCTCCCGAATCAGTTCCAGCGGAACATTTCCATATGGAAACTGGATGGCACCTTTGCTGTATTTATAGCCGCGCTCTTTCAGCACCGGCGCAAAATGCTCTACGGCTTCCGGCCCCGGGTACAGTCCCAGGTGCTTTTTGTGTGCTGCAAAATGAATCAGATTATGCCCTTTCCAGAAGGTCGGCATCTGCCAGCTCATCCGCTCCTGTGCGTCAGGCAGTTCTTCCCGTATAATCCCGCGCACCTGATGCAGCAGCGGCTGAATGGAACTGTCCTGATTTAAAATATATTCGTCCATGTTACCCCTTCCCTTCTCCCGTCCGGATGCCTGTCTCCGAAAATATCCGGCCCAGCCAGTAAATCTTTTTCCTGATTTATATGATAATCACGATATCCTATTCTGTCAATTGCTTTTGCATTTATGCACCATTGCCAGTCCGGGCTGCCGGAAGCTTCCCGGTACGAACCGGGCTGCTCCATGCCGAATAAATATTCCTGCTTTTCCCGCCGGATGCAGCGGATTTGTATGCCCGCACCCGCACATAATAGGTTCTGCCTTCTTTTAAATTCCGCACTGTTTTGCGCGTAACGGAAGGTTTTTTCACAAATGCACTGTGTGTACTGCTGCCCTGAAATCCTGCATCCATGGAATACTGCACCTGGTAGCCGTCCGCCTGTGCTGTTTTTTTCCATGCTGCCGTAAATGCTCCTGCCGCCGGCACTGCTTTCTTCAGAACCGGCTTTGCCGGACGTATCGTAAAATCCAGCTCCACCGTGCCGCAGGACTGGTATGCACCACGGAAAACAACCCGTGCAGACGCGGTTCCGGCTTTTTTGTTCTTCCGGTATGTCACTTTGTAGTACTTTGAAGCAATGCGCCTGCCCGCTGCATCTGTGGCAATGACGGAAGGCTTTTTCGCGTGTCCGGTGTATGTAAAAACCGTTTTGGAAAGCTTTATTGTCTTTATATTCCTCTCCTCGTCCCCGTCTGCACTTTCAGAAGCGCCTGCACTGCCTAATTCGGTTTCGTTTTCCGTAATCTCCGTCCCGGAAACATCCCCGCTGCCGTCCGGTTCCAGGCCGCTGCCCGCTGCATCCGCACCGCTGTCCGGCTTCTGCCAGCCTTCTGCTGGCTGTGCGGTCAGGATGACAGCATAGCGCGAACCGTGCGTAAAGGCAAGGTGCACAGTCCCGTCCTGTGCAATCTGTCCCGCTCCCTCAAATTCCAGCGTGCCTTCTGTCTGGTCATACAAATACAGATTTGCATACAGCCCGGCATATTTCGCTTTTCCTGGCATGCTGCTTCCATATCCGGCTGTACCTGGCGCCGTTCCGCTGCCCGCTGCACCGCCTGTCCCTGCATCTGCCACAGCCCAGCTGACATTTCCGGTCTGCATGACAAGCACGGCTTCCGGCCCGAATGCGCCTTCCTGGGCAAGCCGCAGCTGTGCGCATGGATTTTTCCTGGCTTTTTCACGCAGCAGTTCTTCCGGTACCGTTCCCGGCCCGCGCCGGATGGCAAAATCCATATCTGTCAGCATTCCGGCCGGAGCGCCCTTTCCGCTGATGCTCCACGAAAATGCACTGCCCATGTCCAGAACAGCTGTCTGGCTGCGGTCACGCAGGATTTCCGCCATTTTTCCCGGCATGGCAGAAGTCCCGTTCATATTGAAGCGCAAAAAGTCAACTGACACATTCCGTCAGGCAGATTTTTATTCCATTTTAAAATATTTCGTGTTATACTATACCAGTCGCGTCTATTTAACAATGCACCAGACGAAAGCGTGGCACAGGCAGAATGCTTTGTGCCAGTTCCTGCCTGCAGCCGCCTGGCCATCGGCGCTGCAAACATGGAGCGGTGCAAAAACACGCCTTTACGGCAGATAGGAGTTTTACTTATGAATACAGCATCCATATTAATTATGGCCGCGATTTTATGCTATCTCGGCCTTATGATTGTAATCGGATTCCGTTTTTCCAAAACAAACACTTCCACCGATGATTTCTATCTCGGCGGGCGAAGGCTCGGGCCGCTTGTTACTGCCATGAGCGCGGAAGCAAGCGATATGTCCAGCTGGCTGTTAATGGGGCTTCCGGGCATTGCCTACCTTTCCGGTATCTGCGATGCCGCATGGACTGCCATCGGCCTTGCGCTCGGCACCTGGCTGAACTGGTTTTTTGTTTCCAAAAAAATACGCCGCTACAGCCAGCAGATTGGAGCCATTACGATTCCTGATTTCTTTTCCAAACGGTATCATGATAAAAACATGCTCAACTGCATCGCTGCCCTTGTGATTGTCATCTTTTTTATCCCGTATACAGCAAGCGGATTTGCTGCCTGCGGAAAGCTGTTCTCCACGCTGTTTGGCGTTGATTACCTGGCAGCCATGATTATCTGTGCCGTCATTATCGTAGCGTATACGGCACTGGGCGGGTTTCTGGCCGCTTCGACAACAGACCTGATACAGAGTGTGGTTATGACAGCCGCGCTGATTACCGTAGTGCTGTTCAGCGGACATATGGCCGGCGGATTTGATGTCGTTATGGAAAACGCAAAAGCGCTCCCGGGCTATTTGTCCATGACCAATACATATGACCCTGCTTCCCAGTCTGCAAAGCCTTATGGCATCATTACGATATTTTCCATGCTTGCCTGGGGGCTTGGATATTTTGGAATGCCGCATGTACTGCTGCGCTTTATGGCCATTGAGGACGAAGACAAGCTTACCATGTCCAGGCGCATCGCTTCCGTATGGGTTGTCATTTCCATGGCAGTTGCTATTTTTATCGGCGTGTGCGGGCTGGCTGTCAGCCAGGCTGGAAAGATTGACACGCTTTCCGGCAGCGATTCCGAGACTATTATTGTAAAAATTGCAGGCCTTTTAAGCGCCCAGGGTACCGGCGCTGCCCTTCTGGCGGGCATTATCCTTGCAGGCATCCTTGCCGCAACCATGTCCACCGCAGACAGCCAGCTGCTGGCAGCATCCTCGAGCGTATCGCAGAACCTGCTGCGCGATACTTTCGGCATCAGCATGAACAAAAAAACCTCGCTCGCGGCTGCCCGGATTACCGTGCTGCTTATCAGCATCATTGCCATTTTTCTGGCAAGAGACCCTTCCAGCAGCGTGTTTGGAATTGTCAGTTTTGCGTGGGCCGGTTTTGGTGCTGCTTTCGGGCCGGTTATTCTGTGCGCGCTGTTCTGGAAACGCAGCAACCGTTACGGCGCCTTTGCCAGCATGCTCAGCGGCGGCATTATGATTTTTGTATGGAAATACCTTGTACGCCCGATGGGCGGTGCATGGGATATTTATGAGCTGATGCCAGCATTTCTCGTGGCCATGCTCGTAAATGTAACAGTTTCCCTGCTTACAGAAAAACCGGACGCATCGATTGAAGCAGAATTTGAAAGGGCCATGAACCGATAGCCTGTTTCAGAATACAGAAAGCAAAATTGATAACAGCCATAAACAATCCGGGCAGTTTATCCGATAGATACTATAAATAAAATACTATAAATCAGATATTATAAACTGAAACACATGATTCTATCGGAAGGAGGAAATAACCATGGCAATCGCAATCACCGGCAGTTACAGCGGCTATGCCTATCCAGCCGGTTATCCGTCTGCCACGGATGAACGCGGCCAGAACTGTGCTGTGGCAGGCACGCCGGACAGCACCGCAGAATCTGCCCGGGAAAAACCATTTGCAAAGCCTATGGGCCCCGTTCCAGCAGGCCAGCTGGAACAGATGCTCCAGGCCGGCAGGGAAAGCAATGCCGAACGCATCCGAAAATATGCTAAAGAACTGGCAAAGCTTGTTCCGAATGCAGACTTTAAACTTGGAACAGGCTTTGCGAAGGGAGCCGGCAAAACTTTAACCGTCAATCCCGGCCTGCTTGTAAAAATGATGCATGACCCGCAGCAGGCAAAAGATACGATAGAAATGCTCAAAGGCGTGGAATTTATCACAAGAAGCATGGACAGCCTTTACAAAGCCACCGGCAAAAAGCTTGTATACCGCCACTGCTATATCGACAGCGACGGAAAATACCGTACCGCTTCCAGGGTCATCGATGAACGCGGCCAGAAAATGAGCGCCGCCATGCGCAAAGAGCGGCAGCTCAATACCGCAAAACTTATCCGGAAAACAAAAGAAAATGCTGCAAAGCGGAAAAAAGCATTTCAGAAAAAGACAGGCGCAAAAGCCCGGCATGCAGCCGGCAGCGTGCTGGATTTGCGGCTGTAAACTAAGGCAATCTGCTTTTTGCAGCAGTTCATGCAGTGATGGCATAATCATTCTTCCTTTCCAGATTACAGGATATAGTCGTTTGACAGAGAACCGGAAACCCGCAGAAGCTGCCGTATTTCCGGTTCTTATTTTTATGTGTATGTGCATGATTCTGCATGCCGTCTGCCACAGCCATGCAAAGGCTACATCTGGCAGTACAAAAGGTTTTCTTTCAGCTCCTCTGTAATCTCCCCGCCAGCCTTCTGGTACTTGTCATACAGTGCCGTCAGTCTCTGGGCCTTCTTTGCATTATCACGCTCAAATTTTGGAATCGAAGTCTGGTACATCGGATTTACCTTTAATGCCGCGCGGATGTCTTTTGCAAACGGACAGTAAACAATCAGAATCTCCCTGGCTACTTTGTTCAGGCGGAAGCTTCCTTTGGACTCGTAATTAATCCATCCCTGGTAATCCTTGACAAATACTTCGCGGTAATTGTTTTTCGCACGCTGGATGGCTGTTTTCAGCTTATCCTTTGCATCTGTGGACAGGTCACGGTTCTTGCGGTAGAACTGCAGGTAATCGCAGTATTCCGAAGTCAGCGATTTTTCGCGGATATCGTTCCAGCGGACACCCTGAATCTTGCGGCACATCTCCCAGCGGTACCTGGCAACGGTTTCCACCATCATATCCTCCAAGCTTGCAGCCGTAAATATCGGGAACAGGAAGCGGGCCGGCGTGTCCCTGCGCTTGTCAGCCGTCTCCTGCCACATCATCGCCCTTGTTCCGGCATTCGGCATCAGGATAATATCCGGCAGTACTTCTGACATCAAAAGCTCATGATTCAGGATGTCTTTTCCGTCACCGGAGAAATTGACCTCGCGGAAAAATGCCGAGAAATCCACCTTGCGCACCTTGTTCAGCTCATCTTCCAGTTTTTCCACGGTTACAGCCATTTTGTCAATGGTATTAATCAGGTCATACTCACCGAGTATCGGACAGAAGGTTGTGACTTTTCCGTAAGTAACCCGGTTTGCCGAGCTGAACATGTTCTGGATTTCAAAGCGTACCTTTTCCTTCTGGTCTTTCTGCATTTTTTTGACCTGTTCGTCCGTCAGGTCGCCGTTTTTACGCTGTTCCAGCAGATAGGCCAGGTAATCCAGCTCAAACTCATTTTTCGACGGCTCATTTTTGCCCCGGTAAATGCTTCTGAGCCATTCATAAACGGTATAAACCCGCTCCGAATGAAACTGGCGCAGCCGCCCGGTCAGGTCATAGAGCGCTTTTGTATTTTCTTCCCCTGCCAGCTGCGTGTCCATAAACCCGAAATTCAAAAACATCTCGAGAATCGGGGAAAGCGTGCTTTCGTCTTCCTGCACCTGCATAAATACCTTAAAGTAAATATCGTAAAACAGCGGCGTAATCTGCTTGCGCAGCTTATATGCTTCCGAATCCGTAGAGGTCATATCCGGAAGACTGCGGTATGCTTCCACATGCTCTTTAAAAGCCTTCATTTCTTCTGCGGTAAGCTGCGCAAATTCCATAATGTACTTCATGCAGTCTTCGGACAGCACATCCGTTTTCTTTGTAAACTGTGCAGAAGATGCATTTTTAAAATCATAATCCTGATACTGCTTTACCCGCTTCTCAGTCAGGGCCGCATCGTACAGCTGGGATTTGCGGATAAATCCGGTCAGGAACTCGACTTCCTTTTCCACTGGGGCCAGCTCCAGCTGCCTTTTGCCGCACCGCACGGCGAGGTCAAAATACAGGTGGAAAATATCATTTTCTGTTTCAGACAGTAAAATCTCTTTGTGGGACGACAGGTACGTGACCATTTCCTTAATGCCGAGCATCGCCCGGTGCATCTGCGCGGATGCTTCCATAATAACACCGACGCAGAGGTTATCGTCCTTTACCATCAGCTGGATATAATCTTTTAAAATATTTTTTATCAGGCTCACACTGTTATTCAGTTCCCACTGCTCTGCCTTATGCTTCATTTCCAGCATGTTAAAATAATCTATCTGAGGAAATGCCTGCACATCCAGCTGGTATTTGCTGCAAATCGTCTGATAATCATTAAATATGGTCTGCACAAACGCATGGAACTGCCCGGTGCGCTTATGCAGCTGGGAATACAGCACAAACATGCGGTGTCTCTGCTCAATTGCTGTACGCAGGAACACAACCCGGTAACGCTCATTCGCTGCCAGCATGCCTTTTAAATCATCCGCTCCTGCACATGGTATCACGACAAGCACGCAGTCCTCCTGCGCTGCATAATCACAGATAAACCAGTCCTGTTCCAGCAATCCGATAATTGAATTTTTGCCAAGCGTAATTTCTGCAAATCCCAGCCTCTGGGTAACGGAGCCTTCCTGTATCAGGTACCACTCCTTGACCTTGTCCTTACGCTTTGCAATCTGCCTGCCCTTTTGTACTTTTATAACTTCCATTCTTAATACCTGCTGCTTTCTATCCTGATAATAATCCTCTTTATAAAATACGCTGTTTATATATTAACGGTGATTTGCATTTATTGCAAGTAATTTTATCAGGTTTTCAAATTTA
>CAJTSV010000048.1:26310-26525 GCA_910579075.1 uncultured Eubacterium sp.
GGCATCCGGGCACACACAGCCCAAAACGGCTACATTTTCACTTCCTGCCTGTACAGCATTCCCCAGGATGCGGCTATCATCACCACAGAGGCAATGACAATCCCAGCCAGAATGCCGCTTTCCGTAAATCCACGCACCATATCCAAAACCGCCGCGCACAATTTCCCAAATGCCGTTTCCTGCATTGATTCTGCCAGACGCGCCAGCCCCGGGCC
>CAJTSV010000049.1:0-10200 GCA_910579075.1 uncultured Eubacterium sp.
TTCGTCCTGCTGGTCTAAAAAATGCTCGTTTGGGAAAAAGCGGATTTCCTCCCCTCCTGTATAGTCTTCCCCGAAAATTTCATTGATTACGGGGAGAATCAGCTGCCGGCAGTCATTTAGTATCGTCCGGAATGCCCCGTCATAAATATTTCCCATAGTATAATCCCTTCTGCATTTGCTGGTATTATCATACCATTTTTTTTCTGAATCTTCAAGAATCTTCATGGTTCGTAATTGTTTTGTTTCAATTAAAAAATACATAAGTTTAGAATTAGCAAATATTTTTATTGTTTTTATATACAATTCTCAGAAGCCAATAATCTGAGACAGGCTCCGGATATATCATATGTCTGAGAGTCCTGTTATGTCATTCAAGTCATTTGACAAATATTCAGTGCAGGAACGTGGTATGTTATAGGCTGGCAGAATGGAATAGTTTGAAATAGAAATTTTTTTCTTTATAATTATTTGCTATATAAATACTGGTATAAATTATCTGATGCTTTCGATTCATACTTATTTGCAGGAGGGCAGTTATATAGAATAAAAATCTGTAAAAAGTAAATGTTTCGTGAATATTTGTGATGACGAAAAGCCTATAAGTTTTGAAATAGTAATATATTTCGATATGATTTGATACAAAATCCAAATGCAGATATTTATTGTATTGTGCGGATATGCGGAATCGTAAGAGCAGTTGTGGATAAATGATTGAAAAGGATGGGAAGTTTTAAGATAGCAAAATTATTTGTGTATTTTATATACGAATTCAGAATTAAATATTCAGTTTTCTATTTCGCTATCTTGAATATAAAGTTCAGAATTCTATATTTTATGTATTTTACAGAGCCTTAAAATCATGGATGGCAGAAAAAGAAAATTTATCTTGGTTATCTGGAAGATACAGTTTTCAGAAGTTTTTGCAGCGGGAGATGGCAGACGGATATATCATCTTTGGGGGAGGGGCTTCCGTTAAAATAAATCTGCTTTTTCAGCTATTCATACAGTGATGGTATAATGGTTTTTGGATTACAGTTTGCGGCAGGGGAATGTTTTATGATAGAACTATTCTCAGAAAAAGTCCAAAAAAGTTTTCTGGAAGACAGAGTTTTTAAACGAAACATTCCTGTGAGGTGGCTGGTCAGCCCTGACAAAAGGTGAGAGATTGGAAAGTTGTATAGAAAAGAAGGAAATAAGTTTGCTAATTCAAATATTGTGAAAAATAGTGCTTGAAGAACAGGGGGTATGAGTTATAACATGGATGAGAAATGAAATGCTGGGTATAGAAACAGTAAAATATAATAGAAAAAAATTTTCTATTTCAAAACTTTATGCTGATACAGTTTTTTGCTGACAATTGGCATGGATATGTATAAGTTAAAGTTTATAGTTGTATCAGCTATACCAGTATTCTGGAAAAATGGGTGTTGATTGTATATTGCCAGCTGTTTCTTGAATATTTGAAATTGTAAATTAAATATTGAAAAAAATTTGCTATTTAAAAGTTTTGTAAGTGCGAATGTATTCTGTTTGCTGTTTAAAATATTAAGCCTGGTTTCAAATATATAAAGCGTGATAATATGTTCTATGTTTACCATTTTTTATTATTAGTATGTATGATAGGCGGATAAATGTAGTGTGCTGGCCTATTGATATTTGAACTAATTCGTATATGTATAAAAACAGCAAATATATTTGATATTTGAATTATTCATCAGTCTAAATATCAGCGAGCCAGCACAGTAGTGAGTGTAGAAATCTGGAATTTGTATATAATCAAATGGAAAAAGTTTATATCAGGAAGCGGCATATCGTATATATAAATATATGAAAAGTTTACAGTTTCTAAACTTTTCATGATTATATTGTACATTGAAAACGACCTTCGAGTTGAGAAAATTTGGACTCTATAAAAACCAAAAATAACAGCCAGCTACCGGTCTGTTTCAAATAAAAGCAATTCGTTCTTGTAATGAAACTGGTATTATGTTGTACTAAGCATGTCTTTACATCTTGTAAAAAGCAATCTGGTCATCTATTTCAGCTCAGGGAGTAGGAAATCCAGTCAGATAAACCAGCTCAGGAATACAATCTGAAACCCTATTTATTGAAATTTTTTTAATGTATAAATCAAAATCCTATTCCTCAAAATGCGTTCAAATATATGAAACGAGATTCTATATCAAGAAATGCGTTCAAATATATGAATTTAAATTCCTGTCCAAGAAATACGTTCAAATATAAAAACCGAAAACCAAGTCCAAGAAATGCGTTCGAATATAAGAACCGAAAACCAAGTCCAGGAAATACGTTCCAATATAAAAACCAAGTCCAGGAAATACGTCCAAATATCAAACCGGAATCCAATACCAGCAAATGCATTCCAATATAAAAACCGAAATTCAATACTAGTGCTCCATCCGGGTCTATTGCTGTTTTTATGGCAGTTTGCGATGTTTTAATCTTTTAACAGTTCAATTACATCTGAAATATCGCAGTCTAAGGTTTCGCAAATCTTCGTCGGCGTTTCCATACTGATATGCTTTCCCTTTCCCATGCTGGCAATCATATTATTTCTTTATATCGTTTGCAGGCCCTTGTACACGGATATTTGTTAGGAATTATAGGGATACAGCCTGGCTTGGCTATTTTTTCTTTCTCCTGCTGTGCAGCCTATCCCAGTACGCTTCAATCTCCTTATAGTAAAACCCGTTAATCTCCGCACAAAACAGCAGGATGTACATACAGAAATATATCCAGAACATGGTCAGCACAATGGTTGCCAGGGAGCCATACATGGAAAATCCGTTAAAGTACCCCACATACACCGACACGCCCATGGAAAATACATACCAGACTACGGTGCACAGCACTGCCCCGGGCAGCTGGTTATGGAAATTGATTTTGCGCCCGGTCACGGCCTTGCGGTCTGGCAGGGAATGGAAGGCCATCATGACAATGAGTATCATAATCGGCGTGATAATCAGGATGCGGAAATCCAGTATCTGCGATACAATATTCCCTATAACTGGCAGGTAATAAATCAGGACTTCTTCCAGCGAACGCCCGAATACAAGCAGCACAAGGAACGTCACAATCGCCACAAGAAAGCTGAACGTATAAAAGACAGCCTTGATGCGCAGGATAAACCAGCTGCGTTTTTCCACAACCTCGTTGACTTCGTCCAGGCCGTCGGAAAGGTAATGCAGCCCTTTGGATGCCGACCAGATGGCAATGACCGCCGTTGTCGACAAAATGCCCGCGGATTCGGAATACACTTCATCCAGAACCGTGATAATGACCGGTTCCAGGTAATCCGGCAGGTACTGGTGCACCCACTGCAGCAGCATGGCTTCCGAAATCGGCGTATACTGAATCAGCGTAATAAAAAACATGATTAACGGCACCAGAGACATCATAATAAAAAATGCTGTCTGGGCTGCGCATGCACCGATATTGTCCCTTTTACATTTATCCATTAACCGAATTCCGTCTAAAACTACCCGCTTCATGGCCATTCCTTTCCCACGCGTGATTGATTCTGTATGCCCGAAAGCCTTTCAGGCTGCTTTCCTGATTTCCGCCCCGTCATAGAAAAATTTTAATATATCCTGATAGCTCCATCCTTCTTTTGCCATGCCGGATGCCCCGTACTGGCTCATGCCCATGCCGTGCCCGTTTCCGCCGCCGGAAAGCACATAGCGCCTGCTTTTTTTATCATATTCAATCGCAAAAAAAGAGCTTGGAAGAAACCGTGCTGCTGTGTCCTTTGTGCCGTCCGCATAGGAAATCTGCTCCATGGCGCATCCAAGGACAGCACGGATGTTATATTCGGACTGAATCACAGCCCTGCCAAATTCAAATGTAACAGACAGCTCCAAAACGGCACCTGATTTTCCGCGTCTGGCGCAGGATATCTTTTTTATCCCGCCGAATCCTTTTAAAGAAGTGACTTTTTTCGCCTTTTTGCCAGATGTCAGGTAAAAGCTGAAATTATCCGGGTTCACCTGATACCGCTGCTGGATTTTTTCCTTTAATTCCTTTATGCAGGAGCTGAATTCCAGCCTTGCCTGCCACCGGTAATAGCGGCTGCTGCTGTCATAGGTTTTCGTTTTATCTGATTTGATATGCTGCCGGAATGTCTTTTCATCGGACAAATCCGGCTTTTTTGCGTTTTTTTTCATGTTCAGGGACTTAAACTTTAAATAAGGATAAGCATCTTCATCCTGATTCCAAATCTCCATCGTCGATGTATAGCCATGGGAAGATGAAAAATAATAAGCATTTACAATCTCATCCTGCACATACATGATTTCACCGGCTGTTTCTTCCACTGCCGTCACATCTTCTTCACTGATATCGGATTTATTATATACCTGATAGTTGGTGCTGTCATCAATCTGGGCATGATACGCTTCATAATCACCGGCCTGCATCTGCCGGTAGACATAGCTCCTTGCACAGACTGCCTGGGCTTTTAATGCTTCGGTTCCAAAGGAAGACGGCATCTCGCTTGCTGTAACAGAATACAGGTATTTTTCCACCGGTACTTTATTTACCACATAGTAGCCGTCTTTATCACGGTACACGGTCATGCTGCCATAATATCCTTTCGAAACCGGACTGCCTTTTTTATCCGTCAGACATATCCTGCCATCCGCCTTTTTCGGTGTTACCGTGACAGAACCGCCCTTTTTCAGTTTCAGCTTCTTAACCGGTATGACCTCCCCTTTTCCATAAGAGGCCTTTTTCTTTTTATTGCTCTGCTTTGCACTGCACCCGCTGTCGCAGCTTAAAAAAACCTGGTCATAGTGAATGCTGCCGCTGTTTAAAATCAATACCTTTACCGATTCCGGCAAAGACACGGCTGCCTGCTTTGTGTCCGGTTTTTCGTTTTCTGCTTCCTGGATATCCTTTACACGGGTTATCCTGCCATCTTTGATGCACAGCGTACAGGACGCACCCGAACGGACCTCCTGCGGGCTTTTGGATGCAATCTCATATTCACGTTTTTGATACGCAAATCTGGTCTTCCGGCTGCCGGCAGACTGGATGACTGCTCCGCGCAGGGCAATTGTTTTTTCGGACTTGGATGCTATGCCAAGCACGGTCTGGCCCATCAGGTAAGCCTGATATGTATAAAACGGCTTTAATTGCAGGGAATCTGTCTTCATATGCAGTTCCCCGTCCTGTGTCCGCAGCAGGCTTCCGTCTTTATCCAGCAGCAGGATAGCCTGTTTCTGTACGGATTCTGCGGTGTCCAGGTAATCCAGGATACGCTCATAATATTCCATAAAAGCAGCACGTTCTAATTTTTCACTGCCACCCTCAACCGAAACCGCTTCTGACAGGCCCATGCTGCGCACAAAATCCCGGAGCATCGCACGGGTAACCGGCGAACCGGCATCGTCTGCCCATTTCTGGGGCATTTCATCCATCAGAAAAGACATCAGGGATGCAAATTCCCCTTTCGATACATAATCCAGTTCGTTTTTTCCAGTGCTTTTCCCATTGATAAAAAAGATAAATGCAGCCAGAAGCCCTGCCACAAGCAGGCAGCCTGCGGTAACGCCTGCCCGGGATGCCGCCTGCCCCTGCATGCTGCGTCCGGTGCGGCTTTTTATGCTGCCCCTTCTTTTTTTCCGGTATTGTTTTACTTTTGCTGCTCTGTCCATTTCCACCTGTCCCATCTGATTCCTTTACGCGGCCGTTCAGGCAGGCTGACGGCTGCGTCCCTGCGATTGTGTCCTGCTCCAATATTTGTATGCAGCCTTCTGCTGTATTTATGACAAAAGACTGTAAAATACTGCCATCGCAGAACCATAAAAGAAGCTGCGGAAATGCAGCTTCTTTTATCATTCTATTACATTTTATCTTCCTGTGCTTTTCAAATGGTTCTGTTTTCTATTATCAGATTCTGTATTTTCAAAGTCAGCTTCTGTATTTTTTCATACCATGCATTTTCTGATGTTCTTTCCTGTTTTTCTTCTGTACAGTCCTGGTAATATCCGCCAGCAGCCTGCTTTTTGAGTTTTATCATACAAAACCGTGCGGCTGGCATAAGGTGCTTTTCATGAAGCTTTTCTTTTGCATTTTTAAATTTCCTGATATTTCTGTATCGTATAAATCTTTCGTATCATATAGGTTGAGGAACATATCCTGCGGATATGACATGATACCGGAAACCTTCGTATCTGAAATCTGAAAGCTTCCTGAATTTATGCTGAAGCTTATGCGGAACAAAAGCTATCTGCCTTTTTTGTTATCTTTTGTACCTTCCCAGATGGGCTGTGCTTTTGTAGCTTAAGGTTCTTTTGTTCTTTATTCTTTGTATCAGGCTTTAACCGGATGTTAATCCTGTTTTCACCCGAATGATTCCGATTTTATCTTTCGTAAAATTTTCAGCAAAATTCTTTTCTTTTGTAAATGACTGAAATCGTCTTTTGTATCTGTTCTTTTGTATTTTGTATTCACAATCTTTTGTAATCATAATGGCCAGTATCTTTCGTGTCCTGAACAGATTCTTCTTTTGTAAAAGTACCCCCGAAATGCCGGTCCCACAATTTTGACTCCTAGCAAAGCTAGGTGGGTAACCTCAATGGTACTTCTGCCTTCCACTGCGTAATGATGGCCTGACATCCATCCCAAAATATTGGAATCCCGTAAAAGAAAATGTAGGTTCAAAATAGCAGGTTATCGCACACCCCAGGTAAATACTTTTATTGAAATTGATTATACTCTACTATGTGCAGTATTGCAACAATTATTTACATACAGCATGATGTATTTTATGGTATTTTTTCTAACTTTATCTTCTTTGCCGAAAAAAGCAGAATCCTGACGAAATTCAAACAAAAAACCTTGTCATTTTTAGGAAATTTATCCAAAAAACAGCATATTCCGTTACATGAACTTCCAGAAATGCAAGATTTTTGTAAATTTTTCACAAAATTTGTTAGCAAAACCTGCGGCATGATTTGCTGCAGGTTTTCGTCTTTTTTTGAACTCCTTAATGTAACGTTCACGTTAACTTCACGTAAAATGCAGACAGCAGTTCAGCCTGAACCCCCGCATGCGTACAAGGGTTCAGGCTGAACTTGCAAATATTTCTCCTGAATACGGGAACATAAATCCGTCTCTGCTGTACGGATGCCTGAAGCGTATTCGAAAAATCCTTTCCGGGACATCCAGTAACGCTTTTTATCAAATCGGATATTTTATAATGTATTTGCCTGGTCTACTACCTTCTGGATAGCTTCTGCTGCATCTGCCGGAAGCTTGTTGAAGCCGCCTTCTTTTGTATCAAGTTCCTTTACATTGTTCAGGCGGTCTGCCATGCGGGCTTTCATCTGGGAAACATAGTCCTTGTCACTTAAATTCGGAACAAAGCCTTCCCATTCGAAGATTTCAATATCTGTAAACGGTCCCCAAGGCTTAAATTCCGCTTTCTTTTCCACGATAGCTTCCAGAATGCCAAGCGTATCTTTCGGCTGCACTTTTTTGCCCATAAAGTCACCGGTGTTGATAATGTAGCAGTCTACGTTTTTCTCAGCAACCAGCTTCTTGAATTTCTCATAGTCATTTACAAGCGGGTATGTCCGGAACGGATTTGCATACGGCTCGATAACGAGTGCATTCGGGTCTACGCCAGGAGCAAGCCTTTCTGCGGTAGACCTCTTGGTAGCCAGTGTCGCGCCCATCACCGATGCGAGGGAAGCGCCTTTTAATTTTACAACTGGCGGCAGTGTCTGGTCTTTCATAATCCAGAAAATCGCATTCACCGGGCTGTCAATTTTATCCACGCGGTTCGGTGACCACAGCTTGGATTTGATTGCACGGCCATTGCCGTTACGGATATCTTCTGTTACCAGCACAACCTTTCCTTCATCATCCAGCGTTGCAGAACAGTTCTGTGCTGTTAACAGGAACTTGTTGTCTTCACATGCCGTCGGATAATCGGCTGTCTTGTCAAAGTAAGTCGGCTCTAATGCAATGGAAGCACAGGTATCGGTATTAATTACAAATGCATCGTCATGAAGTACTTTAATTGCAGGATATTTTCCGTCATGCCTTGCATGTGTCAGCGTAGACTTGCCGGAACCGGATAAGCCGAATACCGCTGCAACATATTTGGAGCCGTCATCCAGGGTATATTCTTTCTGTCCGCCATGGCAGGAAGCATAGCCGTTTCTGTTTGCAATTGCCCATGCAAGCGTTAACGTGCCTTTTTTATGCTCGCCGAAATACCGCATGCCTAAAATAGCAGCGCAGTTTGTCTCTGTATTAAAGTAGCATAAGCACTTGCCGTCGCATACATCTGTCTGGTCTGAGCCTGTCCACTGCGGGTCAGAGAAAATATATACATCCGGCTCATTGCCATTGCCGACTGGCAGGGATTCTTTATACATCTTTGTATAAGTATCATTCATATACTGGAAGTTCAGCATCCAGTTGTAAAGAATGTTTTCTTCCCCTTCCGGAATCAGAAGATGTGCTTTTACCATAAATTCAGGGTCCAGGCCGATAAATACCTGTGCGTGGTACATATTTTTCCAGCGTGTGTCATATACCGCATCCATCAGGATTTTATCCAGCTTTGCACAGTCCGTGCCTTCCTTGCCGGTAATCCTTCTTGCAGCTGCATAACGGCCTGTAATGGAACCGTCATTAAATAACAGCACCTTAGATTCCGGTTCTAAGCCGATTTCCTCAGCCTTGTATACCGGCATGTCCGTTACAATGGTTCCAGGTGAATTTTTGGCAAGCTCATAAGCTTCCCTTAATGTATTGATTTTTATGACATTATTGCCATAAAACGGAGCTTCGATAATAGCCCTCGTATTTGTAACAGGCGAGCTGGCTTTCGGAAAGCCTGGCTTGTTTGGTCCGATTTCAGTTCTTGGATAAAAAGCTTTTGTTGACATTACTATTGCCTCCTTTAAACTTTGAATAGGATTAGGTTTCCCGTTGTAAAATGGGAAAATACACTAATATAAACTATACACTATGATATTTCTTTGTCAATCTTTTTTTTGAAAATTCAGTAAAAATTCACAGCTGGCAAGGGCCTGTCAGCAGTTCCTGCGGCATTCCTGTTCCTGTCCCTGAAGATTCCTTAATTTTTTATGAAAAATATAAAAACTTACACAATCTTCACAATTTTCCTTGTTTTCCCCTTTTATCTTGTGTTAAGATAATCAGCAGACAGGAGGTATGTATATGAAAGAAAACGAATTTTCCCTTATCACGCCTGAAATCCAGCGGCTTGCTGACCTGAGCGCCGTTCATTTTACGATTGACCCTTCCCTGTACGGGAAATATGACGTCAAGCGGGGCCTTCGTGATATCAACGGCAAGGGCGTGCTGGTCGGGCTGACTGAAATTTCCGAAGTATGTGCCACCAAAAGGGATGGCGACCAGATTATTCCTGCCGACGGCGAGCTGTTTTACCGTGGTTACAATGTAAAGGACATTATTGCCGGGCTCGGGCCGGACAACCATTTTGGATTTGAAGAAAGCGCCTTTCTCCTGATTTTCGGCAAGCTTCCGACCGTAGCGGAATTGAAGGAATTTACCAGCCTGCTTTCTTTTTACCGCTCCCTGCCAACGAGCTTTGTACGTGATATTATTATGAAGGCTCCCAGCCATGATATGATGAATACGCTTGCCAGAAGCGTTCTCACGCTTTATTCCTATGATAATAAGGCAGATGATATTTCCCTGCCAAACGTGCTGCGCCAGTGCATGCAGATGATCAGCCTCTTTCCGCTGCTCTCGGTCTACGGCTACCAGGCATACCGCCATTACCACGACGGGGAAAGCCTGTTTATCCACAAGCCGCTGGCTGAACTGTCTACGGCGGAAACAATCCTGCATATCCTGCGCCCGGACAGCAGCTATACACCGTTAGAAGCAAAGCTTTTGGATATTGCACTGATTCTGCATATGGAACACGGCGGCGGCAATAACTCGACCTTTACAACACACCTGGTATCTTCCTCGGGTACCGACACGTACTCGGTTATCGCAGCTTCGATTGGTTCTTTAAAAGGGCCAAGACATGGCGGTGCCAATATTAAAGTCGTCCAGATGTTTGAAGATATGAAAGAAAATCTGAAAGACTGGAAAGACGAGGACGAGGTGCGTGCCTACTTGAAAGCAGTCCTGAACAGGGAAGCGTTTGACCATGCAGGCCTTATT
>CAJTSV010000049.1:10210-24884 GCA_910579075.1 uncultured Eubacterium sp.
ACGGCATGGGCCATGCCGTTTATTCGCTGTCCGACCCGCGTGCCCGTATTTTCCGCTCTTATGTCGAACGGCTCTCAATTGAAAAGGGATTTACGGATGAATTTGCGCTGTATGCAATGGTAGAACGCCTTGCCCCGAAAGTCATCTCGGATGAACGAAAGATTTACAAGGGCGTCAGCCCGAATGTGGACTTTTACAGCGGATTTGTTTACCGGATGCTGGGCCTGCCGCTGGAGCTGTACACGCCGATTTTTGCAATTGCAAGGATTGCCGGCTGGAGCGCGCACCGGCTGGAAGAAATTGCCTATAACAGCAGGATTATGCGCCCGGCTTATATGAGCGTTTCAAACCGCCGGGAATATATCCCGATGTCGGAACGTGCCGGCGAGCTGTAACCAGATGCCAGTTTTTTGGATAACACGCCAGAGGTTTTTTATCTGACCTTTGGCGTTTTTTGCCTGTTTCAAATAAAATTGTACTTTTTTATCAATAATTCCAAATTTCTCATTGCATAATTTGTATTTATCTTGTAAAATTTAAACATAAGGATAGAAAAAGGAGTGTATCACTATGTTATTATCTGAAGCCAAAATTTTAATCGGGGATGATTCAATTCTGGCACGTAAACAATTAAAGGATATTTTATCCAGACTCGGTGCAACACATTATATAGAAGCTGCTAATGGTCAGGAAGCAATCGACAGCTTTAATGCGGAACCTGCGGATATTGTATTCCTGGATATTGTCATGCCAGTCAAAGACGGTGTCGAAGCAGCAAGGGAAATCATGCAGCAGCATCCCTCAGCAACTATTATTATCGCTTCCTCTATCGGTACAAAAGAACAGCTGAAAAATGCCATAGAAGCCGGAGCAAAGGATTTTATCCAAAAACCTTTCTCTGCCAGCAGTATTAAACGGATTATCGAAGCACGTTTCGAATGTTAAAAGAGGAGACAGTCTATGTATACACAATTTTTTGGGAATTTTCTTTTGTGCCGGAATGTTGTAACGCCGGAACAGCTTATTGAAGCAATTAACAAAGAATCGACAAGCCATATCAAATTAGGGACGCTGGCAATGTATCATAACCTGATGACCGCCAAAGAAATCGACGATGTCGTTGTTGCGCAGACACACGAAGACAAGCCGTTTGGCGAGCTTGCCGTTGAGCGCAAATACCTGACAGAAGACGAGGTAAACCGGCTTTTGTCGGAACAGAGCCCGGAATACCTTCTGCTTGGACAGGTTTTAATTGAGCAGGGCATTATTACAAACAGTGACTTGGAAGATTTAATTATTGATTATGAATCCGAGCACGAGATTTATGACCTCGACCTGCAGATTGACCAAAAGGAGCAGGTCGCAAAGCTCATCCGCCACTATTTCAAGCTGGACAGCCTGAACAACAGCGATATTTACGAATCATACCTGACACTGCTTTTTAACAACCTGATTCGCTTTATCGGGGCTGATTTTACGCCGCTGACGCCAGTCCTGTGCGAGGAATACGCCACACAGTTTGGCATTGCGCAGCATATTCACGGAAAATATGACATTATGACGGCCCTTGATATGAGCCGTGAAATGGCCGTAGAATTTGCTTCCCGTTATGCAATGGACACATTTGACGAATTTGACGAATATGTACAGGCTTCCCTGGAAGATTTCCTGAATCTCCACAACGGCCTGTTTACGGTAAATATGTCAAACAACAATTCCGTTGAGCTGCAGCTGGCACCGCCGGAAATACACGATGAAAACCTGGTTGATTTGCGCCAGGATGCTGTATCATACCTGTTTCCGGTGCTTTATCCGTTTGGAACCATCAATATTCTGCTTTCGTTCTAAGACAGTACGGGCAGCACGGAGAATTTTGAATGTACTATTTTTACATATAAAAGGGGCTGTCGCACTAAGCAAAATATATACAAGATATTGTATAGAAGGATGATTTATACCAGCTGTATCTTGTATCATTTTTCTTAATGCGGCAGCCCTTTTTGTTATGGCTCTGCCTTAATTTATTCCAAGAAATCTGCGTACCACAAGCGGCATATCCCCTGCTTCGCATTCTTCGCGGTGCAGTACCGGTGCAGTGCGGATTTCCTCGACTGCCTGCGGAACCGGGACGCCAGAAAGCCTGCTCAGTTCGTCTGCCAGTTCAAAATCGCTCTGCGCGTCATTTCCCGGACGGACTGCGTCCATAACGCTTCTTGTAAATTTGAACGGGCTGGCCGTTGATGCGATGACCATTTTCGCATCGTCTTTGGTTTCTGCCTGGTATTTCCTGCATACGGCTGCTGCAACGGCTGTATGGGTATCGGCCACATAGCCTGTTTTTTCATAAAAATCCCGGATGGTCTGTGCCGTTTCCTGTTCACTGGCATAGTTTCCATAAAAGCTGTCCAATGCAGCCATCATTTCTGCGGTAATGCTGTATGTGCCGTCTTCTGCCAGCTTTTTCATATAGGCAGCATTTTCTTTCGCATTATTCCCCGCTATATGGTAAATGAGCCGCTCCAGGTTGCTGGAAATCAGGATGTCCATGGACGGCGACGAGGTCAGCATAAATTCCCGGTTTTTATTGTATGTTCCCGTTGCAAAGAAATCATAGAGCACCTTGTTTTCATTCGATGCGCAGACCAGCTTTCCGATTGGAAGCCCCATATGCTTTGCATAATAAGCTGCCAGGATATTTCCAAAATTTCCGGTCGGCACCGTCACGTTTATCTGCTCCCCTTGTGCAATTTCACCTTTTGCCAGAAGCCTTGCATATGCGTATACATAATACACAATCTGCGGCACTAACCGTCCGATATTAATGGAATTTGCAGATGAAAACTGGTATCCGTGTGCTGCCAGCTCGCGGGCCAGCTCTTTATCGGCAAACATCTGCTTTACGCCTGTCTGCGCCTGGTCAAAGTTGCCATGAATGCCAGCCACGCAGGTATTTGCACCCTTCTGCGTGACCATCTGTTTTTCCTGAATTGGGCTGACGCCGTTTTTCGGATAAAATACGATGATTTTTGTCCCTTCCACACCGGCAAAGCCTGCCAGGGCTGCTTTGCCAGTGTCACCCGATGTCGCTGTCAGGATGACAATTTCATTCGTAACATGGTTTTTCTTTGCCGAAACCGTCATCAGGTGCGGCAGAATCGATAATGCCATATCTTTAAAAGCAATCGTTGCACCATGGAACAGCTCCAGAAAATAGACGCCGTCTGCACGGACAAGCGGGGCAATTTCTTCCGTGTCAAATTTGCTGTCGTAAGCTGCCTGAATGCAGTCCTTTAATTCCTGCTCTGTAAAATCGGTCAGAAACTGCTTCATGACCGTATAAGCCGTCTCCTGATAGGTCATTCCTGCCAGATCTTGCAAAGATACATCCAGGGCCGGAATCCGCTCCGGCACAAACAGCCCGCCGTCATCGGACAGCCCTTTCAGGATAGCCTGTGACGCCGTGGCTTTTACATCTGCATCTCTTGTGCTTGCATACATTAAATCCATGTTCTGCTCCTCTTTCATTCTATAATGTTTTCCTATTTCAAAAAAATAACCGTGAACCTTCCTTATTATTATAAGCAAGATTCTGTTTTTGACAAGCCTTAATATTCATATTATAATAAAAAAGCTGTATCTGTGTTACAGTTCACAGCCTAACCGGCCGCGAACTGTAACGCATCCAGCCCATTGAAAAGCCGCCTGACGGCGAGGGGCTGGATGCACGCAACCGCTATTTTACTGGCCGAACGCCTTGCAGCAGGGTGCAAGGCACCGTGAATAGTAACGTATCTGTGTCACAGTTTTGGCTTACGATATTTTCCGGCCTGCAGCAAAACCGTATCAAAAAAGGAGCAGCCATGTTACCAGGCGTATTTCGTGCAGCAAAAAAAGACGGCAGCATCTATTACCGGTCAAATATTACATACCGCGGCAAGCATATCAGCCTCGGCAGCTTTGATTCGCAGCTGTATGCACACTATGCTTACCTGGAAGCGGGACGCCTTTTGCAGGATGCGCGGATTACGATAGATAATGCTGTTTTTTCCAGCTTTCTGCTGCATCATGAAAAAGTAGTTTCCCTGCTGAATTTCCGGGATAACCGCATTTATATCAAAAATCCGGTTTATATGTACCGCTCGTATTTTCATTATTACCTGACACCGGATGAAATCTATAAGTTTGACATCGATGACCTGTTTTATTTTTCCAGCCACAAGCTGCTCAAACGGGGCGGACGGCTGTATGTCAATGACTACGGCATGCAGGTAACCGTGCTTTCCCGCTACGGCATCCGGAATTTTGCTTCGGCCGGAAAAGATTATGCATTTGCAAACCAGGACCCTTTTGACCTGCGCTATGAAAATATCATAAATATCAATCCCTTCCATGGCGTCCGCAGATGCAGCCGCAACGGAACTGTTTTTTATGAAGTCTATATCCACATAAACGGGGACTGCCGGGCCGGCACTTATCCAACGCTGCGCGAAGCCGCAGTTGCCTATAACAAAGCAGCCGACCTGGCACGTGAGCATGGGATTGCAAAAAATTTTCCGAAAAATTATCTGGCAGAGCTTTCCGGCGCAGAATATGCCCGCATTTACGAACAGGCAGAACTTTGCGAAAAATTCAGGCAGTATTTAAAGAAAAAGCATTCCGAAACATCCTGAACCCCTCCCCCGCAGCAGCCGCTTTTAAACCAGCTGCTGTGGGAAGGGCTGCATGCCCCAGGCTTTTAATTCTGGTTGATATAATTTACAAGCCCCTCAGCTGCTATGATTTTCTGCATAAACGGCGGGAAAGCCTGTCCCTGAAATTCTTCCCCGGTTGTGATGTTGCGGATAATACCGCTGTCAAAATCCACTTCTATTTCATCCCCGGCAGAAATGCCTTCGGCTGCTTTCGGGCATTCAATAATCGGAAGCCCGATATTAATGGCATTGCGGTAAAAAATACGCGCAAATGTCTTGGCAATGACACAGCTGATGCCGGACGCTTTGATTGCAAGCGGTGCATGCTCCCTGGAGGAACCGCAGCCAAAATTTTTATCTGCAACAATAATATCGCCCTGATGGACATTTTTTACAAATCCGGTGTCAATATCTTCCATGCAGTGCAGTGCGAGCTCCTTCGGGTCTGAGGAATTCAGATACCTTGCCGGAATAATGACATCGGTGTCAACATTATCTCCATATTTAAATACATGGCCATTTGCTTTCATTTATTTTCCCTCCTCGTCTGGTCCTGCTAACCGGCCTTTGACTGCGCTTGCTGCTGCAACAGCCGGGCTGGCAAGGTAAATTTCAGAATCTACATGGCCCATGCGGCCGACAAAATTGCGGTTTGTCGTAGACACACAGCGCTCTCCCTGCGCAAGAATGCCCATATACCCGCCAAGGCATGGCCCGCAGGTCGGCGTGCTGACGATAGCTCCGGCTTCGATAAATGTGCGGATAAGCCCTTCTTCCATGGCATCCAGGTAAATCTGCTGGGTTGCAGGAATCACAATAACGCGGACTCCTTTTGCCACTTTCTTTCCTTTTAAAATTTCTGCTGCACAGCGAAGGTCATCCAGCCTGCCATTGGTACAGGAGCCGATAACGACCTGGTCAATTTTGATATCCCCGGCTTCATCAACGGTTTTCGTATTTTCCGGAAGATGCGGGAAGGAAACCGTTGATTTCAAAGTACTTAAATCAATGGTAATTTCCCGTTCGTATTCGGCATCGGCATCGGCTTCATATATCTTGTAAGGACGTCTGGAATGCTCCTTTATGTAAGATTCTGCCAGTGCATCCACCGGGAAAATGCCGTTTTTGGCACCGGCTTCAATTGCCATATTTGCAATGGTAAAACGGTCATCCATCGAAAGGCTTGCAATGCCGTCTCCGGTAAATTCCAGGGACTGGTACAGTGCGCCGTCTACGCCTATCATGCCGATTAAGTGCAGAATCAGGTCTTTTCCGCTGACATATCGATTCAGTTTTCCGGTTACAGTCACCCGGATGGCTGACGGCACTTTAAACCACGCTTTTCCGGTCGCCATGCCGGCTGCCATGTCTGTGCTCCCTACCCCGGTCGAAAAAGCACCGAGCGCGCCATATGTACAGGTATGCGAATCTGCCCCGATAATAACATCTCCTGCCACGGTCAGTCCCTGTTCCGGCAGCAGCGCATGCTCGATACCCATCTGCCCGACATCAAAATAATTCGTGATTTCATTTTTGCAGGCAAATTCGCGGACACATTTACAGTGCTCTGCGGATTTGATGTCTTTGTTCGGTACAAAATGATCCATAACAAGTGCTATCTTGTCTTTGTGAAATACGCCTTCCACCTTCATCTTTTCGATTTCGTGAATGGCAACCGGTGATGTAATATCGTTACCCAATACAAGGTCTAAATCTGCCTCAATCAGCTGTCCCGCTGTTACGGATTCTAATCCGGCATGTGCAGCCAGTATTTTCTGGGTCATGGTCATGCCCATGGTTCATTCCTCCTTTTTGGTTCTGTTTCTGCATAGAGTGTAACACAGATTCCGGTATAATGCTAATATATAATAAATATAGGTATCATAACTCAGGGTTATAACACATGTTCAAATATTTCTCCCAGCGTCATGCGAATATGCGGAAATGCCCTCAGGCAGATTTCTTCTTCTGTATTGCAGCATTCATCTTCCGAATCTGTCTGCAAAAGATAACTCTGTTCCAGCCGGTATTTTCCGTCATCCAGATAATAAATTTCCAGGCTTCCATTTGGAGAGACAATCCAGTATTCTTCCACCCCGGCCTTTTCGTATGCATCTTTTTTTTCTGTTTTGTCTCTTTTTGCCGTGGACGGGCTCAGTGTTTCTGCAATAAATTTCGGAACACCGCTGTATGAATTGCCCTTTAAATGCTTTCTGTCACAGATAACCATAATATCCGGACAGAAATAATCATCGTTGATTTCCGGATGATAGTTAAAATCAAGATTTTCCGCAAACACAAGGCAGAGACTGTTTTTTAAGCCGTTCGATATCATTCTGAGCAGATTGCAATTAATAATTGCGTGCCTGAAATTTGGCGCTGGTGACATATTTACGATTACGCCATTTATTTTTTCCTGCTTTTCATATTCTCTTTCCGATAAAGCCATATTTCCTATCCTTTCCTTTGAAAGGCAGCTCCTTTTGCTTATTCTTTCGTCAGCTCGCTCCACGCTTCCCGGATAGAATCCAGCTGTGCCTGGAACTGCTCCTGCTGCAGCTTTTCGATTACCTCGTCTGTCGTATAGTTATAAAACCTGCTCCCTGTCCGGTCACAGAGCACGAAGGCGCCAAAAATACAGACTGCTATCAAAAGGCGCACCTTAAAAAAAGACTCTGTCCCTTCTCCTGATTCATCCTGGTATTCATCCGGTTCTGCATGATTAAAGGAACGCCGGACTTCCTCTACATACCGTTTTCTGGCCTGTGCATAATCATTTCCAAGCATCTGATGCTCCTGTCAAATAAGGTTGTTTTATTTTATGCACGCCCATGCAGGGCTATTCCCTTTTTCCGGAAAGGCCGGTATCATTTACCGCTGGGACAGCTCGCTTGTGATATCTTCCCAGGTCAGCCCCTTCTCGGCCATTAATACCATCAGGTGATACAGAAAATCAGCCGCTTCGTATTTGATTTCTTCCGAATCCGGGTTTTTGGCGGCAATGATAATCTCCGATGCTTCTTCGCCAATCTTTTTTAAAATTTTATCGATTCCTTTGTCAAACAGGTAATTCGTGTAAGAGCCTTCCTTCGGATGCTCTTTGCGGTCCATAATAATGGCATATTCTTCCTGAAATACCTTAAGCGGGTTGCGTTCGATGTACTGCTTATGCACGATTTCGTTATGGAAGCAGCTGTACTGCCCGGTATGGCAGGCCGCGCCGACCTGGGAGACCCTGGCCAGAATCGTATCAAAATCACAGTCCGCTGCCAGCACCTTGACATACTGGATATGCCCGGACGTAAGCCCTTTTACCCAAAGCTGCCTGCGGCTTCTGCTGTAATAGGTCATTTTTCCCGTTGCAATGGTCTTGTTAAATGCTTCCTCGTTCATATAGGCAAGCATCAGTACCTGCCCTGTCCGGTAATCCTGTGTGACAACCGGAAGCAGGCCATCAGCGTTCAGCTTGAAATCGCTCCATTTGAATGCCGGCTCAAAATTGTCCATTTTCATGCCCTGCGCCGAAAGCGTGGATTTTAATTCCATGGCATTCATCGTAATATCATTTAAAAATGCACCATAAATGCCGCGCGAATGCCTGCGGTTTAAGATACGCACAATCATATCAATATCTTTTTTGTCGCAAAGGGCCACATACTGCATGCTGGTCAGGTTTTCAATCGAATCTATCAGTTTCGTTTCCATCACAAGCATTTCATGTATTTTTTCCTCAATGACTTCTTTATGTTTAAATATAAAATCAATGTTTTTGACCGATACGAGCAGCTTTTCTTTTCCAAAACGGGCACAGGCTTCATTTACCAGCTCAAAGCAGTATGGCTTCGAACCGTTTATCACCACCTGCTTGCAGCCTGCATACAGCAGCTTTTTGATGTCTTCAAGCCGCCGGACATTGCCGCCGCCGCACGTCGGGATTTCAATCAGGCGGTTCAGCTCCCGGATTGTCGTCAGATTCTTTTCATGCTCCCCGTCCCCGGATGAGAGGTCAAAAATATATACTTTATCGATGCCGCCGTCATTGTACGCCTTTGCAAGAAACTCCAGGTTTCCTGCGGGTGTAAAATCCTGCGGGCTGTTTACGGGCACGCCGTCCTTTATGTACAGCGATGCCGCCAGTATTTTGCGTTCCATGGTTCCTGCCTTTCTATTTTACTGCATCCTGTCTTCAAAACGCACGCGGATGGAATTTGCATGTGCCGTAAGCTGTTCATTTTCTGCAAACTGCACGATATCTTTGTATACTGGTTCAAGCGCCTGCCTGGAATAGGAAACAATGCTTGATTTTTTTATAAAGTCGTCCACGCTCAGAGCGGAGAAAAATCTTGCGGTTCCGTTGGTCGGCAGCACATGGTTCGGCCCGGCAAAGTAATCGCCCAGCGGCTCACAGCTGTACGGTCCAAGGAAAATCGCTCCTGCATTGCGGATATGCGTCATGGTTTCAAATGGATTGTGCGTCAGTATTTCCAGATGCTCGGACGCAATCTCATTTGCCGCATCAACCGCCTGCTCCATGGTATCTGCAAGCAGGATATACCCGTACTGTTCCAAAGACTTCTGGATAATGTCCCGCCTGGACAGCTTTTCCAGATAGCGCTCTATCTCTTTTGCTACGTTCCCTACCAGCTCCTGGGAGGTCGTAATCAGGATTGCAGATGCCAGCTCATCGTGCTCTGCCTGTGAAAGCAGGTCTGCTGCCACATAAGAAGGGTCTGCCGATTCATCGGCAAGCACTAAAATCTCGCTCGGCCCGGCTACGGAATCAATGCTGACATAGCCAAATACTGCTTTTTTTGCAAGCGCCACATAAATATTGCCCGGCCCTACAATCTTATCGACACGCGGAATGCTCTCCGTGCCAAAGGCCATTGCGGCCACCGCCTGTGCGCCTCCTGCTTTATAAATGGCATCCGCGCCTGCTTCCTTCGCCGCAACAAGCGTAGCTGGGTAAATTTCCCCGTTCTTATCCGGCGGGGATGTCATAATAATGTTGTGCACTCCGGCTGCCTTGGCCGGAATAATGTTCATCAGCACGGAAGACGGGTAAGCAGCCTTGCCGCCCGGCACATACACGCCTGCGGTCTGCAGCGGCGTGATTTTCTGCCCTAAGATAATCCCCTTTTCTGCGCCGTCAAACCAGGACTGCTGGAGCTGTTTTTCGTGAAACCGCCGGATATTAAAAAGCGATTTCCGGATAACCTGCAGCAGGGACGGATTTATTTTTTCATAGGCGCGGTTTATCTCATCTTCGGTAACCAGGATATTCCCGGCATGGATATCCGCGCCGTCAAAGCGCTTTGTATATTCAAAAACTGCTTCATCCCGCCTGGCGCGCACATTTTCAATAATCTCATGCACACGGCTTTCATATTCCCCGTAGCTGTTGGGACTGCGCTTCAGCAGCTGGTCTAATAAATGATTCGTTGTTTCTTTTGTCAGTTTTACGGTTTTCATGACATCTGCTCCTTGCTCAGCTCTTGTTTTAAATTCGCAATCAGTTCCGTAATGCGCGCGTGCTCCATTTTCATGCTGACCGGGTTTACAACCATGCGGGCGGACAGCGGACAGACTTCCTCAAGCACTTCCAGTCCGTTTTCCCGCAGCGTGGAGCCGGTTTCCACAATATCTACAATGACCTCGGAAAGCCCGACTATCGGTGCCAGCTCTATGGAGCCGTTTAATTTTATGATTTCTGCGGTCTGATGCCTTTTGTTATAAAAATAATCCTTTGCAATATGCGGATATTTGGAAGCGACACGGATAAGCTCGCGCCGTCCGAGCAGCTCCCCTGCCTGCGGCGGGCCGCAGACACACATCCGGCACGCGCCAAAGCCTAAGTCCAGCACTTCATAAATTTTGCGGTTTTCTTCTAAAATCGTATCTTCCCCGGCAACGCCGATATCGGCCGCGCCATACTCCACATACGTCGGCACGTCCGGCCCTTTGGATAAGAAAAAGCGCAGCTTTGCTTCTTCATTGACAAAAATCAGCTTCCGGGTGTCCTTATCCTTCATTTCTTCACAGGTAATCCCGATTTTTTCAAATAATTCCAGTGTTTTTTTCGCAAGCCTGCCTTTTCCAAGCGCAAACGTTAAATATCTTTCACTCATTGTCTGTTTCTCCATCCATAAACTGCAGCCTTGCAATCTGATTTCTCTGTGCATAAGCTTCGTAATCCGTTTTTTTCATGCCGGGCCGCCTGCACATCAGCTCTACGCTGCATCCGGCCGCACGCTGCTTTCTGGCATACACAACCGCATCCTCGCGGCAGGCCTGCTCATATACGACCAGCTGTCCGCAGGCAGCTGCCGGGGTATCGATATTCTGGCGCGATAAAACTGCCATCAGCTGGTCAATCACGATAACAAAGCCAATCGCCGGTGCATCCTTGCCAAAATGCCGCAGAAGATGGTCATAGCGTCCTCCTTTGACAACAGGCTCGCCGCTGCCGAATGTATAAGCGTTAAAAATAATCCCGGAATAGTACTTGTAGCTGCTGACAGCCCCAAACTCAAAGCTGATATAGCGGTCCATGCCGTAAAGAAGGAACAGGGACTGCAGCTGTTCGAGATGCTCCATGGCTGCCAGAATATCCGGATATTTCGCGGCAGCCTGCTTTGCATTCTGAAAATCCTCCGCGGAGTCGCAGATTTTACCAAGCAGATGGAACAGCTCTTTGAGCTCCGGTTCCAGGTTTTTCGAATCGGCAAAGCTTTCCGCGCCAAAAAAATTATTATTCATAATCAGGCCGCGCAGCGTTTCTGCTTCTTCGTCGTCAAACCCGGCTGCTTCCATCATGCCCTGCAAAATGCCGACATGGCCGACGGTCAGCTGGAATTCCTTTAATCCGGCTCCCAGCAGGCATTCGGTAACCATGGACAGGATTTCTGCATCGGCATCGGCAGAATTATCCCCGATAAATTCTGCGCCAAGCTGGGTATTTTCCTTAAGCCGCCCCTGATAGCTGTCCGTATTGATAAAGGTATTGCCTTTGTAGCAAAACCGCAGCGGCATGGTTTCTTCCATATAATAATTTGATACAAACCGTGCGATGGACGGCGTAATATCCGGGCGCAGCACAAGCGTATTGCCTTCCCGGTCAAAAAACTTATACAAATTCCTGGATTGAATCGTGCCGACCTCTTTGCCGAAAATATCAAAAAATTCAAAGGACGGTGTCTGTATCGGGCGGCATCCATAGGTCTTTAAAATGCCATACAGCTTGTCTTCCAGGTATAGCTTCTTTTCACATTCTCCATTGTATATATCCCGGACGCCTTCCGGTGTATGCAGCAGATGCTGTTTCATGTCTTTACTCCTTGCTGTTGTGTCTGTATTTCAGTATACGTGTTTTTGTCCTGTTTGTATAGTGGATTCCTGCATTTCCAGTATTTTTTGATTAACCGTTCAGGCAAGCTGACCTGTTACATGTTTTAATAACAAGAAAGCCCGTCTGGTTTAAAGTTCTAAAATTTTCTGGCCAGCCGGCGCTTTACCGGATTAACGTATTATAGTATAAAACCAGTTTATTATATAAGAACCAGACAGGTTTGTCAATCTCTGCTGGATAAATCTTTTTGCAGCCTGTCCAGATATGGCACCAAAACGCCGCCTGCAGTCTGAAAAAAATAGCCTGGCTCCAGTTCTTCATAGCGGAAGCTTTTTCTGCCCCCGTTTTTCATCCGCTCCCAGAATTCCAGCAGCTTTTGGAATCTCAGGTAATAGAATTCATCCCTTGCGGAAAACAGGATAAGGAAAAATGCAATGCCGCCCTGGCGTTCGAAATTTTCCATAAATACAACCTGATGCCCGTGAATGTTTTGCAGCGGAAACGTATCGGAATGGCACTCTTTTGCATCAAAGCAGACCGGAATTCCCTGCACGGCACCGATATAATCCACGGTGCTTTTCTGCTCAAAATAAGCAAGCGTAATATGGTGCGTCTGTTTGTCAATGGTTATGGGCGTAATCGGTGTCGGTATTTTCTGAATAAGCGCAAGGCCGTGTTCCAGATATTTTTCATTGGTACGGTTTATGTATTCTTCCAGGGCCGAGCCGCGCAGTCCGCGCGAGTTCCATGTCGGCATGTGCTTGTCCTCCCGGGGTGTTTTGCTTTCATTTTGTCTGTCGCAGCAGGATTCAGGCAGGCCTCACAGGCAGTGAATAATTCCGGCAGCGGGGCCTGTATTTCCAGCCCGTCCGGAAATACAATACGGCATGCATGAAGCAGCTGGTGCTTTAATCCGGCTGCATCCCGCAGCCTGCGGTTTAAGGCGGCATCGCCGTATTTGGCATCACCGATAACCGGATGCCCAATAGACGCAAGATGGGCGCGTATCTGATGGGAACGCCCGGTAATCAGGTGCACCTCAAGCATGGTAAATCCGGCATACTGTTTCACCGGGCGGTACTCTGTCTCAATCAGCCATGTGCCTGGATTCTGCTGTCCGGGCTGTTCATGCCGGAAAATGCTGGATTTATTTTTTCCGGTATCTTTTTCCAGGTAAGCTTTTAAATGCTGCGGCTGTTCCAGGCTTCCTTTTACAATGCAGCGGTAATATTTTGCAATCGAGCGTTCTTTCAGCTGCCTGGACAGCTCTTGCAGGCCATGCAGTGTCTTTCCTGCCAGCAGGATGCCGGATGTATTCCGGTCAAGGCGGTTGCAGACTGACGGCCGGAAGGTTTCCAGTGATTCCTGTGTAATGGCACCCGATTCCAGCAAATACCGGATAACCAGCTCATTTGCTGAAATGTCCGATGCAGACGCCTTCTGGGATAGCAGGCCCGACGGCTTATTTACAATCAGGATGTCTGCATTTTCATACAGCACCTGCAGGGCTGGCAGCGGATTTTTGTGTCCCGTTTCCGGCAGGGAAAAGGAAGGCCGGGAATGGAACTTTTCAAATGTCTCGTCGGATAAATAAAGCGTGATTTTATCCCCGTCTGCAATTATAACCGAGCCATCTGTTTTTCTGCCGTTGACAGTAATATTCTTTTTGCGCAGCATTTTATAAAGAAAGCTGGAAGCCGCTTCTGGCAGGAGTTTTTTTAAATATTTGTCAAGCCGCTGTCCGGATTCAGCGGGGGTTATGTGGAATTCTTTCATAGAATACGGCTCCTTTTTATGCTTGAATTTTTAAATGATGCTTTATCTTCTGCCTGTTTTTTTCTTGCCCTTTCCATGTCCTGATTTTATCTGGCGTCCTGATCCATTTTTATGGTTTCCGGTTTTTTTTCCTGCAGCATGCTTTCCATTTGCCTGTTTTCGTTTTGCGGCATGCTTCTGTCTGTTTCCGTTTTTGAGCGACGTGTCCTTTTTCCCGTGCCTTAGTCCGGTCTCATTTGGATTTTTCCGCGGCTTAATCAGGCATTTCGGGCCGTTTCCGATTAAATCCGTGCGTCCTGCCATCACAAGTGCTTCATAAACCAGGTCATAATTTTTCGGATTGCGGTACTGGATTAGCGCGCGCTGCATGGCTTTTTCATGCGGATTCGAAGCCACATATACAGGCTGCATGGTACGCGGGTCAAGTCCCGTGTAATACATGCAGGCAGAAATCGTGGACGGCGTCGGGTAAAAATCCTGCACCTGCTGTGGCACATAGCCCATGTCACGCAGATATTCTGCCAGTTCAATGGCTTCCTTTAAGGCTGAGCCCGGATGGGAAGACATCAGGTATGGCACGAGGTACTGTTCCTTTCCCAGCTTTTCGTTCATTTTCTGATATGCCCGCACAAATTTCTCATATACTTCTACCGAAGGCTTGCCCAGTTTGTTTAATACCGTATTGGATATGTGCTCCGGCGCGATTTTCAGCTGGCCGCTGACATGGTGTTCACAGAGCTCGCGCAGAAACTGCTGGTTTTTATCATAAATCAGGTAATCATATCGGATGCCCGAACGGATAAATACTTTTTTCACGCCTTCCAGGCTCCGCAGCCGGCGCAGCAGCTCCATGTAATCC
>CAJTSV010000049.1:24895-26150 GCA_910579075.1 uncultured Eubacterium sp.
CCTGATGGCTGACGTCCAGGTTTTTGCATGGCTTTGGAAACAGGCACTGTCTGTTTGTGCAGGCCCCTTTGGAAAGCTGTTTTTTGCAGGCTGGCTGGCGGAAATTGGCCGTCGGCCCGCCGACATCATGAATATAGCCTTTAAAATCCGGCTGTTTTACAAGCATTTCTGCTTCGCTGACAATCGAATCATGGCTGCGGCTCTGGATAATGCGTCCCTGGTGAAAGGTCAGCGCGCAGAAATTACAGCCGCCGAAACAGCCCCGGCTGCTGGCCAGGCTGAATTTTACTTCCGAAATCGCCGGCACGCCCCCGGCTGCTTTGTAAGACGGATGATAGGTGCGCATATATGGCAGGGCATAAATATCGTCCATTTCCATCTGACTGAGCGGCCTGGATGCCGGATTCTGCACGATGAATGTGCCATACGGATAAGGCTCGTACAGGCGTTTGCCCGAAAACGGGTCCGTATTGCAGTACTGTGTATAAAAGCTCTGCGCATACGCAGTCTTATCCGAACGGACTTCCTCAAAACGCGGCAGCTCAATCGCATTCCAGCTGGCAAGCTCCTTATCCTTTGTACGGAATACGGTTCCATTAATAAAGGTAATATCACGAACAGCTATGCCGGAAGCAAGGGCATCTGCGATTTCGACGATGCTTCGTTCTCCCATGCCGTAGCTGATTAAATCCGCACCGGAATCCAGCAGTATGGAACGCTTTACTTTATTCGACCAGTAATCGTAATGTGCAAGCCTTCGAAGGGATGCTTCTATGCCGCCGATAATAATCGGAATGTCCGGATAAATGCTGCGGATCAGGCGGCAGTATACGGATGTGGCATAATCGGGCCGCTTTCCCATAACGCCGCCGGGCGTGTAGGCATCTGTACTGCGGCGCTTTTTGGAAACGCTGTAATGGCAGACCATGGAATCCATATTTCCAGATGTCACGAGAAATCCAAGGCGCGGTCTCCCAAGCGCTGTGATGCTGTCAGGATTTTTCCAGTCGGGCTGTGCAAGGATGCCGACCTGATATCCATGCGCTTCCAGAACACGGCTGATAATGGCGTGTCCAAATGATGGATGGTCTACATAGGCGTCTCCCGTGACATAGACAAAATCCAGCTGGATAATTCCGCGTTCCTGCATGTCTGCTTTGCTGACTGGTAAAAATGCTGGCATTGTATTTTCTTCCTTTCCTGTTAAAGCGGGTTCCCCGGAGTTGCGCGGGTGCTTTTTATATGGGTTCCCCGG
>CAJTSV010000050.1:0-18143 GCA_910579075.1 uncultured Eubacterium sp.
AGTACTACATGCAAAACATCTTTATCTTCTTCGTACAAGTCATTAATTAAGTTAAAAAGTCTTGGAACTGTCTCACCGATACTCACAAATTCAATTCCATGCAAAATAATCCTATTATATCTCTTTTTTAATCTTCTATATTGTTTTTCATATAAGTAAATTCTTCTAAAATTAAAATGTTCATATATCTGTAATTTTTCTTTATAATTTATTATTTTTTTTAATATGTACCATCTGATTTGAAAATTTACCGACACATTCAATCTCCTAATTAAACTATTTTTCCTAATGATATAAGCCAACTACTACTTCAGTATTTAGACACTTCATATCTGCATAGCCATATTTATACTAACATATTAATAAACATTTATCCGTCATCTTTCAATTTGCAATACGTCCTTTTCCTTATTCTGACTTTGTATACTATTACCACCTACAATTACACCCAGGTAAATACATCTCAATACCATAACTTGAAAATCTCTCACTTCTTCAGAAATATCGTTCAATTTTCTTATGTCAATTACAATTCCTTTTCTATCCTCTGCAAAAAGCTAATCTGTATACTTCTTTGTAATTTAAATTCTCTTTTTTATCGTCGTATTATCTGATATATTTGCCACAATGAATCCTTGTCTGCTTCCTAAAATCATACAATTCATCTTCTGTAATTTCTAAAACTTTACAAGCTCTTTTTCTTTTTTCTGGAGTGCTAAAATTAATCCTATCCCACTCAAATGCCCTTAAAATTTCCAGTTCTTTCGGAGTAAATTCATCCGTTGTCAAATATCCTACACCCATTCCAAAATGAGAATCATCAAAAAATGAAAAATCCGGACTTAATGCCCCTTCTTCTAAGGCATAATCATATAAGTCTGTTTTAGGCAATGGCGTAGCTAAATGAATTACAATTAAATCGAAGTCACAATCTTCTGCAAACTTCAAAGATTCTCTGATTTCCTGCCATGTTTCCCCAGGCAATCCAATCATAAAGTTTGCTGTCACTAATATTCCGATTTTTCTTGCTAATTCACGAATAGGTTTTACAATCTCAAGATTTAATGGTTTTCGTATAATTTGATGTAAAACTCTTTTACATCCAGATTCAATTGATACTCCTATCCTAGTACATCCAGCCAATTTTAACAACTGTAAGATTTCTTCATCAAGATGCCAAATTGCCAGATTATCAATTCGTATCTCTAAGTTATAATTTCTGCGAATAACTTCCTGAAAAATATACTTCGCCCTTTCCTTGTCAAATAATATATTATCATCCATAATGTTCAATAATTCAATCTTACATTCACTTACCAAATAATCCAATTCCTCTAAAACATCATCTGCAGACCTTACAACAACTTTTCTTCCACTTATTGAACGTGATGCACAAAATATGCAATTATAGGGACAGCCATAAGAACTTAGTATATTTGCAAAATGTTTTTTACTCTCATTAACAAAATTAGTAGTTACAGAATCCTCTTTATTAATATATTCCTTTATTGCAGTCAGGCTGTAATCTGGTTTTACCATTTCCTTTACATCTGCAACATTTGACTTTAATATATTAATAATTAATTTTCCATCTTTCCGAAATGCAATTCCCTCTGTTTTTTCTATTTTCTCTTTATCACCGCTAACAATTGCTTTTATCAGAGGCTCCAGCCGTTCTTCGGCATGTCCCATCATACCAATGTCAATATTCAAATCTTCCATAACATGTTCAATACATGTAGTAACATATACCCCACCCATTAAAAGCGTTGAATCTGGTTTGACTTTTTTTACAATTTCAGCCATTCGATGATAATTTTTATTATAATCATAAGAAATAGTCGATATCAAAACTATATCTGCATTCTTAGTTTCTAAAATTTCAAAAAACTCCTTTTCGGAATAATTTTTAATGTTAAGATCGATAATTTCTAAATTATAATTTTTAAGGATAGATGCAAGAATGGGTATAGCAAATGGTAAAGTATTCCATGCTCTTTTCCCAAACCATCTATAATTTGGTACTAACAATAAAATATTATCTTTCATGTCATTCACCTCTATCAAATCAACACATTAAAGTTAAAATTATTTTTATTTCACTTAAACTTTTCGCCTTCATTTCAATCTTTCTTCCATGCCAGGCATTCTGCTAATAATTTTCTTTTTCAATTCCACCATATATTGTTCGATAGCCTTTCGATTCTCTGGATGCGGTGCCCATTCTGGAAATGTATTACTCATTTCATTAAAAGGTCCTTGTTTCACTTCATAATATACTACCTGTTCTGTAATCGGTATCTGCATATGATAAATATCCATATCTATACGGTATGTGAAATAACATTCTTTCGATAATTCAAAAATTTCTCTGATATCTCCATTTTCCTCAAAAAGTATCACCAGCATAGCTCCTTCAATAATTGTATGTGATTCTGTTGTATAAAAATGTTTATCTGGCCTGCAATAATCATTTTTATTACGCACAATAATCATTTCATGCAATTTATCCTGTGAACTATGCTGCAAGCAAAGCCGAAACCTACCTATATCACTCAGTTTTGCTCTTTTCTTAATCTCTGCAATTGTGAAACCATTAACTTTTATCAGCTTGCTATCATTAAACCAAACAACTTTGTCTGTATTCTTCACCCCCCCAAATCAGCTATTTCTTTAATTACATATGTCTGCTGCTCATCTGACAATTTATAAAATATCGGAATGCTGAGAATTTGGTTATAAATTGCTTCCGCATTTGGACAGCTCACGCCCGCATAGCCATGCCTCTGATAATATGGATGTTTATATACTGGCAGATAATGAACATCTACTCCTATTCCTGCTGCTTTCAATTTATGATAAGCCGCTTTCCTTTTTCCGTCCTTAATTAAAATTGTATACAAATGCCAGCTGCTGTTACACCCTAGTAATTGGTATGGCAACACAATATGTTTAAAATCCCTCATTTCTTCATTATATCGTTTTGCAATTTCCCTACGCCTTCGGACAAAGCTATCCATCTTATTCAGCTGGCTTCTTCCCAGCGCACACATCACATCAGAAATCCTGTAATTATATCCCAGGTCCTGTATTTCATAATGCCATGGCCCATTATCTTTATCTTCTAGTAATTCCATGTCTTTTGTTAAGCCATATGCCCTAAAAGATTTTATTTTTTTATAAAGCTTTTCATCATTTGTGGTAACCATGCCTCCCTCACAGGTTGTCATATGTTTCACTGGATGAAAACTAAATATTGTCATATCAGATATAGAACCTATTTTTTTTCCATAATAATCTGCACCATTTGCATGTGCTGCATCTTCTATCACATACAAATGATGCCTCTTGGCAATTTCATTTATTTTATCCATTTCACAGGGCTGTCCTGTAAAGTGAACAGGAATAATCGCCTTTGTATTGCTGGTAATATGCTTTTCGATTTCCTCCGGTGCTATATTATATGTCTTTGCATCAACATCCGCGAAAACAGGTGTACCACCACAATAAAGCACACAATTAGCTGTAGCTGCAAATGTCAACGGCGTCGTTATTACTTCATCTCCCGGCTTAATATTAATAGCAAAGCAGCAAGCATGAAGAGCAGCTGTTCCACTCGATAGGGCTACCGCATATCTTGCACCCACATATTTCGCAAACTCTTTTTCAAATTTTTCAATGCCTGGCCCTGTTGCTATATAATCCTCTTTTAAAGCTTTTATAACAGCATCAATATCATCATTTTCTATACAATGTTTTCCGTATGGTATAAACATAGGCTGCTTTCTCCCTTTCTAACCTCTTATTACATGTTGCCTGTTCTCAAAACTGACGTGTCCATTATTTCCACTTTTACATTGTCTATTTACATATAAACTCTTAAAATCTAAAAAAATCAATAAATTCAATATTATCATATCTGTTCTTATATTTCCTTTTAATCCAATCAAATGCAAATTTCGGAAATGGCAAAAAAACTGTCGCCTGTTTTGGGATGTTTTCTAAATTGTAAATTGGCAAATCAATTACTCCAATCTTCCGGTTTAATATATCTATATCTCCATAAGCAAAAAATAATTCTTGGCCTTCCTGTATTTCAATATAATTTATAATAATTTCTGACAGCCAGATACCGGCAATACTCACGCCAAAGATTCCTATATACTCTTTGTCTTTTATGTACGATTCTGCCACATCTATAACATTATTTAAATATTCTATATTCTGATTATACATCTTCAAATTCTGATTAAACAAACTGTTTTTATCATTTCTATTTTTTGATTACCATAAAAAAATAGCCGCCTCTTTTTTCATATTCAAACTATGTTTCCACGCCTTCAAAACCGTATCTCTGCATTAAATTACTAATATTTTCACTCGTAAAATATATATTATTTTCTATACAGCACACCTGATATTTTTGGACTTCAAAATCAACATCCAAAACAAATAAAATACCTTCTTCTTTTAATAACTCCCGTACTATCTCCAATATCTCTGACGGATTATTTACAGCGCATAATGTATGATGCAATATTATAAAGTCAAATTTTAAACCATTGTCTTTTAATTCCCCAACGATTTAAAAAAACCTTTTACATTATTTTTACTAAGAACCGTTTCTTTAAACTGTGCAGTAACATCACATCCATAGAGTTCCTACTTGGGATAAAATGGCTGAAACCAGGTAAATAATTCCCTATTTCCGCATCCTATATCCAGCATTTTTCCATGCAGTGGCAAAATCCCCTCCCCATAGATTTACACACATAGTATAACTTGTCACTGTACTCATAGCTTCTATCATCAAAAACTTTATCATGTATAGCATCATAGTTTTAAATACTTCTGCTATGGCATTTTTAATCTCTCCAGATGATTTGAATCACATATTGCACAGTTAACATCACTCTTTATCATAATGGCCCTCCCTTTTTATGACACTCTGTTTTCCTGTCAAACACCATATTACCTGGATTCTCGGAAACGTGACGAGGTAAAATTGTCAACAGCTTGATTTATAAGGATTTCAGTATAAATCCTCGTCACAATCGAATATTTCATAAACATGACGAGGAATGGCTTGTTTCAGGCATTTATGGGCACCTCGTCACGTAAATCCGAGAATCCAGGATATTAAGTAAAGTCTATAAATTCTATATGATTATATTTATTTTCATATTTATGTTTAATTCTATCAGATACATACTGCGGAAATGGAAGAAATACTGCTGCAGATTCTCCGACTTCTTCCAAGCGATAAATAGGATATCCATTTGCCCCTATCTTTTGGCTAATCACATCTTCATCTTCGTCAATATAAAATATTTTTTGGTTATTTTGTATTTTAATATGATTAGTAATAATCTCCGACAGCCATACCCCTGCAACACTCATGCCAAAAATCCCCAGACAATTTCTATTTTTCACATAACCTTTAGTAACATCAATAACATGGTTTAGATAGTCTACGTTTTCGTTATATATTTGTTTATTCTGTTTATATAAATTATCGCTGCATGTCACAGACGAAATTGATTTTCTCGCTAAAACAGCCAGCTCTTTTTTCTCAATTTCAAAGTTGTGGTCTATTAAATCAAATCGAAATCTTCTCAGCAGACTTTTTATATTTTCTGCAGTAAAATATAAATTATTAATAATGCAGCACATCTGATACCTTTGTATCTGGAAGTCTGAATCTAAAACAAAAATGAATCCATCATCCTTTAACACAGCATAAACAGATTCCAATATTTCTGATGGATTATATACCGTACAAAGCATATTTTTCAATACAATAAAATCAAATTTAATGTCACTTTCTCTTAATTCGTTTAAAGAAACAAAAAAACCTTTCACACCTCTTTTTTGAAGAATTTCATCTTTAAATTGTTTAAAAATGTCAAAACCATACAACTCCCAATCGGGATATGTCCGATTAAACCAATAAAACAACTCACCGCTTCCACATCCCACATCAAGCATCTTTCCATACAATGGCAGATAATTGCTTCCTCCCTGTGCAAACATTTTGCATATATAATCCAGCTTACTATTGCAATCTGAATTTTTATCAGAAAAAACTTTATCATGCATAGCCTGATAGCTTCCAAATACTTCATCTACTACTTGTTTATAATCTTCATTTTTCATAAACTGTACAAAGCCACATTTGCCACAAATTACCCTTTTAATTTCCCGGTTCCAGCTTTTGAATCCCCTACCATCCCCCGTTGAAAATGCTTCTAGTTCAGGCATTTTTAATTTCTCTAATTGTTCACTGCCGCATATTACACATTTAGTCCGATTGTTTTTCATCATCGTTCCTTCCTTTGAAAAAAACTAAACATAATTGCAGTCTTTCCCAAGCAAATCCATACAGGTATTGCAGATTGTCTTCACATCAATCCCATTCATTTTTTTTACATCATCATAAGACCCATAACCTTCAGCAAAATGTTCTTTTAAGCCAATTCTGGCAAATGATATTCCCTTTCCAGATTCTGCTATCACTTCTGCTACAGCACTTCCAAGCCCCCCTAAAATATCATGGTCTTCTACAACTACCATTCGACGAGTTTCTTCCAATGCCTGTAAAATAATCTCCTTATCTAAAGGTTTTATCGTATGAATGTTAATTACTCTCACAGAAATCTTCTGTTCTTCTAAAATTGTTCTGCATTTTAATACTTCCGCCAAAATATTTCCCGTTCCAACAATTGTAATGTCATTTCCTTCAAAAAGCAGCACGCCTTTTCCAATATCGAAAAAATAATCTCTATTATATATTTCCTGCTCCCGATTAGTTCCCAAGCGTAAATACACTGGTCCATCATGTTCATAAGCCGCTTTCGTTGCTTTTTTTACCTCTATAGGACTGGCAGGCGACAAAATTGTCAGATTCGGCAGTGAACGGACACATCCCAAATCCTCTGTAGAATGATGGGTAGGCCCAAGTACACTATAAATCATTCCTGCACCTGTACCGACAATTTTTACATTCATATTTTGCAAGCAAATATCGTTCCTTATAAACTCCAATGCCCGGTATGCTAAAAATGCTCCTATTGTATAAGCAAACGGTATTTTCCCACAATTTGCCATTCCAGCTGCTATTCCCAGCATATTTTGCTCCGAAATGCCCAGATTAAAATACTGATTACCCAGATATTTTCTATACTTATCATACACAATAGCGCCATTATCAGAAATCAACGCAAAAACATTTTTATCTTCAGATGCCAGTTCAAATAGTGTATCTAAATATGCTGTTCTCATCTGCTTCCATTCTCCTTTATTGAAATCCGCTTCTTATACTCTGCTTAGTTTAGGCCAGTCCCAGGTCTTCTTTCGTCAGCCCCAGGTCATGCATGAGAATCGGCAATTCTTCTTCACTAGGCATCCGATAATGCCAGATTGGAATTCCTTCCATAAAAGAAACACCTTTTCCTTTCACCGTATGCGCAATAACAGCTGTCGGCACATCTTTTTTTCGTACTAATAAAGCATCGTGAATCTGTCTGATATCATGTCCATCTATTTCTATTACATTCCAGCCAAACGCTTTCCATTTTTCTGCAAATGGCTGCATTTTTACAATATTTTCAAGTTTATCCATGGCTTGCAGTTTATTATGATCAACAATGACTGTCAGATTATCCAGTCCCAGTGTCGGCGCTGACAGTGCGGCTTCCCAAATAGAACCTTCCTGGCATTCTCCATCTCCAAGCACAACATAAAAGTGATTATTCAGCTCATCTGTTTTATGAGCTAAGGCCATGCCTATCGCAAATGACAAGCCATGTCCCAGTGCACCTGTAGACGCTTCTACCCCTGGAATATCATTCAGCCTTGGATGTCCGCCAAATTTAGAACCTGCTTTACTAACGTTCTTTAATTCATCTTCCGCAAAATACCCTGCTTTTGCAAGTGCTGCATACAGTGCATAACATGCATGGCCTTTGCTAAGAATAAACCGGTCTCTTTCTTTCCAGTCTGGATTTTTCGCATTATATTTTAAAATATCCCCAAAATACAATACCGAGATAATATCTGCCATAGACAATGCTGCACCCATATGACCTCCGCCTGCATGATATGAAACAATATATATCAGCTTGCGGATTTCTTTAGCTATAGAAATTACTCTTTTATTTTCCATTTTTCCACCTTTAAGATAATTTTTCTGCAAATTCAGGCATTAAATATTTTATTTTCTGTTTCAATTCTATTATATATCGTTTCACATCATCCTCATCTTCTGGCTGCGGAGCCCATTCTGGATATACATTGCTTTTCTCTGTATATGGCCCCTGTCTTGTCTCATAATATACGACTTGTTCTGTAATCGGTATCTGCATATGAAAATTATCTTTGTCAATACGATATGTACAATAGGATTCTTTTGACAATTCAAACACTTCCTGGATATCCCCGTTATCTTCAAACAATATTACAAGCATTGCACCGTCAATAATGGTTTGTGACTCAGTTGTATACAAATGCTTATCCGGTCTGCAATAATCATCCTTATTGCGAACAATAATCATTTCATGTAATTCATCCTGGGCACTGTGATGCAAACAAAGGCGAAATCTGCCTTTGTTCCGCATTTTCGCTTCATTCTTAATATTTTCAAGTATAGCATTATCTACCTTTATCAAACGGCCATCATTAAAAAACGCATCCTTTTCTTTTATCATCTCTGGCTCCAAACCTTCTCTATATACTACGTATACAATATATAATCAGACAAAATTTACATGATTCAAATCCATATCCAAAAACGAATTTATCAGCTCATTCCTGCTATCATAAACACAATGCTGTTTGCAGCATACTTTCGCATCAAATGCACGAAACTGTTCTGTTACCTTTTCGGAATACCACGCTTCCTGAAAAGACTGCTCTTTTAAGTCGCATACCATGCCATCACTCAGATACGCTTTATCATGGCAATAATATACCTTAGAATTCGCTGCTATTACACAGACGAACTCTTTAATTGGACACCGGCTATACTGGCGTTCAAAAATAACACTATCGGCAAAATCTCCAGTATACAGGTTAATAATACGGAATTTCTCATCTGACAGCTCCGCCTGTGCTTTCTCCAGTGTTTCTGTCACCTTATCCTTAAAAGCTTCATGATATTTCCACGTGTCATTCGTGCACAATGGCGCATATTTGACGTGATTCACTCCCAGGCTTTTCATAAGTTCCGCAATTTCTCTTAATTCCCTATAATTTTCATTGTTTACCACAACATTGATGCCAAACTCGCAGGTTTTATCTTTAATTTTAGCAAAATCTGCAATATTACTGCACAGTTCAGTAAAAGCTCCTGACTTTAAGCCCCTGATTCTGCAATATTCTTCATCACGGCAAGAATCAATCGAAATCCGTACCCATTTTGCATGAGCCAGAATCTCTGCTTTCTTTCCTCTCAGCAGACTGCCATTTGTTATGACTGATAAATCAATCCCATTTTCCAGCAGTCTCTCCATTGTTTCTTCAATATAAGGATAAAGCAATGGCTCCCCTCCGCCACTGAATGTTACTGCTTTTACCCCCATATCTGCCATATCCTGTACAATCTGCAGCATTTTATCTCTCGGAATCTCATCGACTGGTGAATACTGGTCTAAGTCCAGATATGCATTTTTATAATGGCAATAATTGCAATTATGATTGCACCGGTTTGTCGGTTTAATTCTAATGTAAACAGGACTGCATCTTTCACCATTTAATAAACGCTTTAGTGTCTCCTGATGATAAAAAATCTTTAACTGGCTATACGGCGTACTGTTTCTTTCCATTGTTATTCTCCATAATCTCAATTAAATAAAATTCACATGGCTTCCCGGATATTTTAACTCATTTAAGTATTTATTCATTTCGTCCAGACGGCATATTTCACGGCAGCTGCTTTCTAAATCCATCTGCATAAAAAATTCCGTTAACTTTTCCCTGTTTTTCCCTTCCCATATCTGCACAAAAGATTCCTCGTTCAAATTTCCATAAGAAAAGTTTTCTTTTCCCATAAATACAATACATGGCCACAAATTTCCTTTGGCATCCAGATATACCATAAACGGCAGTGCCAGACACTGTTTATACGCTCTTTTACATTTCAGCATCTCCATGGCATGTGTTCTGAAATAAACTTTAAAGTTCTCATCTTCCAGTTCCTTTACCTGCTTTTCAATATCCATCATTTCCTGATTATAATCTACTTGAAGAAGCTGCCTGCTCTGGGGATGCTGTGAAAACGGCTTTATCGTAAAATAATCTACACCTATCCTGCGCAGTTCTCTCGCCATTTCAACTGCCTGATTTTGATTTTCAGGAAGCAGAAGCATCTGTACACCTATCGTTGTCCCCAGCTTCTGATTTTTTTTGACACGCACAGCTTCCTGCATATTGTTCAGTACTTTTTCCAAATCACCCTGTTTGGCACAGTGAATCTGGTTATAGATATCTTCATGAATTGCTGCTGTACTAAACCGCATCCAGGTTAATGTTCTTAAACAGTCTTTGGCAATTTCCGGCGAGAACAGTACCCCGTTCGTAGATATTGCAGCATCTATCCCCATCTGCTTTGTTTTTACGAGAATTTCCGGCGCATCCTTATGGAGCAGCGGTTCTCCTTCTCCTGCATATATAACACTTTTTAACCCCCGCATCGACAGTTCTCTCAAATTGTCTAACAAAATTTGTGTATTTATCATATCTGGATGATATCCTGTATAATCCAGTGCGCAAAAAATACATCTGTGATTACATGCATTCGTCAAACCAACTTCCAATTCAATAGGATAAATATTTTCCCCTCTCACCCACGCAGCTACCCGTTCCGGATGAAATATCAGTTTATGCGTGTCCATTCTAATCTGGTCTGCCATTTTGCCACTCTCCATCTGCCACTCTTTTCTAACCCGCTATTCTTATTCAAAAAAGATAAAGCTATAATCTCCTGTATAACCCCATTCTTTATACAGCCATTCCCATTCCTCTACAGAATAGTAGCTTGCGCACGTCAGCTGCCAGTACAGCATGTTCACTTCTTCTTCGTCATTCCGAAAGGATTCTACCATGATATAGCTGTTTGCTTTGCTGACACGTTCAATTTCCTGTACTGCTTTTTTTAAATCAAAAACTTTCAGATTATGCAATGTCGTCAGTGAAATAACCAAATCAAATTCGTTATCTTCAAATGGCAGCTCCTGGGCTTTCCCACACTGCAGACAGTCCCTGATTTCTTCCTTTGCATGCTCTAAAGCATAAGATGATAAATCAATCCCCTTTACCTCCAGCCCCGGTACAGTCTGGGTCAGTTCATATAACAAATGTGCCATTCCACATCCAACATCCAGTACTTTCTGTCCAGCTTTCAGATTATAATGTTCTGCTATTTTTTCTGCCACAGAACGCCACCGTCCGTCATACCGATATCCGCCATATCCGTATTTACGGTCTCCATCCCAGTAATCATATCCATATTCTTTTGCAATTCTTGCACATTCTGCTTTATCTGCACTCACGACACGCCCGATATAATCCCTTTTCGTACTCTTATGCAGACTTGATATAAAATCAACATACGCCATTTCATTTTACCCCCCCCCATTATTTGCAGAAAGCCTCATTCTTTCCATAATATCCTGTCTTCGTACTTCCCATAAACAATCGCTAATAAATCCTCTTTTCCACATTTCTATCTTAATTTTATCTTTATCATCTTCATATTTTAATTTATCTTCAAAAAGAAATTCTTTATTAAACATTTCCCTCAATTGCGTTCTGCTAAAACCAAAAATGCTATTATATGAATAACCAAGCTGTTTTTGCTTTATCCCTGCTATTAACGAGATTCGAAAAATATCAAAAGGAGAAAAATATTCTTCGTATAATCTATACACAGGAGTCAAATCAAAACCCGTAACATTACCACAAAAGTCTCTTTTCCCATGAAGTGTTGTTTCCAGCATAGTATCTGACCACTGAATACCTATCTGTTCACAAAGTTTTTCCAATTCTTTTTGAGGGTTACGCTTTAAATCCTCAAATTTTATAATCAAACGTTGCCAACCTTCGTAGTCCTTTTTTTCATTGTTAAGTACTTGCAGAACAGAAGAAAAAACAGATTTAATCACATGGGGAAACGAAAGCGAAAGCAAGCCAGCGTCTTCTAAGCCCCTCAACATCGATCCCCGCCTTATACAAGGCTTACGGACAACTTCTATGATATATCCTGTCATGCCTCTTTCTCCAAGCCATATGGCATATTCTTCTAGTTTTTCTCTATTAACAAAATGTGGCTCCCAATAAATAACCTTATCAGAAACTTGTCCCACATCTTCTTCCCACATTTCAGCATAAGCAATATGCAATATTACAAATAGTTCCTGTGATGTATACGTTTCTTTTACCGAAATCAGCTTTTTCAGACTTTGATTAAACCTGCTAATCTGTTTGTCACTCCAAACTTCCCCATCACTATAATATTTACAGCTTTCCTTTTCATAAATTTCCCAAAATAGCGGTAATATATTTTCTTTTTTTCCATTGCCAGCCTAATACATATAAAAAACAAGTTTTCATTTAAATAGCTATACTGTATTTGCAGTATTTCTGGATGATTGTCCAAAATCTCTCTAAAAAAAGTATTTCCAGAATAATGTTCAATCGAACCCAGTATAATTTTCTTTACACTTAAACCAGAAGATATGTTTCCAACTAATTTTTCCGAGTTTAAATTACTAATAAAATTATCAGCTGCATAATCTAAAACATTAAAAATCCGCTTCTTTGCCGCTTTTTCTATATATTTCTTTTTCTCAATAGTCCTGCAAGAATACCCTGTCTGCTCGTCACCCTCACAGCCTAAATATTCAGGCACTAATAATAAGCAAATATCATTTGTACAAACTTCATCCGCCTTTATCCAACGCATACCCTTTTTTATCTCTGCATGTTCTTCTAAAACATCACAATAAACAATACTCTCGTACACTGTTTCAAAATCAAATTCAAATATGCGCTTAAACTTCAAACAAAGCCAAAAATCTCCTATAAGCACTAATTTACATTTATACTGCTCTATTGCGAAAGGCACAATGTTTGAAAGTGCATTCTTAGAAATATCTGTATAATCCCGCAGCAAAAAAAAACTTTCATTTCTTTTATACCCAATATAATTATAAAAGTCTAAATCCCTAGCTACATCTGCCTTAACTGTCCCCCATGCGCTATACTTAGATTGAACCTCTATAAAAACAGGTTCCTTTACTTCTTTTATAATCTCTATCCTGCTTAATACCCTTTTCCCAAAAAAGCATTTTCCCCTTTCAGCAGGATTTTCTGATATAAACCCATATATATCCACTCCATATCCCAGCAGCATGTCATAAGCATTAAAAGCATCCGCACTTATCCCTGTAATGACTATGTTTCTCCCTTTTATCTTTCCAATCAAATCTTGAAACGTTCCATCTGCATCCTTAATATTTCCTCTTATAATATTTTCTTCATATATTTTATCAATACATTCAAATTCTGCTGATACACTCTGATGCAAGCTTGCTTGTTCCTCGTATAAATCACCGTTATATCCCTCAGCGTAAACAGCTAAATTTGTATAATCCAGAGCATCAGCCTTCTTCCAGAAGCCAAATGTCTCCCACAGTTCACCTACTACATTGAGTGGCACTTCCATTTTTTCCAAATATTTTACAAAAAAATATGCAAGCTCATTACATCCATAGACTATTACACAGCCAGCTTTTGAATGCACTTCCCGAAACCCCACCGCATCATCACTCGCCATCAATTCTTCCAGCATTCGCAATTCCCTATCAGCTCCTGTATCATTCCAGGCAAAGCAAATCAACTGATGCTCTTTATTTAATACTGGTATCAGCATATATGGATTTATTGCAAAATATTTCCGTCCATTTTCCCATACCGATTCATCTAAAATCAGGAAATCATTTACTATCCATATATTTTTCCCATTATTCAGAATCATTTTTTCTTTCCGTAAAACATTCTCAGGAATGACCTCGAACAGCATGTTATAATTCGTATAGCCAGCAAATTTTCCATCTTCATCTATAATATATAATTTTTCATCATCAGCACGATCAACTAAATAATCCATCATTTGCTGCCAATCCATATCCGTTTTATTCACGCAGCAAATTTCCTTATCTAAAAACCTTAACATTTAATTCTGCATCTCCTGCTTTTAACAATAAATTTTACACATTCAGCAAAGTACCAGCATATTTTAATACATTTACTTTCTCAACTGCTTCTTTATTCCCAACAATATTGGCTGCCAGCGCACCTGCAATATTGCCAATAAAAGTTCCAGCTTCTAACGGTGCTCCGACAGCCGCCATCATGCTGGCTAATGCAAAAAAGGCATCTCCTGCACCTATCGTATCTTTTACCGTCAGCGTAAAGGCCGGACAGCTCTTTAACTGATTCTTCTCTGCCAGAACAGCTCCTTTCGAGCCTGTGGTAAGCCAGCCATTACTCCGGAAATGATTTGCCAAATCCAGCAGAGCACCTTCTTCATCTTTCTGATAATTCGAAAAGGCCAGACTTAATTCACGCTGGTCTAATGCAAACACATCGGCACGACGATACTTCGTAATCAGGTTTTTCCCAAGGTTTGAAGAATTCGTCTGACAGTTTACTGCAAGAAAAGACGCTTTTTCCTGCAAAATATCCATTACTTCATCATCTATCAGCCCATGTCCAAAATCACATAATATAACTGTGTCATAGTCCCTGATTTTTTCCTGTAAATGCTGTTTAAAAGTGTCCATTGCAGTTTTATCGATTTTCATCATCATCGGCAGATTATTCACGGAAAATATTTTATCCAGTTCCTGCCTCTTTTCATTTTCTGAAACATACCTGCTTTTCATTATTGTAGAATACTTTGTACTGAAAACAAGGTCTAACCGCATTTTATCACTAAGTTCATTCAGCAATCTACTGTGAATATTTTCCTCTGAGCCGATAACACTCATTAATGTCACATCATTGCTGAATGATGCAAGATGCCTGGATATTGCCAAAGACCCTCCCAGATACTGCTCCATCCGTTCATACCTTGCAGAATATCCCATGTCTTTCGACATCAGTCCCTGTACGGAGCAATAAATATATTCATCGATAATAACATCTCCAACTACCAAGACTTTCTTTTCCCGCATCTGTTCCACATAGTTTTTAATATCTTGCAGACAGTATTTTTTATGGAATTGCTCCATAAATAATTTAACATCCGTACTCATAACCGGCATAGCCTGATTTAACAGTCTGGTTGAACTAAATACCTGTCCCTCTGTATAAGCAACCTTTCCGCCATGTTTCTCCACAAGCTGTTCTTCTACACTAATCATTCCAGTCAGGTCATCCTCGTGTTTTGCATATTCCTGGCCTTTTACATAGAAATCCGGCTCTACTGCTTCTACAATGTCATCCACGGTATATCCTTCTGAAAGCATAACATAATCAATGCAGTCAATCGCTGATAGAAAACGCATCCGCATCTCATCATCAAAATATGGCCTTCCCGGGCCTTTGCGCACATATCTGGCTGCCGTAATTGATACAACCAGAATATCACCCATTTTTTTTGCTTCTTCAAAATGGATGATATGGCCCGGATGCACTAAATCAAAGACACCATGGCATAATACAACTTTTCTGCCCGATTTCTTTGCATCTTTTTTTATTTTCTGATATGCTTCTTTCGTCACTATCTTCCCCATTAATTTTCCACCCATTCCCAAAATAAAACTATAAACCAGCTGACAATCAGAGATATCAAACCTGTCATACAGCCTGAAGCCAAACTAAAGCATGCCAAAAAAGCTGATATGACACATAATGTACAACTATCAGCTTTTTTACATATTTTAACAGAATCTCCCTAAACTAGACCTCTGTCAAAATATGCGCATATATTTACCATTTTATTTGAACAATATTTATCATCCATGATTTTCTTCCTGACCTTCCTAGTCATGCTTTAATAAATCCACTAGACTTTATATCGGCATAAATCATAGATTCTTTATAGCAGTTGCCAGTATTACAATGAAACACAAATCATCTGCTTTTCAGACTGCAGCCCAATTCCGCTATTCCACAAATTTTTGTCTCATCACTTCCTCCCTGCGTACATCCCACAAAATTCGACTTACCCATTTGCACATTTCATCTTGAATACGCATTTCATCTTCATGACACTCATAAATTAAATATTTCTCAAACCGAAATTTTTTTTGAAACATTTCCTGCAACTCTCTCCTGCTAAAATCTAATATACTCACATAAGGATATCCAAAATATCTATGAAACGGAGCAGCTATCATCAGCATGCGGAAACGGTCAAAATCAGAATAATATTCTTCATATGTTCTGTATACAGGAGCCATGTCAAATCCTGTAATATTATCATAAAAATGCTTTTCCCCATGAAATGTCGTTTCCAATAAAGTATCTGACCATTTTATTTCCCATTTCTCACAAATATTCAAAAGCTCTTTTTGAGGATTGCATTTTAAATCCTCGAACTTTACTTTCATTCTTTCCCATCCCTGATATTCTTTTTTTCTAATATCAAATTTTGCCAATGTCGAATAAAAGGCACTTTTATACGTTTTAGAAAGCAAGTCCTGATTGTCCAATCCTTTTAATCTGGAACCCTTCCGCATAAAAACATTTCTCACAACATTCACAATGCAGCCTGGCATACCTGACTGTCCAAGCCATACCGCATAATCTTCAAGCTGCTCTCTCGGCAAATTATGCGGTTCCCAATATATAACCATGTCAGAAATATTCTCTATTTCTTTTTTCCATGCTTTTGCATATGCGATATGAATCATAACAAACAGTTCTTGTGATGAAAACGTTCCTCTGGCCGCTAATAATTTCTCCATACTCAGATTAAATCTATTTCTTGTATCTTGATTCCACTCATCTTCTTCCTTAACATCTCTTTCCGCGTCATAATATTTCCAAAGCAGTGGCAAAATGTTTGTTTTATCTTCCATTGCAAGCCTTACACATAAATAAAACAAATTTTCATTTATAAAATTATATCCCATCATTAATATCTGGGGATGATTATCCAAAAGTTCCCTGAAAAAAATATTTCCGCTATGATCATCAATTGACCCCAGTATAATCCTTTTTACTTTTAACTCTTGCTGAAAATCCTGCTGTGCAAAACACGCAATACCATCAAAAAATATCTTATTATCGATAGGATAATCCAATATGTCCATTGTATTCACTTTTAGCACAGCCAGCAAGTAGTCTCTTTTCACGGTTTCCCGATAAGAATGATTCATTGCAGTATCATCATAATACCCAATATATCCTGGAAGCATCAGCAGGCATACATCATTTATATCTATTTCATCTTTGGCAGCAAGTTTTAGTCCCGCCCCATTTCCTTCATATTCGTTTAAGATATCCCAATAAGCTATTCGTTCATGCATCTTTTTCCTTTGTTTTGTCAGAACTTTTCCTAATTTCAGACAGAGTCGAAAATCACCAATAAGAATTATTTTTTTATCAATATCTTTCAGCATGTAATTCAAAATATGCATGTAACCATTTTTAGGAATTTCCGTGTAATCCTTCAGCATAAAAAATGCTTCATTTCTTTTATAGCCGATATAATGATAAAAATCCACTTCTCTTGTTCCCCATGCACTATATCTGGCTGTAATTTCGATAAATACTGGATTCATTATACTTTCAATAATTTCTGTTCTTTTTAAAACTTTTTTCCCAAATACTTTTTTACCGATATCCTCCTCATTTTCTGAAGAAAAACAGCAAATATCCAAACCATATCCCAGCAATAAATCATATGCATCCAACGCATCATTTCCTATTCCCAAAATTATAATTTGCTTACACTTCAGACAATCCAAAACACTAAAAAAAGTTCCATTTGTATCTTTTATAATTCCCCTGATAATATTTTCTTCATAAATTCGGTCTATGCATTCAAATTCCGGGGAAACACTCTTTCTAAATTCAGCTTCTTCCCGAATTCCGGAACAGCCTTCTGCAAAAACCGAAAAATTTCTATGTTCCAA
>CAJTSV010000050.1:18173-26091 GCA_910579075.1 uncultured Eubacterium sp.
GATTTTTCCAGGATGCCAATTTTATCCCAAAATTCACCATCTGTATTAACAGGCATATTTAATTTTTTTAAATACTGAACAAAATAAAAAGCTAATTCATTGCATCCATGTACCGTCACGCCATCAACCTCTGGATAAATCTCCCCAAAGCCTGCTGCACTGCTACATTCTGTAAGCTCATCAAGCATACGAAGTTCACGATTTGCTTCTTCATCGTTCCATGCAAAACACAGCAACTGATGATTTTTATCTAAAACAGGAAGAAACTCATTTGAACAAATCCGAAAAAACTTTCTTCCGTTTTCCCATACATCTTTATCTAATATTACATAATCTTTGGCAATCCAGACCCTTTTATCTCCATCTAAATTCATGCATCCTAATTTAACAAAATTCTTTGGCACCATTCCAAACAGCGAATTATAAATAATACTCCCGACAAATGTTCCCATTTCATCCAGAACATATATTTTCTCATTCATATGACCATACAAAAAATAATCTAACATCTGATTCCAGTCTATTTCTTTTTCTGATACACAGCATATTTCTTTATCACAAAACCTTATCATGTTTTTACCTTTCCTCTTGAGCTATATTATCCATAATTTCCTCTCTGCGAGTCAGCCATAGCCACCTGCCTAATAATTTCTGCATCTTTTGTCTAAATTTTTTCCTTTCCAAATCATCTTCTAATTCCAGATATTTTTCAAAGCGAAATTCTTTCGCAAACATATCCCGTAGCTGTACTCTGCTGAAAGCCAAACAACTTGTATAAGGATAACCATTTTTCTTCTGAAACAAACCCGTTATCAATATAACTCGAAAATAATCAAAAGGTGAAAAATATTTATCATGAATCCAGTATACTGGCGCTAAATCAAATCCTGTTATACTTCCAACAAATTCCTTTTGACCATGCCGTGTCGTTTCAAGCAGATTATCAGACCATTCAATTCCTAATTCTTCACAAACTCGCAAAAGTACTTCTTTGGGATTGCATTTCAAATCCTCAAATTTTATTGTCATTTTTATACATCCCTTATAATTCCTTGTTTCATTATGCTTATAAGATAATGCTAATGAAAATATCTGATTATTCCAATGGCTAGGCCATCCAATATTTTCTTAACTGCTCAGCCCGGAACCTCTTCTTTTAAACTCATCCCGTATCATATTTATAACATATCCCTCTAAAGCACACTCCCTGCACAGCCATTCTGCATACTTCTCTAACTGTGGCCTGACAACACTATGCGGTTCCCAATAAATAATCATATCTGAAATATTATCCAGGTTCCTTCCCCATGCCTCAGCATACGCAATATGCATCATTACGAACAGCTCTTGAGATGTAAATACTTCTTTTTTCCCAAGATATTTTTCCATGCTTTCACTAAATCTTCTTCTTTTGTCATCTTCCCATTCTGCCAGCCACTCATAGTGATATCCATACACGCATTCCGCATCATTCAGTTTCCAAATCAAGGATAAAATATTTTCTGATTTTTCCGTCGATAATCTTATACATAAAGAATAAAAATTTTCACTTATATAACAATATTCCATCATTAATATTTGAGGATGATTGTCCAAGATTCCCTTGAAAAAAATTGCCACTTTTATATCAATTGAGCCAATCACGATTCTTTTTACTTCTAATTCTGGCATCTTCTCACTTACAGGAATTAAATTCTTTGTTCTGAAATATTTATTATTTATCGGCTAATCTATAATATCTAGCAGATGTTCCAATTCTGCCTTATTTAAATATTTTTTCTTCATTTCTGTCCGATAAGCATAACCATATTCTTTTTCATAATTGCAGCTATATTCAGGAAGCATCAGCAAACATATATCATTCTCACATATTTTCTCTTTATTAATCCACCTTAATCCTTCTTTTATTTCCTGATAATCGCCAAACATATCATAATACGCGATTCTTTCCCATATCTTTTCATTCTTCAATTTCAGAATCTGTCCCAGTTTAAGGCTAAGCCAAAAATCCCCAATCAATACTATCATTTTATTTGTATATTCATATATCCGTTATCAGGAATTTCTACATAATCCTGTAATAAAAAATAACTCTCATTTCTTTTAAATCACAAAGTCTGCTGAGACACTTTCTCTAAATGTGGCCTGTTCCTGAAGCATGCCTGTTCTTCTCTCCCCATCTACCGAATAATTTTTATATTCTGGAATTTCCGTTTTCTCCCATGTTCCAAATATATCCCAATATTCTCTATTAACATTAACCGGCACGCCAATTTTTTCCAAATAACGTGCAAAAAAATACGCCAATTCATTCAAACCATTCACTGACACACATTCTGTCTCTGGAAATAGGTCTGTAAAACTCAATGTGTCTTTACATGATGATAATTCGTACAGCATTCTTATTTCCCGATTTGCTTCCTCGTCATTCCATGCAAAGCAAAGAAGCTCACGTTTTTTATTTAATACTGGAAGCAAGCCTTCTGAAAAATAAGAAAAATATCTTCTTCCATTTTCCCATATTTTATCGTCTAAAATTACACAATCTTTGGAAATCCAAATATCTTTGCCATTTCTTAGGGTTACTCTTTTTTTCTCAATTGCAGTTTCTGAATAAGCCCCAAAAAGAGAATTATAATCTATTCTGCCAGTAAAACCTCCTCCCTCATTCAAAATATATATTTTCTCATTCATTCCGTAATCTAAAAAATAATCCACCATCTGCTGCCAGTCCATTTCATTTTCTGTCACACAGCATACTTCCTTATCACAAAACCTTATCATTTCCTAAAATCTCCTTCTTCTATTCTATATGTGTTCTGTCTTAAGCTTTTCCATTATTTCATATCTGCGGACTTCCCACAGGCTTTTCTTTAAAACATCCTGTTTCCACTGTTTCAATTCCTGTTTTTCTCCTTCATACTGATATTCCAGATTTTTTTCAAACCGAAACTCCTTATCAAACATATCCTGTATTTCTTTTCTGCTGAAATCCAGACTGCTTATATATGGATATCCATGCTCTTGCTGCCATACTGCAGATGCCAGCATAAGACGAAACCGGTCAAATGCCGAAAAATATTCTTCATATAACCGATATACTGGAGACAAATCAAATCCCATGACATCTCCTTCCCTTGGCATTCCATGCAATGTAGTTTCTAACAATGTATCAGACCATTTAATTCCCAAATTATTGCACATATTCATCAATACTTCTTTTGGCCTGCATTTCAAATCTTCAAATTTAATCACAAGCCTATCCCAATTATCATATTCTTTTTTATCCGCATTTAACTCAGAAAATACATACGAAAAAATATACCTGTTTAAGCATGGCATATTTTGTCCATATCCTTTTACATCTTTTATCGCCGAGCCCCGTCTTATGTAATTATTTCTAACTATATTTGCAATACATCCCCCCTCTATACCTGTTCTCATAAGCCATACGGCATAGTTCTCAAGCTTTTTCCTGGAAATGAAATGCGGTTCCCAATATATCAGTATCTTTGATACATCTATTTCGTCTTTCGTCCATATTTTAGCATATGCCGCATGAAATAATATAAATAGTTCCTGTGATGAAAATGTTTCTTTTTCCGATAACATTTCATTTATGCTCTCATCCATAATCTTTCTTTCAGCATCTCCAAAAATATCTTCCACATCTCCATAATAGCAAGCTTCTGCATCATAGATTTTCCAAAATAACGCAAGAATATTTTCCTTTTTCTCTAATGCAAGGCGGATACAAATATAAAACAAATTATCATTTAAATAACTGTAGTCCATCATTAATATTTCTGGATGACTGTCCAAAATATCCCTGAAAAATATATTTCCACTGTAGCTGAGAATAGAACCCAAAACTATTTTCTTTACTTTTATATCTAATTCTACTTGATTCACAGGCTCTTTAAAGCCATCCATAAGCAAAATATTCTCCAACGGATAGTCCTGCACATTAAACAAATTATATTTTTCAGCTTTTTTTAAATATGTTTGTTTTATTATCTTATGGTATGAATCCTTACTTCCATTCTTTATATCAAAACATCCCGCAAATTCAGGAATCAATAACAGGCAGATATCACTGACAGACACCTCATCTTCATCTATCCATGTTATCCTTCCCTGTTTATCTTCATGCTCCTCCAGCACATCGCAATATCCAATCATCCCTTTCATGTTCTTATCCAGCATTTCAAGGGACCGGCACAATTTCAGGCATAGCCAGAAATCTCCAATTAACACTATTTTCCATTTCTGGCATTTCACTGCATATTTCAAAATATTCAAATATCCATTATCAGGAATTTCGGCATAGTCCTGTAATAGAAAAAAACTCTCATTCCGTTTATATCCCATATAATGAAACATATCGGTTCCGCCAAAGCCCCATGCGCTATATCTGCCGCTGGCCGACACAAATACAGGTGACGGAATTTCTTTTAATACTTCTTCCCTGCTTTTTACTTCCTTGCCAAATATCGGTTTTATCCCAAACTGTATTTTTCCCATCCTCTTTGTATCTTCTTCCATAAAACAGTAAATATCTGCTCCGTGCCCAAGCAGCAAATCATAAGCATTTATGGAATCCTCTCCGGTGCCTATCATTACAATCTGTTTTCCCTTTATCTGTCCGATAAATTCTTCGAACCCCATATCTGCATCATTTATCATTCCGCTGATAATATTTTCTTCGTAAATCCGGTCAATACATTCAAATTCCGCAGAAACACTCCTGCACAGCCTGTCTTTTTCTCCCTGAAGTCCTGTATTTCCTTCTGCATCTATCACAAAATTCATATAATCCGGCACTTCCACACTCGCATTTACATCAAATAAATCCCAAAATTCTCCTGTTACGCGGACAGGCATATCAATTTTTTCCAAATACCTCACAAAATAATACGCAAGCTCATGAAAACCGTTTACTGTCACACAGGCAGCCTGTGGATATACGTCCTTAAACGTCCACTGATTTTTACCTCCCCCCGCTAATTCATCGAGCATACGCAGTTCTCTGTCAGCCTCTTTATCATTCCACGCAAAACAGACCACCTGCCTTTCTTCATTCAGCACCGGCAGCAAGCCATCCGGGCAGGAAATAAAATAGTTCCGCCCGTTTTCCAGTACATGTTCATCTAATGTCACATAATCCCTGACAATCCAGACATTCCGGTTCTCTTTCAGGGTAATCCGTTCCTTTCTGACAGCATTGTCTGGTTCTATTCCAAAAAGCGAATTATAAACAATACTCCCAGCAAATTTCCCATCTGAATCCAAAACATATATTTTTTCATTTATGTCCCAGTCCAAAAAATAATCAGACATCAGCTGCCAGTCTATTTCATTTTCTGTAATACAGCATATCTCTTTATCGCAGAACCTAATCATCGTCTTATAATCCTTCCCGGCATTTCTGCCCAGTTGCAGCGCTATTCCCATTATACCTTTCCCATACTTCAATCATCTACTGATATCCCCTTGTCTGCTGCCTCTTTCCTCACCATTTCCTCACTTAACTTTAAAATCCTTGCCGTCTGTCTGACACTGCAGGTTGTCTCCAATGCTGTTTTTATCATAACGGCCATTCCCTGCTGGATTCCCTGCTGGATTCCCTGCTGGATTCCTTTTTCAATATTTTCCTGGTCTCTCATCAGCAATGTCATATATTCATGCCTCCATTCCCTGTTCTTTTTTGCTTTCCTGACAGCATCATCAAGCCTTTTCACAAAAGCATCTTCCGATACGCTTCCCGCCACATAATCCAGAAACGCCCTTAAATCCGCGCTTATATCATCCATCTGGCTTGATGCATTTAAAAAAATTTTTACTGTGCCATCTTCAAGAAAAATATTTTTATCTTCTTTACAGATATTTTCAAATGTATACATATGACGCCCTATTCCAAAAACATCTGAAAGACATATAAAAATAATATAGCACGGTTTCAGCTTTTTATAGTGCTCGCCCTTATCTATCAGCTGCAAGTCAACCATGCCCTGATAATATCTTGCACGCTTTGGCAGTTCCCCCGTATCCGCCACCTGCATTTCAATGTCATAAACCGTACCTTTGCCATCCCTGACGTATACATCCATCCGAATACTTTTGGCATCTGCATCAGGACAAATTGTTTTTTGCCCCTCTGGATATTCCACATGGTCTATCTTCAGCCCAGGCAGAATTCTCTGAAGCAATTCCTTACACAGCTGTGCATCCTGCATGACTTTTCCAAACAAGAAATCATTGGATATGCCAAGCTCCTCCCACACTATATTATCTGATTTCCTTTTTTCTGATTCCCCCACACTTTTTTCCTCCACTGAATCTTCCTGGTTAATCTTTCCTATTTTATAATGTCAATAAAACAAAACCATTTTTCCATACATCTATCCCCTACATACAATAACAATAGCATAAAAAGGTACGTTTGCATATATCATAAATAAGAAATTCAGCACAGCCATCCTGTGCCCTCCGAAGATAATTATATGGTAAATCCTGACAGCCGCCTGAAAGAAATCGGATTTCATCTGCAGCTAAATATTTGATGATTGATATGGCAGACAGGCCAGCATTTATGGAAGAAACCTGGCAGCGGTATTTTTTACTGTTTCTAAAGCAAATGATAAATAGAACTGGAAATTATGGGATAGAAGCCTGCACAAGAACCATGAGGCGGACAGATATGAATATTGATTATCACAGAAAGCAATTTGTATTCAAACTTAACGTCTGTATTTCATAACAAATTACATACACGGAATCAAAATTTCCAATATGCCTGCTGTCCCGCTGATTTTACGGGACAGCAAAGCTGCGCCATTCTTACTTACTGCCAAGATATTTAAACCAGTCTTCCGTTGCTGTTCCGATGCTGTCAGGCGTCCATACCGGCGCTTCCTTCCAGTAATCAATATTATCCAGCACCTTCTGCACGCCGTCTTCAAACGACACCTTCGCCTTCCAGCCAAGCCTGGTTTCAATTTTTGTGGTATCAGCAAATGTACAGTCTGGTTCTCCCGGCCTTTTGGGAATATGTGTAATCTCTCCGCCCAGCAATTCACACAGATGGTTCACGGAATAGGTACCGCCGCTTCCAACATTAAATGTTTCCTGCACAGCATCCGATACCGCTGCTGTATAAAATGCATCTGCGATGTCCGTTACATAAGTAAAATCCCTTGTCTGTTCCCCGGTACCGACGACTGTAAAAGGCTTTTCCGCCAGCTTCTGCGCCAGAAATACTCCAAATACAGCCCCATATGTCCCGGATGTCCTGGACCTTGTGCCATAAACGTTAAATAACCGAAGCGTTACGACCGGCAATCCATATACCTGTCCCCAGTGCAGCACCGTTTCTTCACCCAGCCGCTTTGTCAGTGCATATGGGTACTGCGGCCTGATTTCTGCAGATTCTTTGGTCGGATATTCATCAGGTATTCCATAGCAGGAAGATGACGCCGCATATACCAGCTTTTTCACCCTGGCATTTTTAGCACATTCTGCAACATTATATGTGCCAAGTACATTCGAAGAATAATAATCCCATGGTCTTTGTATCGAAGGCACAATATCTGCCAGCGCAGCAAAATGAAACACATAATCCACGCCCTGGAATATCGGCTCTATTTCTTCTTTGTTTCTGATGTCCATATGATAGACAGTCAGATTTTTATTTTCTTTCTGATGTTCCAGATTTTCAGGACGCCCTGTCGTCCAGTTGTCTATGACGCGGACCGTATGTCCTTCTGCCAGCAGCCTGTCTGTCATATGCGAGCCGATAAATCCGCATCCGCCTGTAACTAATGAAATCATATTTTTTTCCATCCCTTTCCATTATCTGGCCTGCAATCTGCTGGAGTATCAGATTATGGATGGATTCCACAATCCCATATTTCCTGCA
>CAJTSV010000051.1:0-6085 GCA_910579075.1 uncultured Eubacterium sp.
TATAAAAATTCGCATAACCGCATGCCTTGCGCAGCGTCCTCTCATTCAGGGTGTCATGCGGGTTCTTGTATTCTATGATATTGTGCATGCGGAAGGCACGGAATATCTCACCTTCCATCTCAAGCCCCGCTTCCCCTTTCAGGACCAGGTAGTCCGCCCTCGGCGGCTCCTCCCCCAGTATCTTTTCCGTTTCTATCTGGACCCGGCTCCCGTACCTGTGCATGTCTATCCGCAGAAGCGCCTCAAACCCCGCATGCCAGTCGCTGCGCGGCACTGCCTGCAGTTCCTTCAGTTCCGCACGAAGCTGTGCTATCCGTTCCTTTTTCTTCTCCGGCGTCATATTATCTGGCGCTCCCTGTGCCCTGCTGCCCATCGGCTTCTTCCTTTCCGTTTTCTGCTGTTCTATGCCTTGCGCTGTATTCTGCCTTTATTTTATCATAAAATATTTTGTTCCACAACAATCAGCCTTTGGAATATTGCAAAGAGCAGTATGCTTTGCATGACAATCATCCAACGCATTGTGGTTAATAGTAAACCTGGCTTGCCAGCTTAATAACCGTCTGTTACCCTGACAATTTCAGAACCTTGCGGTATATTCTGTTACCCAACGATTTCAGGTTCTTTCCGGCACTGCTCCAGCAGGTCAGCCGCCGTATATCCTTTGCCCGCCAGAGCAAGCGTGTCACCGTCCCCGCTCTCCGTCCCGATGGTCAGCCCGTTTATCCCCATTGCACGGAGCTTTTTCAGCTGCCATACTTCCTTGTCCCGGATATCCCGGATGCCCGCAAACATGGCCATTGCCTGGCACTTGATGAGGTAATCACGCACCGTCAGCGCACGGAGTTTCAGGTTCTCATAACTCATGGCAAACGGTAAGGCTGACAGCTTTTTATCTCCTCTAAATCCTCCTCGAGCTCCTCCATTGGGGACATGCGGAAACACTCGTCTTTGTAAAGGCAGCAGAAACGGCATTTTTTCCAGGTACAGCCGGAGGCTGCCTGTATAATGACAAAATGCGCTTCATAGGGCGGCCTCCATATTTCCCTGACTGCATTCGGCGAGAGCTTCATCCCCGTCCTGCAGGCTATGATGGCATGGAGTGAGGCATGCCTGTGCCCGGACTGGCAGAATCCGTATGAACATGAGCGGTAAAGCATTCATATTCTTTAAAAACACCAAAAGGACATCCACCCAGATAAAAGATGAAATGTCCTTTGGAAAAATTTCCGTATCACATATAACCGAAACCAGCTGATTTCCTTACTGCCCTGCCCGCACCGCATCCTTCAGGCTGCGTACCAGCCCTGCCACATGCGGGACACACTGTTCCCCGTACTGCCCGCACAGCTGCACGGCTGCGGAATCCACGAACACGCCGTCCGAAACGGCTGCCACCGCTGCTGCCTGGGCAGGAGACGCAATTTCAAATCCGGCTGCACATGGAATATCCGACACTTCCCCGGCCAGCTTTTTCAGCTGTGCAATACCTTCGACAGCCCCGGCTTCATCCCCGGCCGCACCCAGCGCAGAGACGCAGCACAGAAATCCCTGCGCCTGCTTTGCAATCATCTGAACCCGTTCCCGGGATGCCGGCGCTGCCATGGAAATCAGGGCAAGCCCGTGCTTCTGGCATACCGGAGCGAATTCTTCCTGCTCCTCATACGGAATATCCGGCACAATCAGGCCGTCCACGCCAATCTGAGCCGCTTTCTGCACAAACCGCTGCGCTCCATAGGAAAATACTACATTTGCATATGTGACCAGTACCAGCGGAATCTGCGAATTGCAGCGGATTTTTTCCACCGTCTCAAATACCCGGTCGGTCGTAACCCCGTTTTTTAAAGCCCGCGCATCCGCTGCCTGCACGGCCGGGCCCTGTGCGGTCGGGTCGGAAAACGGAATGCCCAGTTCCATCATATCCGCCCCGGCTTCCTCCATTGCATACACAAGCTGCTCGGTCAGCTCCAGAGAAGGGTCTCCGCAGGTAATAAACGGAATCAGTGCTTTGCCATGTTCAAATGCCTGTTTTATTTTATTCATAGATTTTTTCCCCCCTGTATCGTGCAATTGCGGCGCAGTCTTTGTCCCCGCGCCCGGATATATTTACAACTACAATACTGTCCTTACTCATGGATGGCGCTTCCTTCATGACATATGCCACGGCATGCGCACTTTCAATCGCCGGAATAATGCCCTCGGTACGCGAGAGGTATTCAAACGCATCTACCGCTTCGTCATCGGTCACTGCCACATATTCAGCCCGCCCGTCATCAAACAGCTGCGAATGCTCCGGCCCGACTCCCGGATAATCCAGCCCTGCAGAAATCGAATACACCGGCGCAATCTGTCCATATTCATCCTGGCAGAAATACGACTTCATTCCATGGAAAATGCCCACCCTGCCGGTTGAAAACGTAGCGGCTGTTTCCGCCGTATGAATGCCGCGCCCGGCAGCTTCGCATCCAATCAGGCGCACCTGCTTATCCTCAATAAAGTGGTAAAACGCCCCCATCGCATTGGAACCGCCCCCGACGCATGCAATCACTGCATCCGGCAGCCTTCCTTCTTTTTCCAGCATCTGCTGTTTGATTTCCCTGGAAATGACCGCCTGGAAATCCCGTACCATCATCGGGAACGGATGCGGCCCGACAACGGAACCGAGCAGGTAATGGGTATCGCCAATACGTTTTGTCCATTCCTGCATCGCCTCTGAAACCGCATCCTTGAGCGTGCCGGTGCCGGTTGTCACTGCATGCACCTGTGCCCCGAGCAGCCGCATCCGGTATACGTTCAGCGCCTGGCGCTTCGTGTCTTCCTCTCCCATATAGACCTCGCATTCCATGCCCATCAGCGCTGCTGCGGTTGCTGCCGCAACGCCATGCTGCCCGGCTCCTGTTTCCGCAATAATCCTTGTCTTTCCCATTTTCTTTGCCAGCAGGCACTGCCCGAGCACGTTGTTGATTTTATGCGAGCCGGTATGGTTTAAATCTTCCCGTTTTAAATAAATCTTTGCCCCGCCGAGCTTTTCTGTCATATGTGCCGCATAATACAGCCTGGACGGCCTTCCGGCGTAATCATTGAATAATTCTTCCAGCCCGCGGTTAAATTCCGCGTCATTTTTATAGTGCTCATAAGCTTCTTCCAGCTCTAAAATGGCAGGCATCAGTATTTCGGGTATATACTGGCCGCCATGGTTTCCATATCTTCCCTTCCGGTTTTCCATATTGATACTCCTTTCCTCTCACATGTTGCCGTTACGCTGTTATTCTGATACATCTGCATGCAAAAAACACCCAGTCCATGACAAATGTAAAAATAACATTATCAAGGACGGGTGCCGCATATTTATTTACGCAGTCATCCGCGGTGCCACCTTGCTTTGCAGGAGCTCCTGCACACTCTGGCGAGATACCATCATATCTCCGGCATCTGACGTGTGCCTCACGTCGCAGAATACTCAGCATATTCCGCAAATCACTGCGGATGCTTTTGACTGCGCCCTCCGTGGTCCATTTAATAACCTGCGTTTAATCCGGCTCCCACCTGCCCGGACTCTCTGGATATGCACAATTATTTTTATCTCCACTTCATCGGTTTACGGATATTCAGTTATAAATCTGATATACGAGAACATTAAAGCACACGATTTCGCGTTTGTCAATCCTTTTTTTCTTCCAGAACCGATAACAGCTGTTCTTTATCCAGCCCGGTTATCGATACGCCGTCCTGTGAAATCACCGCATCCGCCAGGTTCTGCTTGTCTTCCTGCATTTTCAGAATGCGTTCTTCAATCGTGCCCTTCATAATCAGCCGCAGTACCGTGACCTTATTGTCCTGCCCGATACGGTAGGCACGGTCGGTCGCCTGGTTCTGGGCCGCCAGATTCCACCATGGGTCATAATGGATAACCATATCGGCAGCGGTCAGGTTTAAGCCTGTCCCGCCGGCTTTGAGTGAAATCAGGAAAATATCTGCTTCCCCGTCCTGAAATCCTGCCACCAGCCGCCGCCTGTCTTCCCTGCCCGTCTTTCCGGTCAGCAGAAACGCACGCAGCCCCTGCGCGCGAAACACTTGCGCCAGATGCTCCAGCATTGATGCAAACTGCGAAAACAGCAGGATTTTATGCCCGCCGCTGACGGCATTTTCCACAACCTCGATGCAGGTCTTCGTCTTCGCAGACCCATGCCCGTAATTTTCATACACCAGCGACGGGTCACAGCATATCTGGCGCAGCGCGGTCAGCTCTGCCAGCACCTGCAGCTTCTGCGTCCTGAATTCGGATTCCGTCTGGCTGGCAAGCATCATCAGCAGCTGCTTTTCCCGTGCCCGGTACAGGCTGTCCTGTTCCTGCTCCATTCTGGCATAAATGACATTTTCCACTTTATCCGGCAGTTCCTTTAATACGTCCTTTTTCAGCCGCCGTAAAATAAACGGGCGCACCATGCGTGACAGCCGGGTTCTGGCCGCTTCATCCCTGGATTCCGCAACCGGGCTTTCCAGTTCTTCCTTAAAGCGTTTATAGCTGAACAGATATCCGGGCATCAGAAATTCAAAAATGCTCCATAGCTCGCTCAGGCGGTTTTCCACCGGCGTGCCCGTCAGCGCAAACCGGCAGCCCGAGGCAATGGACTTTACCGCCTTGGCTGCCTGGGTAGCCGTATTTTTCACATACTGCGCCTCATCAATAATCATATAGTCAAATTTCTTATTTTCATAAAAATCTATATCTCGTTTTAATAAATCATACGACGTGATTAAAATACCCGTTCCATCCCACTGCTGAATCTGCATCTGGCGCGTATGCGCATTTCCGGCCGCAACCGTCAGCTGTGCGGACGGATAAAAACGCCTACATTCTTCTTCCCAGTTATAGACCAGGGAAGCCGGGCAGACGACCAGGGCGCTGCTGTGCGGATGTGCAGCCAGAAACGCCAGCACCTGCAGCGTCTTCCCAAGCCCCATATCATCCGCCAGAATGCCGCCAAACCCGAATTTTGCCAGCGAGCAGAGCCACTGAAACCCGATTTGCTGGTACGGGCGCAGGACTGCTTTTATCTGCTGCGGAATCTCGTCTTCCCCGTCTTCCATCGCACGCATTTCCCGGATAACCGTCTTAAATTTTTTATCCCGTTCCAGCCTTATGTATTCGGCATTTTCTTTCATTAATGAATCCAGATATAAGGAACGGTACAAAGGTACCTGCGCCTTGCGCTCTTTGAGCTGTTCCTTTGTCAGGCGCAGCCCGTCATTTAATTCGGCCAGCACGGCCAGCGAATTGTCATCCATCCGCAGAAACTCGCCGGATTTCAGCTTGTGGTACTTCTTTTTCTTTTTGTAATCCGCCAGAATGTCCATGACTTCCCCGGCACTCATGCCGTCCACATTCCAGCTGATATCCAGAAGGTTTCCCTTCATGGAAATGCCGGCTGTCACCTGCGGCATCGAAATGACATGAATGTTTTTAAACCGGTCTGTCGCAAATATTTCCGATACGGCTTCCAGCTGTGAAAGCCCTGTTTCCAGAAATTCCAGCATCGAATCTTCTTCCCTGCTGTAATAGGTCTGCTGATCAGAAGCCAGCTCGAAATAGCGTTCCAGAATACTGCGCACCTGGAATTCGCTGCGCATATCCCGGACGGCTTCTTCCTTTGCGGGTATTTTGGCCACATCGTACTCCATATCCCCATAGCGTGCCTTAGCCCTGCATTCGATACGGCTGCCTACTTTATCCAGATAGCTGTAAAAAACCGCTTCCTGCGGCTCATATTTTGCAAAGTCCACCTGGCTGGCCTGTACATCCAGCACCCCGTCAATAACCGGCAGCACATTTTTGGCAAATGCCCCGTAATCCTGCTCGCTCAGGTAAAAGCTCGGCTTTTCCAAAGGCTCTTGCGAAAAACGGTAATAATAGCTGTTCCGTTTCAGCCGTTCCCGCGTTTCTGCCATCAGCTTTAAAAACCCTTTTACCTGGTCGTAATATTCCCTCGTACAGATATAAAAGCACCGCTTCCAGAGCAGATACCACTGCCTGCCGCCTTCCACCAGCAGCACCGGGTCCATTTCGATATCTGCGCCGCTGCTCCCC
>CAJTSV010000051.1:6205-8789 GCA_910579075.1 uncultured Eubacterium sp.
GGTCAAGCATCGGCGGGGACAGTGTGCACGAGCGCTTTCTCTGCGGGCTTGCATAGCCCCAGCCCTGATAGCGGCCGGAAAACTCATTTTCGTTATCCAGCTCCAGCAGCAGCTTGACGATATTGGCAGAATCCCTTGTAAAAGCGCTCTGGCTGTGGGTAAAGGCCAGCTTTTTTCCATACGAGACATAGCGCATGTGCTTGATATTGGCAGCCAGCTCTCCGATATCCTTTACGACATACATCTGTGCCGTCCCGATTTTAAGCTCGAGGGATTCGCGGTCCGCTTCCAGATGCAGGACGGGCACTAATTTCACATCGCCATTGCCATGCTCCTGGCAGAACTGGCTGCGGTCTTTTAACACATAATAATCCAGCAGGTTTTGCAGCTGGCGGTCACTGGCTTTTCTGCTGCCAGCATGGGTTTGTCCAAAGGCCCCTGCAGCATTCCTGCTCCCAGAAGGCTGCCCGCTGCCCCCGTGCCAGTATTCTGTGCTGCTGTCATCATCCGCATCATACGGGCTGCTGTCACAATCCGGGCTGTTTTCATAAATCTTCTTAAACTCATTAAATTCATCATCTTCTATCTGATAATTAAATTCAAATAAAAGTGCTGTCACATGCTTGCACAGGCCTGCATAATTCGAAAATGCCTGGCATTCGCAAGAGCTTTCCCCGATTTTTCCGCCCTCCTCAGAAAGGGAGATTTGCACGCCCGCCTGATAGGACCTGCCCTGGCTGCCGGCAACCCTGGCCTTAAGTTCATAAGTATCATCCAGGCAGTGAACAATATTCAGCTTTTGGACACGTTCGTCCGCAAACAGCTCGTATCCTCTCTGATAAACCGCATCATTTGTGGCACATTCCCTTATAAGGCTCTGTGAAATTGTTTTCATGCTTCCATCTTCTCCATCCTATGGTCATATCGTCAATTCTGCTATAGTCATTGTGCTGGCCATTGTGCATTTCCAGACATATTCTGGCACTTATTATAACACAGCGCCTGAAAAAATCCATTCAATTTGTATCTATACCCACCTTTTTTTCTTAAACAGGGCCAGCAGCGCTGCGCATACAAGCGCACTGACTGCTGCAAATACCGGATAGGCATACTTCCAGCCCATTTCCGGCATATTCACAAAATTCATCCCGTACCACCCCGTCATCAGCGTCAGTGGCATAAAGACAGCCGTAATTACCGTAAACAGGCGCATCAGGTTATTCTGCTCAATATCAATCTGCGCCTGGTAAGCTTCCCGCATCTGCGTTACATAATCCCGCAGATTCAGCACATTTCCCAGATACCTCGTCGTGCGGCTGGCCAGAATCGTAAAATGGCGGATGCCTTCTTCTGTCAGCAGCCGGTTTTCATTCAAAATCAGGTTATCCATAATCGCATCCAGCTGTTCATAGTATCGTTTCAGCCGCAGCAGCTCTTTGCGGTATGCAATAATTTTGCGGATATAGTCGTTTTGAAACCGCACCATGGCTGCCATTTCCGCGTCCGCTACCTCACACTCCAGATCTTCCAGATTATCCATATCATTTTTCAGCAGATTCTGAAAAAAATTCCACAGCGCGCGTTCGTTTGTTTCTTCTTTTGCAAACAGGCTGCTGACCCGCTCATAACCGCGCTGCGTTTCACAAAGCAGGAACAGATCCTCGTGGTCAAGATATACAATAACCGGATTTGCAGCCCGGCCCGTCTGGCCCGTATGATACATCAGAAATATAAACAGTGTATAATTTTTGTAGCTTTCAAATGTATCAACCCGCCCTTCCCGGATATAGCCCCCTGCTTTTGGCGCAATGTATTCTGCATACTGCTCTGCTTCTTCCATATAAATGACTTTCTGCATAAGGACAAGCTCTCCTTTTCCTATTTCTGGCATGTTTTTATCAGGATATCCATTTTATGGGATTTCATGCATGGCAGGGCCAGAATGGCCCGGAGCAGGCGCAGGATTCTGCCATATGCCATTGGAAAAGGCAGACACAAATTGGCATGGTCAATTATTTCTATATTGGCGTTTTTCAAAAATCCAATTCTGCCCTATGATATTCAGGAACCGGATATGGAAGGGACATCCGTCAGATTGCCGGCATCTTTCCAGGAATGCTCCCATACACAGCCGGTAAAACCTGCAGACAGAAAGGAGATTTCCCATGCTATCAAAAACATATGCCGCCGTCCAGCCTTCAAACAGCCTGGACGGCCTTTCCCATACAAGGCTTCTTGCCATTACCGCTGTTTTCACTGCGCTGACTTATGTATTTACCGCTTTTGTAAATATCCGCCTTCCCATAGCGGCAGCCGGCGGCCTGATTCATCTTGGAAATGTGCCGCTTTTTATCTGTGCCATTATTTTCGGGAAGAAATGCGGAGCCATTGCCGGCGGCATCGGAATGGCCCTGTTCGACCTTCTTTCCGGCTGGACAGCCTGGGCGCCTTTTACGCTTGTCATCGTCTCCCTTATGGGTTATGCAGCCGGAGCCATTGCCCAGCATCACCGCGGCCTGAAATGGAATATACTGGCGGTTTCGGCCGCATGCGTAATTAAAATAGCCGGGTATTATATTGCAGA
>CAJTSV010000051.1:8801-13604 GCA_910579075.1 uncultured Eubacterium sp.
TTACGGCAGCTGGATTACTCCGGCAGCTTCGATACCCGGAAATCTGATACAAATCGCCACAGCAGCCGTAATCGTACTGGCAGTCATTGAAAAGCTGCGCTCCGCCGCTGACAAAACGATCCTGTCCTGACAAAACAGGCAGATACCCCATAAACCATATTTTTATATTTTCAAAAAGGAGATTCCATGTATAAAATGATGACCCCGGGCCCGACACAGGTACTTGAGCATGTAAGAATGGCCGGAAGCCGTGCCTGTATCAATCCCGACCTGGACACCGAATTTATCGAATTTTACAAAGAAACCTGTGAGCTTATCAGCTCCCTGCTGCATACCAAAAATGAAACCCTGATTTTAGGCGGAGAAGGAATCCTTGGCCTGGAAGCCTGCTGCGCTTCCCTGACAGAGCCTGGCGACAGAGTCCTGGTTCTGGATAACGGCGTTTACGGAAAAGGCTTCGCTGATTTCGTAAGCATGTACGGCGGCGTGCCTGACCTGTACCATGCAGACTATCAAAAGGAGCTGGACGCCGGTGACCTTGCACAGTATCTGGCCTGCCACTCCGGTTATAAATATGCCACGCTTGTACACTGCGATACGCCAAGCGGCATGCTCAATAATATCGGCAGAATCTGTCCATTATTAAAACAGCATGGAATTTTAACAGTTGTGGATTCCGTATCGGCAATGTTTGGGGAATATGTAAATGCAGACGAATTTCAGGCAGACCTTCTATGCGGCGGCTCCCAGAAAGCTGTTTCTGCGCCCCCGGGACTTGCGTTTGTTGTAATGAGCCCTGACGCAAAAGCTGCCATCCGTAACCGGAAATCGCCGATTGCTTCTTTCTATGCCAGCCTGAGCATATTTGAGCATTATTATGAAAACAAATGGTTTCCTTATACGATGCCTGCCAGCGATATATACATGCTCCGCGCCGCCCTTGATGATATTGCAGCAGACCCTGGGATATTCAGCCGCCATGCAGCCATCGGGAATGCCACGCGCAAAACCCTGCAGGACGCCGGATTAAATCTGTATTTAAAAAGCGGTTTTTCCAATACGGTAACCGTATTCTGCGTTCCCGAAGATATCAGCGTCAACGATGTTTTGGAACAGATGAAAGAAAAACACCGCATTCTGCTTGCCGGTTCTTTTGATGTATTATCCGGCAGGGTCATACGCATCGGGCATATGGGCGTAAACGCAGCCATCAGCCATATGGTAGAAACGCTCGGTGCGCTGGATGATGTGCTGCGCGGATTCGGCGTGCCGCTGCAGGTCCGCCTGGATGAACATTTCCTGCACCTGGTACATGCATCTGGTGAAGCCAGGCTATAAGCAGCCGAAACCAGGCTTCTTTTCTTTCACATGTATAGATACCCTCAAAATGGAAAACAATAACTAAAAATTCCAGAAAGGGTATTCGAGCATGATTAATTCAGATTGTATCAAAACAAATTTAAGAAAAGCCGCCGTCATCGGCTGCGGCTTTGTCGGGTCATCCATTGCCTTTGCACTGATGCAGAGCAGTCTTTTTTCAGAAATGATTTTAATCGACGCAGACACGGACCGTGCAGAAGGGGAAGCACTGGATATCAGCCATGGCACCCCTTTTGCAAAGCCGATGAAAATCTACGCCGGCACGTATCAGGATATCGCAGATGCTGCCGTCATCATTATTACCGCAGGCGCAAACCAGAAGCCGGATGAATCCCGGCTGGAGCTTGTCAGCCGCAATACAAAAATTATGCACTCCATTATTCAGGAAATTATGCGCTATGGCTGCGAAGGCATTCTTCTTATTGTATCAAATCCCGTCGATATTCTGACCTATGAAGCACTGAAGCTGTCCGGTCTTCCTGCAAACCGCGTGATTGGTTCCGGGACTGTTCTGGACACCGGACGCCTGAAAAGCGAGCTGGCCGAGCATCTGGACGTTGACAGCCGCAGCATCCACGCCTTTATTATCGGGGAGCACGGCGACAGCGAAATTGCCGCGTTCAGCAGCGCCAACGTCTCCGGCGTGCCGTTAAATGATGTCTGCGAAATGCGCGGCTATTACCACCACGAAGCTGCCATGCGTGAAATCGCACAGACCGTCAAAAACAGTGCCTATGAAATTATCGAAAAGAAAAAAGCAACCTATTACGGCATCGCCATGGCTGTACGGCGCATCTGCGAAGCCATTGTCCGGGATGAAAAATCCATCCTTCCTGTTTCCGTCATGCTGGATGATTTTTACGGGCTGTCGGATATTGTATTAAGCATGCCCGCCATGATTGGTGCCAGGGGCGTGGAAGGCCTGATGCCGATTACCCTGAATGAAGAAGAACAGGAACAGTTAAAATCATCCGCCCAGGTGCTTAAGGACGTGATTGAGAATATCCGCACATAACGCACAGCCTTTTGTCAAAAGCCGCCTAAAATTTTTCCGGGGTAAGATGCCATTTTGATTACCTTCCAGCTTATAATAAAATCCATCTTGAAATCTGCGGCTGGCAGATGCTTTCCACCGTCCATCCGTCCGCTGCCCGCGGCTTAAGAATTTTGCAGGAAAAATAACGCAGTTTTGCAAGAAAACCGCATATAGAAACAAAAGATTAAACCAGATAATTCATTTATACTATATACAAAGCTATGGAGGAGAATAAAATGACAAACTCTACACAAATTATACGCCGGAAAAAACTGCGCCGCAAAAGAAGACGCGCCCTTTTGCGCGTGGCTGTCCTGACAGGCTTTCTGGCCGTGATTGCTGCGGGGCTGCGTACAGCAGGAGATTATCTGCAAATCAGCAGGCTCGGCCGCGAAGATGGCCGCATTCAGGCAGCTTCTACCGTAACCGTAACAAAGCCGGAGGAACGATTCAGTTCCCAGATTCAGAAGGATTTGAAAAAGAGTGCAGGCATGAGCAAAAATGCAGAAATTATTTATGAAAACCGGGACAGATATCCGGAAACCCTGCTGTCTGCATATCTGAACAACCCGGAAATGGAAGATTTTCTCGCCGGCTACCTGGATGCCGGCATTCCGCAGAGTACTGCCACGGAAGGGCTGACCGCACAGGAACAGCAGCAGGAATTTCCGCTGCTTCTGCAATGGGACAAGCGGTGGGGCTACGTGTCTTATGGCGGAAGCATCATCGGACTGTCCGGGTGCGGGCCGACCTGCCTGTCCATGGTACTCATATCCCTGACCGGACAGACGGACCAGACTCCTGCCCAGGTAGCCAGCTTCAGCGAAGCCAGCGGCTATTATGTCGAAGGAAGCGGGACTGCCTGGTCACTGATGACAGAAGGCGCATCCCGTCTCGGCCTGTCCGCACGGGAGCTGTCGTTAGACGAATCGGTTATGAAGGCTGCCCTGGACCGGGGCGAACCGATTATCTGTACCGTGGGTGCAGGGGATTTTACGACACAGGGACATTTTATACTCCTATATGATTATAATGAAGAAGGATTTCTTGTCAATGACCCGAACTGCATTGCCAGAAGCCAGCAGGCGTGGACGTTTGAACGGCTGCGCGGACAGATTAAAAATCTCTGGGCGTATACCTCCGCTCTCTAGATACGAAGGTATACTGCTCAGAAAACAGCATACAGCCGGTCTGCATCAGACAGTATCTGCTGCATTTCCCGGTCTGATGCTTCCTGGATAAATTTCTGTTTGGCCCGTGCCAGAAAGCGCGCATCCCGATAAAGCCCTGCAGCTGTGACAAGCAGTCCCCCGATATCCAGGAGCTTTGCATTTTTTGCAAGAAACGATACCGCTATATTTCCAGAAGCGGCCAGCGCATTGGAAACCAGCAGTATTTTACGAGTCCTGAGTTCAAACAAATCCCGGCTTCCGTCGCATTCCGGGCGGTAATACAGCCCATGCACAAAGCTGGCCAGCATATTAATCAGGACCGACAGGAGAGCGGATGTTCCTTCGATTTTACTGTCATGGACAAAGCATAAAAAATCATACTGGCTTTTGTACAGCTTTCCGGCAAGGGATTCGTGAAATGCCCCAAGAAGCGGCACCGGAAGCCCGGTTTTGGTATACATGTCCGATTTGTAATGCAGGGCCTGGCGGAACACAGCGGCCGGGAGCACATGCTCACTGCTTCGGACCCGCTGCACCGTTTCTGCAAACAGCTGTGGCAAAAGCAGTGTTTCATTTAACAGCTTCCCCTTTTTGACACGATAGGACAGCATTGGATTCAGCGTCATTGTATCGGTTAGGATATTTGCCGTGCCAAAAATCCAGCCCAGCACCGGGTCATGCCCTAACGTCTTATAGCGGTGGTAACGTCCTTCCAGATGAAGTCCCAGCTCTTTCGAGCCTGCGGTGACATCATAAGGCACGCCGGAAAAGATAATCTCCTTCCAGGTCTTTTCTTCCTGCCTTAACCGCCTGCCCTGATGCTTTTTCTCTGTGTCCCAGCCACTGTGCTTTTCCACAAATTCCTGTTTCAGCTTTTTAACAAGCGCGTCTCCTTCTTTTGCTGTCATCCGCTCTGCCGCATCAAATGTTCCGCCAATTTCCGGCATCAGTACCCAGCGCACCGTCTGCAGGGCCGCTGCAACAGCAATAAACGCCGCATCCACACCGCGAAGGCCGGTGCAGGAATCAAACTCCCGGCTGATGGTGTCCAGCTCCCTGTATGCCTTTTCAAATTCATCCTGTGATAAAAGGTCTTCCAGCCCGGCTTCAAACGGAACGGCCGCTTCTGCCTGGCGCACGATATCTTCCCAGCTTTCCACGAAAGCTTGCTTGTGCTTGCGGTTTTGAACTTCCGGCAGGGTTTGCCGGCTGCTG
>CAJTSV010000051.1:13614-14068 GCA_910579075.1 uncultured Eubacterium sp.
CAGGCTGTACCCGAGTGACTGCAGCAGGCTTTCGCTTTCGGAAATCCGCTGCTCCAGCTGCGCGCGCATTTCATGGCTCTGCTGCTGCATATCACACAGCTGCCTGTGCTGGTAATACATGACCTTGTTTCTCTCTTTTTCTTCTTTTGAATAAGCATACCGGCCCATGTGCAATTCCCTCTTTCTGAAAACAGCAGTTATGACGCATATCCCAAATCATGCTTCAAATCCTGCACGGCTCTTGCCAGCAGGGTATTCAGGCTCTGCAGGTATTCCTGTCTTTCCCTGCTTTCATTCAGCGCCTGCTTCTGTGCCAGGATAACCGCCTGGTGCTTTTTCAGCACTTCCTGGTAAAGGCGCTCTTTTTCCTGGCGCAGCTGCCTGTTTTTCATATGCACAGCCGTTCCAACACCTGCAGCTGCCAGTCCGGCTGCCGGAAGCGCCAGCACAAAAA
>CAJTSV010000051.1:14081-25574 GCA_910579075.1 uncultured Eubacterium sp.
CTGCCACCATCGGCGACAGCAGGCCGCCCATAACAGCAGACGCCCCGGCTCCGGCAGCTGCCAGCCCAGATGTAATGCCCGCAGCACTCAGCCCGACGGTGCCCAGTCCGTAAAGAGCGGTAAACGAAATCGCTCCGCCAGCTCCGGCTCCGATTGCACCAAGCAGTACTTCCGGAATAGCACTTTCCCGGATTGTGCGTTTTTTGTCGCTTAAGGCATCCGATGCTTCGTTCACTACGTTTACAACCTGCTGGAGTGCCTCGACGCTTTGAAACTTCATTTCCTTTTTCTTTTTTATGTACCTGCCACTGCCCATTTCTTTTCTCCATCCCGCTGCGCTGCTTTATAAATATTTATCCATTTCCTTTACCGTCTCCAAAAGCCCTTCCATCAGGCCGCCGGCCTGCTCTGCTTTCTGCCTTGTACTGCCGCCAAGCTCTGCGGCCTGCTGCGTGCCTGCCGCCACTTCCTCACTGACTGCCGAAATATGGTGAATGCTTTCTACAATTGCATTATTGGATTCCAGGACATCTTCTATCTTTTGATAAATCTCCCGCACATTTCCATGAAGCCCTTCCATGCGGCTGCCAATCTCCGAAAACTGTGTGCTTGCATGCTCAATCATCTCATATTCCGTACCAGTTGCCGCCATAACATGGTTCACGGTATTTTTCGCCGTATCAGCATTTCTTTTCAGTTCTTCCACAATTCCCCGGATCCGCTCCGTCAGGCTTCTTGTTTCGTCTGCAAGTACCCGGATTTCCTCAGAGACTACGGCAAATCCCCGCCCGGCATCCCCAGCCCTGGCGCTTTCAATCGACGCGTTCAGCGCCAGCAGGTTCGTCTGGCTGGATATGGAAAAAATCTGTTCTGTAATTTCTTCGACCGATTTTGCATTCGCAATCAGGCTTGAAACCGAAGAAACGACCTGTTCATTGGCTTCTTTCGTTTTATGCGCCTGCTGCTGCAAGCTGTCCACGGTCTGCTGCCCGTCCCTGACTGCGGCTTTGGAGTTCTCTGCCATCGCAATCATTTCATCCGACATCTGCTTTGTCTCTACAATCATATTCTGAATATTGCCAGTCATTTCGGTCTGCTGCCCGATGCTTTCTGCATTGCTGCTGTTCCCCTGTGCAATTCCATCCAGCTCCGATACTGTAGCATCCACATACTGTCCCAGCTGGCGGATATGCTCTGCTGCCTGCGTACTGTTTTGCTTTACCGCAGCCGCTGTTTTCAGTACCTCATGCAGCAGCTCTGTGCTCTTTTCCTTTTCCTGATTGATGCTGGCTATCTTTTTTGCATTGTTATCATTGGAAATCCATGTCGTCCCGCAGAGCACTGCCATATACACAATAACCGATGCCCCCTGCAGCAGAAGGGATGTGCTGTTGAGCGCAGCCCCGGAATGCATGTGCCCCAGCACTGCCCCAATGTAAATAATATCCGCCACATTTACCACGCCGAATGCTGCCGCAATGCCCAAAATAAGCTTGAAATCATAGTATAAAATATAAATAACCGTCAGTGGAAAAACCATAATAAATACAAGGTCATTCTGTGCACCAAATACTGCCATCCCATAAACAGCCAGATAACCAGCCATGGAAATATACGGAAATACGGCACTGTCTTTTTTGCGGAAATAAACGGCATAACAGGCCGCCATGGAAATAATCACAGTCAGGTCTACCGTAACTGCAAAGGCAGCACTGATATTTCCCTGTTCATAATCCCCGATATAGCCAAAAAACAGAATCAGGTCAATAATCGTAATAATAGTCAGCGCAAACCGGTTTACCCTTTTTTCTTTCCCTGAATTTTTTTTAATACCATCATCTTTCAGCATTGTCTTAGCTTCCTCCCCGCTTCTAAAAATAATCCGGATTCTGCCTGAATTATATCAGAAAAATAACAGAAAAGAAAGATATCTGGTACTATTTACATGTTTTTATGTACAGAAAGTTACTGTTCACACAGGACTTTGCAGTGTCTGCCCCAAAGGCATTCACTGCAAAGTCCGTAAGAAAGTGAGTCTCGGAGTGAGCAGTAACTACAGAAAAAAGACTGCTGCCAGAATCTGTACGGCCAGCATCACGGGCAGCCCGATTGCAAAACAGGGCTTCTGTGTCTTATGCCGGAAAATTTTCATTGCCAGCAGCCCGCCAGCCGCACCGCCGGCTGCTGCAAATCCCAATAAAGTACGCTCCCTGATTCTCCACTTTCCATGGACAGCCTTCCATTTGTCTGCCCCAAAAAGCACGAATGTTATCAGGCTGGCCGCCAGCAGGTAACCATGCACAATTCCATTGTATTCCAGCATCATAACAGCCTGTCTGCCCACTCGGCTTCCCGAAAGCCCACAAGCACTTTATCATCAGCCGCAAGAACCGGGCGCTTTACCAGCATGCCATTTTCTGCCAGCAGCTTCAGCTGTTCTTCCTCACGCATCGCAGGCAGCCTGTCTTTTAACTTCATTTCTTTGTACACAAGCCCGCTTGTGTTGAAAAATTTCTTAAGCGGCAGCCCGCTTTTTTCATGCCACTCCTTTAACTCGCCGTAAGACGGATGCTCGTCCGCAATATGGCGCGCCGTGTAAGCTATCTGATGCTCGTCCAGCCATTTTTTCGCCTTCTGGCAGGTGGAGCATTTTGGATAATGTAAAAACAGCATTTTGTTTCCCCTCTCTGGAGCATTTTTTAACATGCTCTGGTTGTGTCTTTAGATTTATTTCTGATTATAGCATTGTTGTTCTGTAATTGCCAGTAGAAACGTTACTCGTCACGGAGTGAACAGTACTTTAATCCCTGGAATGTATTTGAAAAATGCTTTTCAAACACATTCCAGTCATGTTATAATAAAAAACGCAGATAATTCTGCAGGTTTGGGAGGTGGGTAAAATGTCTGCTTTAGAAAAGACCATAGATTTGTTATATGCCCTTCCAGAAAATCAGGTGGAAACAATCTACAGCTTTGTACAGTTTCTTCATTCACAGCAGGAAACAGAAAAACCTGCCGGAAAAGAATCCCTGGATGATATATTCAGAAATATTATTGGTGTCCTGCCAGATACAGGCAAGACGCTGGATGAATACAGGGAAGAAAGGATATGTGAAAAATAGGAAGCTGCTGATTGATACGAATGTGATTCTTGATATGGTCTTTCAGCGCAAAAAGCTGCGTGATACACATTTTTATCCTCGTGTCTGCCAGCTATTCTTTCCGCCATACAAAGCGGTCAACAATCCCCGTATAGCTTTGAATGATTTTAACAATTTTGCTGCTTACATTCCGGTCCCCGTAATCCGGCACGGGAATGCCGTAATCCCTGTTCCGGTTCATCCGGAGGCTTAATTCCGCTGCCTGCAGCAGGCCTTCTGTATCAATTCCGCTTAACACAAAACACCCTTTATCCAGGGCTTCCGGACGTTCCGTGCTGGTGCGGATGCAGACAGCCGGAAACGGCTTTCCTATGGAAGTAAAAAAGCTGGATTCTTCCGGCAGCGTGCCGGAATCTGAAATGACAAGAAATGCATGTGCCTGCAGGCAGTTATAATCATGAAATCCCACCGGCTCATGGGCAATTATGCGGGAGTCCAGCTGAAACCCGGACAGCTCCAGCCGCCTGCGTGACCGCGGATGGCAGGAATATAAAACCGGCATATCATATTTTTGTGCCAGCGCATTGACGGCCTGAAACAGTGACTGGAAGTTAGCTTCCGTATCAATATTTTCTTCCCTGTGGGCTGACAGCAGGATATAGCTGCCCGGCCGGATGTCTGTCCCGGTTTCCCGGCTGAGCCTGCCGTGGATATCCGAATCCAGGACCGCCTGCAGGTTCCTGTGCAGTACCTCTGCCATGGGAGAGCCTGTCACAAACGTCCGTTCCTTTGGCATCCCGCATTCAATCAGGTAGCGGCGTGCATGTTCCGAATAAGCAAGGTTCACATCCGAAATAATATCCACAATCCGCCGGTTTGTTTCTTCCGGCAGGCACTCATCCTTGCACCGGTTCCCGGCTTCCATGTGAAAAACAGGGATATGCAGCCGCTTCGCGCTGATTGCAGACAGGCAGGAATTCGTATCGCCCAGTACAAGCAGGGCGTCCGGCTCAAGCTTCTGCATCCAGTCATAAGAACGGCTGATGATATTCCCAATCGTGCTCCCCAGGCTGTCCCCCGCCGCATCCAGGTATACCTGCGGCGCATCCAGCTCCAGGTCTTTGAAAAACACGCCGTTCAGGCTGTAATCATAATTCTGTCCCGTATGGCACAGAACCGTATCAAAATATATGCGGCATTTCCGGATAACTTCTGAGAGCCTTATGATTTCCGGGCGGGTGCCTGCGATAATCATCAGCTTCAGTTTTCCGTTATCCTGCCAGCCTGTATTTCCTGCATCGCTGTTCATCTTTTCCTCCTATTGATTCTGTTTATTATTTCGGACAGCAGGGCCTGTGCAGCAGCATCCATGCCGTTCATTCTGCACCGCACGCACGTGCGCTGTCATCCGGAAGAACTGCTGCCTCATAAAACGTGTCCGGATGCTCCGGGTCAAACGCTTCATTTGCCCACATCACGGTCACCAGGTTTTCCGTGCTGCTCAGGTTGATAATATTATGCGTATATCCGGGCAGCATCTGCACTGCACGCATCTGCCCGCCTGTCACTTCGAATTCCATCAGCGGATACGGCTTTCCTGTTTCGGGATCCATGCCGATTTTTCTTTCCTGAATCAGCCCGCGGCCGCTTACAACAACAAAAATCTCTGATTTGGAATTGTGCCAGTGCTGTCCCCGGACGCTTCCAGGCCTGGCGACATTCACGCTCACCTGCCCGCATCCGGCTGTCCTGAAAAGCTCTGTAAAGATTCCCCTGTTATCCACATGCATGGCAAGGTCATAAGCCGCAGAACCTTCCGGAAGGTAAGAAAGGTATGTGCTGTAAAGCTTCTTTTCAAAAGACCCTTCCGGGATATCCGGCAGCACAAGTGTCTGTGGCTGCTGCTTAAATTTTTCCAGAAGGCCTGAAATCTCTCCCAGGCTGACGCGGAATGTCCCGGGCACATGGCAGAATTTTCCGCTGCTGTCCGCCACGGGGGCAGGGCCGTCATATCTGCAGTGCTGCTCTTTTCCTTCCAGCGCATCCAGCATTCCGTTAACCAGGTCATCAATATATAACAGTTCCAGCACCGTATTCCGGTCATCCACCGTGTATTCCAGGTTATGCGCAGCGGCATGGCAGAACGTCGCCACGGCCGAATTGTACCCCGGCCTGCACCATTTTCCAAACAGATTGGGAAAACGGTACACAAGCACTTTCACATGATATTCCTGCCCGTACTGGAAAAGCAGTTCTTCCCCGGCCTTCTTGCTCCTGCCATACGCAGAATCCGCATAGCGCCCCTCCAGCGATGCCTGGACAGACGAGCTGTACATAACCGGGCACCTGTTATGGAATGCCTTCAGTTTTTCCAGCAGGATTCCTGCAGAATCATAATTGCCCTTCATAAACTCATCCGGATCCTGCGGCCTGTTAACCCCTGCAAAATGAAACACAAAATCGGCATCCCTGCAATACCCTTCCAGCGCTTCCTCCCCGCCGGCATCCAGTTCAAATATCCGTTCAATATGGATGCCCGGCCTTGTCCTGTCTTTTCCATCCCTTATATTTTTCAGGTTTTCCACGAGGTTGCGTCCCGCAAATCCCGCAGAGCCTGTCACCAGTATATTCAACGCCATCCCTCCCTGCATCCGGCAAGCTGCTGCCTGACGTAATCTGTTTCCAGCAGCTTTTTCACGGTTCCTTCCACATCCAGCAGCCTTGTATTATGGCTTGTGTAAGCTTCCCCTGTTTCCGCCCGGCTGCCGTCCGTAAAATATTTATCATAATTTAAGTCCCGGTTATCCGCAGATACGCGGTAATAATCCCCCATATCCTCAGACCTTGCACGCTCCTCTTTTGTCATCAGTGTTTCATACAGCTTCTCGCCATGCCTGGTTCCAATCACCCGGACGCCCGTATCTCCAAAAAGCCGGCGCACAGCCGAAGCCAGGACGCCTATTTCCGCCGCATCCGCTTTCTGGATAAAAAGGTCTCCCGGCCTGGCATGCCCAAACGCAAACCTGACCAGCTCCACGGCCTCATCCAGGCTCATAAGAAACCGCGTCATCCGCGGATCTGTCACGGTAACCGGATTTCCAGACTTAATCTGTTCCGTAAACAGGGGAATGACAGAGCCCCTGGAGCACATCACGTTTCCATACCTCGTGCAGCAGATTACTGTTTCACCCCGTTCCGCAGCCACCCTGGCATTGGCCTGCACGACATGCTCCATCATCGCCTTGCTTGTCCCCATTGCATTAATCGGATAGGCCGCCTTGTCCGTGCTCAGGCATACCACCCGCTTCACGCCCGTATCAACTGCTGCATGCAGGATGTTGTCCGTCCCTTCCACGTTCGTCCGCACTGCTTCCATTGGAAAAAACTCGCAGCTTGGCACCTGCTTCAACGCTGCTGCATGAAAAATATAATCCACGCCAGCCATCGCGTCGTATACCGACTGCAAGTTTCTGACATCCCCAATATAAAATTTTACTTTAGAAGCATGTTCCGGATGCGCGGCCTGCAGCTCATGGCGCATTTCGTCCTGTTTTTTTTCATCCCTGGAAAAAATACGGATTTCCCTGATGTCTGTTTCCAGAAAATGCCTGAGCACTGCATGCCCGAAGGAACCCGTGCCCCCTGTAATCAGCAGTGCCGAATCTTTAAATAAGCTCATTTTTCCTAGTCCTTTCCTGAATTCTTAAAAGCAAAAGCTGTGTGTTTATCTGGCCGGAGCCTGGCCTTTTTATAAAACCGTATAAAAAAGCAGAGGGAAATCCTCTGTTTTTTCCTGTACTTTTGAATCTGGTGAATCAATGCTGTAATTATCACTCATATGCCGAATTCCCTGCGGAATTCCTCGTCAGCGTCATCAGGGGTATAAGTTTTCCCGTCTTTAAGGACTCAATGCCTTTCATAAATTCTGCATCTATTTCTTGACGAATCATGCTCCTGATAGCAGCAGATTTTTTTGCTGGAAGGCAAAGGCCAGGAGGCATTCCCTGTGTAAGCACAATCTGACTGTACAGTATCTGTATTGCACTGGAAGGGGAACTTCCAAGCTGCTTCAAGATATTTTCTGCATTTTCTTTTAAATTTGTATCTATGCGTGTGTAAACTGCTGATTTATATGTGATAAATTTATCTATGAGGGGTGTCTCGTTTTCATATGTCTAAGAGCCCTCTATTCATATGTCTGCGTCCGTATCATTTTCCCTAATTTTTCATCCATATCATCAGGCACAGTTCCACTGAATCCGCCTGCCGTATACAGCGTGATTTCTCCAAAATATACCCTATTATTTACAAGATAAAAATCAATTCTAGACTGCATCATTCCTCTTGAAAGGCATCTGGCATATTTCAGCATTTCTTCCAGCTTTTCTGGCCTGTTTTCCGTAAAGTCCGCAATACCCCAGTTCCAGTCAAAAGAAAATTCCTGTTTTGTCCATTCCGTATCATAAACACCTTCCACATGTTCTGCCCCGCCCCTATGAAATCTATTGTAAAATACAGCAATATATTTGGGATTTCCATTGAAGCAATATACTTTATAATCCTTTGGCAGTTCTCCATCTTCATCTCGAAGAAGTTCTTCACAAATAATTTTAGGCCGTATTCCTTTATAAGCCCACTCTCTGCCTTGCAGATACTGATTACGCTTTAATGCGCGATTCAATTTTTTCTTCGTCTTTTCATGATTTAGCTGGCGTTTGTCCTCACATATAACAACACTTCCAGAATCATGGCTGCATTTTAAAACAAAGCTGTCTGGGAGCTCATCAAAATTTATATCATCATATGAATTATAAACTCCGTAAGTACGAATCAGAATATTTGAATTCAGTTTCTTTGAAATATATTTTTTCACTGCAATTTTATCTGCAAAAATATGGTATTTAAACTCATGGTCATTTAATTTCATCCATTGTATTTTTTCGTTAAAAGATACCGGCTTATCCAAATCTGGCTTTTTTCCAAATACACGTTCATATAATAATGAAAGATATATACGGCTGGTTTTTGGCGTATCGATATAGTACAGGCATATCCTGCATATTTTATTCACAAAAAAGCGAAACGCATGCATTCTTTTTCTCCTTTTCTCCTATTCTCCAGGCGGATTCCTTTCATCGGCTTCTACAAACTTTACAAATCATTCCCCTTTTCACAACCCAATAATCCGTCCCCTGATTCTACTGAAAACACCTAAACAGTATTCTTTTAATTCCCTATACTCATCCGTTTTATATACAAAAGCAACATTTATAGCAGCTGAAAAAATAAAGATTAAAATCCCATAGAAAATCCATTTCATCCAAGAATTAATGGGATAGACTGACTCTGCCACTTTTACAGATACCATGATTATAGCTGTTATTCCTGTATTTTTTACCACATTGAAATAATAACTGCTCCGTCCTTCTGGTAATATTTTTTGAAATACAATTGTCGGCACAGTAATCAAGCCCTTTATACCGTAACAAATGAGTGTTCCTATCAACACTCCAACTATTCCTATTTTGTTAGCCAAAACTACAGATATTATAAGATTACATACAGATAATGCAAGATTAATATTCTTATCACTATATTCACCCGCACAGCCTCTTATTGCCTCAATGCCTTGTGAATATCCTTTGATATAATATATCACTGTCATAAAAAACAAAACTGAGAATTCATACACTGGTGTTCCTGTAAAAACTGTCTTAACAAAAAAAGATGACATTACCAGAAAAGCAGCAGATGAAAAACTAAACACAAACTGCTGCATAAGCATTAATTTTGAAAATATTTTTACCATCCTCTCTTTATCCGTATACAATATATTTCCCAGACCTGCAATAGAGCTAGTTGCAACATTTGCAAAAACGGCATACAGCAGATTAATAATCAGATAAAAGTTATTATAATGAGCAACTGCTACAGTTCCCAGAATTGCGGAAATAATAATATTGTCTGTCCCTTCAATTAAATAACTGCCAGCTTTACAGCACAGTATTCCAAAAATTTTGCTTCCCAATTCTTTCTTTTCTTCTCTGCTTAATTTTTCTGTACTGCTATTAATATACGAATACATACTGTCACATAATTTTGATATTACAAAGTTTTCCACAAAATTGCATATAATAGCAGTAACGATAAATATACAATAATTTTTTGTAGTTACCAATACGATAAATTGTGATAAATTCAATACAATCTTATATATAGCCTGAGAAGCAGAAATGATATAATTCTTCTGATCTGCACCAATCAATATTTTTTTGTAAGAAAAAAAATAGGTAACAGCAGAAGATATTACATAAAGTTCAAATGAAATACATATAAATACTGGTTCAAAGTCACCTTTGATAAACCAAGGTAAAATGGGCTGCACAGCTATACCAGTTGTCATAATAAAAAAACCTATAAAAATATATGACTTTTTTAACATGCACATATACGCTGCTATTTTTCTTTTATCATTCTGAGCCAGCGGCTTATATAATACTGCAGATATAGTTGTTCCAATCCCTAATTCCGATAATGCCATAAAAGAAAGAATACTTGCATATAAACTGTTTAATCCCAAAACATCATTACCTAGAATCAGTAAAAACATCCGGCGCACAGCAAGTGTCAGCACAATATTCAGTACCTGTACAATCACATTTAATATTACGTTAAATACTGCTTTGTCTGTTTTCATGTAGATTTTTAATACATACTCCCTTTCCTTTAATAATACATGTACTTCACCGGTTCTTATAAAAATCTTGTCTTCTTCGTTCCTTACTGCCTTTAAATGTCTTTCTTATCCTTTTCTGAAATCCTGTCTAGTTTTTTTGCCTGAATCATATACTCAAAACAAAGCAATTCTCCAGAATCATCACATAACTCAATATACTTTTTTAGACTGTGTGCAAATAGAGCACTCCTAATTTTAACACCAGGTTTTACCCCCCCCCGCCCCTGATATTTCCTCAATACAAAAGGCAGCCTGATAACCTCTTGTCTTATCCAGCTATAAAAGCTTCCGTTTCTATCACACTTTTCAATTTTAGCTCCCGCATTCAATAGATTAACTTCAAACCAGTACCTGTTAAATCCTGTACAATAATGATAAGGTGCCATATGTGTAAGGCTGCAAAACGGAGCGGTTATTATCAAAACTCCTTCTGGCTTTGTTACACGTACTAATTCCTCAAGCACCCGATTGGGATTGGGAACATGCTCTAAAACTTCTGTGCAAAGTACTGCATCAAATGTTTCATCTTCAACAGGAATATCCACAATATCTGAAACAATATCAATATGAGGATATTCCCACTTTGTGTTCTGCAGTCCTGTCTCACATTCTTTTCCATGGTACTGGCAGAAATCCTGCGAAACATATTGAAGATGACGGCAGTGTTTTTTCCAACGCAGCCTTCCAGCTCCCGCATCCAGTATTTTAGAACCCCGCTGCAAGGAATTCAACTGTGAAAGAATCCAGTTGTCTTTTTCCTTTACATTTGTATCTTCTCCTAACAGCCAGTCTCTTAATAGTCCTTTTTTCATTGTATTCTCCTTCTTTCAAATCCGTTCAGCTGCAGTCAGCGGAACGGAATATGGTACACTTCGACACATTGCTTATACTATACACAGATTCACTACATCCCCTCATGCAGCACCCCACAACATAAAAAAATATTATCAGTATATACAAAAAGCGAAGCGGAAACATCTGCAGATACAATGCGGCAACCATTCCAAAAACAGCAATCAATGAGATAAGTTTTACCTCATTTCTAACAGCTGCTTTTATAATACGGTCCATTGACTTGTCCAAAAATACGAGCAGCACTGCAATCACAAATCCTTGTACAATCATCCGTGGCAAGCTGCCATTTGCAAGAACATTAACTGTTCCCAACATTCCAATACCTACACCAGTTGCCATACTGCCATTAAGCCGCATACGAAACATCTCTCCAGCCATATCAGGAATGATATTTGATAAAGGCTTTCCGCTGTAATATAAAAGCAAGTCGTAAAAAGACAGTTTATGGTACTGAGACGTAATAACCAGAGTCTGCCCTCCATACAGCCTGTCCGAAATCCTGTCAATGCAAGAAATAATCAGATGTACAATATTAAAATGCACTGCCTGAAGTGTTCCAGCAGAATACCACATCATTTCTAAAAAACGGTAAGATGCATAGATATCTGAATAAATCAATCCTCTGCTATTTTGGACAATATAATACAGCACACAATACCATATACCTGTGATAACAAGCCTTCCATTCTTTTTATAAACCAGCATTTCTGCCATTATGGGCATTAAAAGCATAGATGGAATACCTTTACTTAGAGATGTAATTCCACCAATGTATGCATAAGTCAGAATCGCTACAGCTGC
>CAJTSV010000052.1:0-6571 GCA_910579075.1 uncultured Eubacterium sp.
TATACATAATGAAAAAAGCAATTTTTGATAGGATTGTATTACTTCATTAGTAAATCTTTTTATAATGGTATGATCATTTTCTAATTTTTGTTTTAGTGCGTTTGGAAAGAAATCTTGTATTTTATTAAAAGATATTTGTTTCTCTCTTATATTTCTTCTTTTGTTTAGTGTAATATCAAATTGATAAGTCCTTTTTGCAATATAAACTAATGGAATAATTGGAAATAAAGCTATTAATATTTGAAATATAATAAACATAATCCTCCTCCTTTTTATAAATAGTTAGGAAGTTATCAAACATTTTTAAATAATTATACCATGAAGATACTGATAAATCTATGACATTTCCAAACCTTTTGATTTTCCTATGGGGCAAAATCAAAAAGTGTAAGCAAAATCAAAAAGTATAGGGCAAAATCAAAAAGTACAAAGGCAAAATCGAATTGTATCAAAGACAGCGTTTACATAGACGACGGCTTCACCGGCACAACCCTGGCCCGCCCCGCCCTGCAGCGCATGCTGGCCCGGGCGGGAAGCGGTTTTATTTCCTGCATTATTGTAAAAGATTTTTCCCGCTTTGCGAGGGACTACATTACGCTTGGTTCCTATCTCGAACACACATTCCCGCTTCTGGGAATCCGGTTTATTTCCATTAATGACCATTATGACAGCGCTGACGCACCGGGACAGACGCCGGGGCTTGCAGTCCAGTTCCAAAACCTGTTATACGACCTGTACAGCAGGGACCTTTCGCAGAAGGTCCGTGCTTCGCTTGCAGCCAGAAAGGAAAAGGGCGGATATATCAGTGCGAACTGTCCGTTTGGATATGCAAAGGCGGCGGATGACCGCCACAGGCTGTGTGTGGAAGAAGATGAAGCGGCCGTTGTAAAAAGAATCTTTGAGCTGGCGGACCGTGGCCTGACGCCTGCGCAGACAGCGCAGCTGCTGCAGGAGGAACATGTCCCGACGCCTGCACAGTTTCGGATAAAAAAGGGAAAGCTGGACAGACAGCCGAAAGGGAGCTGCTTTGCATGGAGCCCTTCCTATATCTGCCAGGTGCTTTCCAACCCTGTATATGCCGGGAATATTGTGTATGGCAAATATGAAAAAGATGCACAGAGCGGGAAAGTCCGCTTAAAGCCGCGCGGGGAATGGAAGCTGCATTATAACTGCCATGAGCCGCTGATTCAGCGGGAACAGTTTGAGCGGATAAACCAAAAGCGTGCCAGGCGCGCAGCACAGGAAAAAACACCTGCCGCACAGGCTGCTGCACGCACCCGCCATCCGCTTGCGGGAAAGCTGGCCTGCGGACACTGCGGGTACGGCCTCAGATACCGCAGATGCAAAAATCCCTGTTTTTACTGTTACCGGAATCACTGCACCGGGGATATCAATGCCATGTATCTGGAGCATTATGTTTTATTCCATATATATAATAAGGAAATATCTGGTACATGCACAGGCCCGGGCTTGCAGGAGATGCTGCGAAATGCAGCCAGATACCAGATACGCCGGATTGTGGTGTGGAATGAGCAGAAGATAGAAATTGAATGGGAGAATAATTTTCAGTAGACAAAACCCTGCATTTTCATTATAATAGAATTTAGGTATTGCTGTTCACAGAGTGAACAGCAACAGCGATTTAAGAGGGAAGGGGAGACCGTTCCAGAAATTGGTTGACAACGTTTCGAAAAAAGGTTACCATTGACTACAAAGGATTTACGTTGGGCCAGAAAGAAATTGGCAGCCATGCAGGCGGATGAGCTGCATGGTTACAGAAATTGCGAGGCAGATTTTTATGGAAAAGCAGCAGATACTGATTGTGGATGATGAAGCAATTAACCGGGAGATTTTAAAGTCCATGTTCGGCGAGTATGAGCGGCTGGAAGCAGAAAACGGAAAACAGGCCGTAGAAAAAATTGCCGCAAGCCGGAATCTGGTTTTGATTCTTCTGGATGTTTCCATGCCTGTGATGTCAGGGTTCGGAGTACTGGAATTCATGCATGAACGCGGGCTGATGGATAAAATACCGGTTATCCTGATTACGGGGGAAACTGTCATTGACAGCGAAGACAGGGCGTATACATATGGTGCCGCGGATGTCATACATAAGCCTTTTTATCCGCATATCGTAAAAAAAAGAAGCCAGAATATTATTGAGCTGTACCAGCATAAGCTGGAAATGGAACGCCGTTTAAAACAGCAGGAAATAGAAATCAAGGCACAGGAAAAGGAAATCAGGGAAAACAACGATGTCATGCTTGACACGCTCAGTTCCCTTGTGGAATTCCGCAGCGTGGAGACAGGCGAGCATACACAGCGCATCAAGTATTTTACAAAAATCCTGTTAGAATACGTCCAGGAATTCTTTCCGGATTACGGGCTTGATAATTACCAGGTAGACCAGATTGTGCATGCGTCTGTCCTTCATGATATCGGAAAAATCGCTATCTCGGACACGATTCTTTTAAAGCCGGGACGGCTGACAAAGGAAGAATTTGAAATTATGAAGACACATACGACAATCGGATGCAATGTGCTCGAACGGACCTACCGCAGAAAGGACAGTGATTTTTACCGCTACAGTTATGATATCTGCAGGCATCACCACGAACGGTGGGATGGAAATGGATATCCTGACCATTTGAAGGGAAATGAGATTTCGATTGGCGTGCAGGCTGTTTCCGTTGCAGATGTATACGACGCGCTTGTAAGTCCGCGCGTTTATAAGAAGCCTTTTGCGAAAGATGAAGCCTTTGAAATGATTATGAATGGTGAATGCGGCCAGTTTTCACCGGATATATTAAAATGCTTTGCGCTTGCAAAAGAAGATATCTTTAACTGCGAAGTGATAAAAATGTTAAAATTTGCATGACATCCAGGCGGCAAAGATGGAATCTGTTTGCTGCCTTTTGTTCGTTTGTCTGGGGAGGCTGTAGAATATGGAGCGAATATCTCTTTTCCTGATGGAAAAAGCGCTGGAGATTGTGCTGGCGTTTGATTCGTCCGGAAAGATTACATATGTAAATAATTCAGGGAGAAAAAAACTGGGATATGAGGAAGGCGGCCTGTGCGGCAGGCACATCAGCGATGTGTTTCCCAATACGTTTCAGGATTCCGGCGGCGGATTTGCAACTGGTTTTGTGTTCGGGGATGAGCCGCAGAACCTGATAGCCTACCGGAAAAACCTGACCTGTTTTCCTGTGGAAGCAAGAATCATGGAGCGTGACGACAATCCCAGGCTGTATCTTTGCATGGCAAATGATATCCTGGAAAAAGAATTTCTGGGAAGGGAAGTCGAGCAGGTACGTCAGGAAGCGCAGCAAGCCATGAAAGTGAAGTCTGAGTTTGTGGCAAATGTCACGCACGAACTGCGTACCCCGGTCAACGGCATTCTCGGAAATGCCAGGGAGCTGCTGGATTTTGTAACGGATGAAAAAATATTAAAATCCCTGCGGCTGATTGAACGCTGCTGCGGGGATATGAATAAAATAATAAATAATATCCTGGATTTTTCGAAACTGGAAGCCGGAAAATTTACGCTTGAGCCAAGGCGGTTTCATTTCCGGAATATGTTAAACTATATCAAGTCCCAGCACCAGGCTAAAATTACGGAAAAAGGACTTGGGTTTTTTATGACTGTTTCGCCCCAGGTACCGGAATACCTGATTGGCGACGAGCTGCGGGTCGGGCAGATTTTAAATAATCTTTTGTCCAATGCACTGAAATTTACCTCCATTGGGAAAATTACGGTCGAGGTTGTAAGGACAGCGCGGGTCAATGATAAAATTGAACTGTTTTTTATTGTAAAAGATACGGGAATCGGCATTGATAAAAACGATAAAGAAAAACTGTTCCAGAGCTTTTCCCAGGCAGATGCATCAATTTCCAGAAAATACGGCGGCACAGGGCTCGGCCTGAATATCTGCAAGCAGCTTGCAGAGCTGATGGGCGGGCGCATCGAAGTAGAAGGCGAGAAAAACAAGGGCAGCACGTTTTCGTTTTCCATCTGGCTTGGAGTAAGCGGGGAAGACGAAAAGCAGCTTCCGCCAGAGGAAAAAAACGCGGCTTATGCCGGATTTGCGCCGCAGGATGCCGCCGAAGATGACGATGCATTTGAAAATGCCAGGGAATTTGGAACACCGGAAAATCTTGAAAATCTGAAACGGAACCTGTCAAAATTAATCCTCTGCGTGGAAATGGAAAACTGGGAAAAGGCAGAAATGTTTATGGAATCAGTCCGCCAGCTTTCCGAAGGCGCCCCGCGTGAAGTCAGCCGGATTGTACTGCGGCTTAAAATGGCAGTCCAGAAGGAGAATTATGAAAAAATTTCAGCCATGCATAAAGAACTGGAAGCAATGCTTGAAGATAACAGGGAATCCTCTTAACTATGGGAAACGTCCGTTTGGATTGCAGGCAGGAAAGCAGGTGTTATTTTGATATACAATGAAAAAGATACGGCCGGAGCAAAAGTATTAATTGTAGATGATGTAGAGATGAACAGGCTTATCCTGGAAAACATCATAAAGAACATGGGATGCAGCCCGCTGCTTGCAGAAAGCGGCCAGGAAGCGTTTGAAATGGCAAGGCAGTCGAAACCGGATTTGATATTAAGCGATATTTCCATGCCGGGGATGAGCGGATTCGAGCTGTGCAAGAACTTAAAGGCAGATAAAATTACAAAAGAGATTCCGGTTATATTCATATCGGCCTTTGACGAACCGGAAGACATTGTAGACGGGCTTAAGCTTGGCGGGGAGGATTATATTACAAAGCCGTTTATTATGGAAGTCGTGCAGGCGCGCGTAGCGGTGCACCTGCATCTGAACGCTGTAAAAAATGAGCTGATTGAAATGAACCGAAGGCTGCAGGCATCGGTCAGTGCGCAGTTAAAGCAGATGGAGGACGAAAAGAAAAATATTTTGTATGCGCTTGCCGATATCGCGGCGCAGAATTCCGGCTATGAAGAAGGGCATATGCGCCGCTTAAGCCGCAACTGCCGGATTCTGGCGCAGGGAATGCAGCTTTCCCCGAAATTTGAAGACCAGATTTCAGATGATTATATTGACACGATAGAAGTAGCGGCAACGCTTTGCGATATTGGAAATATCGGAATTTCAACGGACCTGCTGCGCAAGGAGGACGGCTTTACGCAGGAAGAAAAGGATATCCTGCACTGCCATACGCAAATCGGGGCAAAGCTGTTAAGCGACCTGCATGTAAACAATGATTATAATGATTATCTGAGCATATCCATCGATATTTCCCATTATCATCATGAAAACTGGGACGGCAGCGGCTATCCGGAAGGACTGAAAGGTGACCAGATTCCGGTAGCAGCACAGATTGTTTCCATTATGGGAAGATACTGCATACTGACAGGAGAGAAAAAACAAAGCCGGGAGGATGCGCTTGCTGCCATGGAAAAAGATTCCGGTGTCAAGTATAATCCGGCCATTTATGATATATGCTGCAGAATATCCCGCCAGCTGTGCTGATACCGGGATTTTGGCAGCGCAGGATATGGGGTGATAAAAGTTGATAACAGACGAAGAATTTACGAGAATTTCATCTTATATGAAAAGGCATTACGGCATTGACCTGAGCCAGAAAAAGGTCATTATCAACGGGCGTCTGGAAAATTACATAAAATCCGGCGGATTTGCGTCTTTCAACGAATTTATGAACGCAGTGGAAAAAGACAGATCCGGCAGCCAGGAAAAAATGCTCGTAAACCTTTTGACAACAAACCACACATATTTTATGCGCGAGTTTGAACAGTTTGATTTTCTGCGCAGGGAAATCCTGCCATGGATTAAAAACAAAGAGATGCATACAAAGGATGTGCGTATCTGGTGCGGCGCTTCTTCCTCGGGAGAGGAGCCTTACATGATAGCCATGGTGCTGTCGGATTTTTTCGGCATGGAACGCAGCCAGTGGGATATGCGCATTCTGGCAACCGATGTGTCTACCAAGATACTCCGCCAGGCGATAGCAGGCATTTATACAGCCGAACAGCTGCAGAACGTCCCCGCGGCCTGGAAGCGGCAGTTTTTCCATCCGCTCCCTGGCGCGAAAGACCGGTACGCAGCAACGGAGGAGCTGAAAAAAAGCGTGATTTTCCGCCAGTTTAACCTGATGTCCCCGTTCCCGTTTAAACGGAAAATGCATGCCGTTTTTTTACGCAATGTGATGATATATTTTGATGATCTGACAAAAAAGGAATTAGTTCAAAAAGTATATGACCTCCTGGAACCGGGAGGGTATCTGCTCATTGGCACGACGGAAACGATTGACAGGAGTGCAGTGCCGTTTGATATTGTACAGCCGTCGATATTCCGGAAAAAGGAAGGATGATTAGCGTTATGCGCACAATAAAGGTTTTAATCGTAGATGATTCTATTGTGTTTCGGGAACTATTAGTCCAAAATTTAAGCAGGGACCCTTCCATTACCGTCGTGGCAGCTGCAAGGGACCCCTACGAAGCAAGGGACGCCATTATCCGGTATAAGCCGGATGTCATGACTTTAGACGTAGAGCTTCCGCGCATGAACGGCATTGAGTTTCTGCG
>CAJTSV010000052.1:6581-25360 GCA_910579075.1 uncultured Eubacterium sp.
AAGCTGATGCCGCAGTACCCGCTTCCGGTCGTTGTAATCAGCGCACTGAGCGACAAGGTGTTTGACGCACTCGATGCAGGGGCTGTGGATTTTGTAGGAAAGCCGGCGATATCAAACCGGATGCAGCTGGAAGATTTTATCCGCAATGAGCTGCTTGTAAAGATTAAAATTGCTTCAACGGCAAAAATCGGAAATATCAAAAAGAAGGTGCACCAGAAAAACTACGAAGGCCCTGCCGTGCGCAAAAACAACCTGCTTGTTGCAATCGGCGCTTCCACCGGCGGCACGGAAGCGATTTTTGAAGTGGTCAAAGGCTTCGGGCCGGATATTCCGGGCGTAGTCATTGTACAGCACATGCCGCCCGGCTTTACGGCTATGTATGCCAAGCGGTTAAATGACCAGTGCCGGGTGCGCGTCAAGGAAGCGCAGACCGGGGATGCGGTAAAGCCGGGCCATGTACTGATTGCACCCGGGGGAGACCAGCATATGCGCGTGGTAAAGGTCAACGGCGTTTACCAGGTGGAGTGCCGCAACGGGCCCCGGGTCAACGGGCACTGTCCGTCTGTAGACGTTTTGTTTGAATCTGTCGCAAAGACAGCAAAACGCGATGCGGTCGGGATTATCCTGACCGGAATGGGCGGGGATGGCGCCAAGGGGCTTCTTGCCATGCGGGAAGCCGGTGCCAGGACAATCGGTCAGGATGAATCGACCTGTATTGTATATGGAATGCCAAAAGTTGCATATGACATTGGAGCGGTCGAATGCCAGGCAAAGCTGCCGGACATTGCTGCAAGGACTTATGCAATGCTTAATAAAATGTAAAAGGAGAAAAGATTATGAAGATTCTGTTGGCAGAGGATGATTTTGTAACAAGGAAGTTTATGGTGAATTTTCTTTCGAAGTATGGAGAGTGCGACGTTACGGTAGACGGCATGGAAGCAGTCGATGCGTTTATGATGGCACTGGAAGACGATGAGCCGTATGACCTTGTCTGCCTTGATATCATGATGCCGGTAATGGACGGGTATCAGGCACTGGTTGCCATCCGCAAGCTGGAAAAGGAAAAGAACGTTCCAGAGGAAAAGGCAGTCAAAGTCATTATGACAACTGCCTTAAATGAAGAACGAAATGTCAAAATGGCATTTGAACTGGGCTGCACGATATATTCTGGAAAGCCGATTAATCAGGACCGGTTTGAGCAGGCATTAAAGAAACTGGACCTGATCTGATAAAAAGCTACAGGAAAGGAGAAGAATATGGCTGAAGGATTTAATACAGAAGACATGCTGGACATGTATCTGTTCGAGAACGGGCAGCTTTTGGAGCAGCTTCAGGACACCGTTCTGGACCAGAAGGATGCGGAATGCTTTGATGAAGACAGCATTAATGAAATCTTCCGGACGATGCATACCATTAAAGGCTCGTCGGGCATTATGATGTTTGATAATATCACGGCTGTGTCGCATAAGCTGGAGGATGTCTTCTTTTATCTGAGAGAATCCCATCCTGACAATGTGCCGCATCTGGAGCTGGTAGAACATGTCCTGCACGTAGAAGATTTTATTTCCAATGAAATGGAAAAAATCCGAAACGGAGACCAGGCAGACGGGGATGCAAGCGATATTATTGCAGAGCTGGATGTATTTTTAAATAAAATCAAAGGCATAGAAGACACGGCTGACAAGGCAGTAGCTCCGCAGCCGGTCAATAAGAGCGAGGAGCCGAAACAGTTTTATATTGCTCCGGTTGCTACAAGTGACAGCCATTTTTACCGCATATTCATTAACTTTTATTCTGATACAGAAATGGCAAATATCCATGCGTACAAGACCGTATATGCATTAAAAGAAATTGCCGAGGATTTATTGTACACGCCCGAAAATATTATCTCGGATGAAAGCAGCTCGGAAGTTATTATAAAAGAAGGCTTCCGCATGCTCCTGCAGACACAGGCCGACCCGGCAGAAATCCGTTCCATCGTTTCCGAAGGCTATTCCGTGGAAAAGGTAGACGTTACGGAATGCACGCCGCAGGAATACCAGCACGGCTTTGCAGCTTCGGGGGATGTCCAGATAGACTTAGATTCCAGCGTGGAAGCCATTGAAGCCCGCGCACAGGGACAGGGTGCGCCGGATGCCGCTGAAAAGGCAAAGATTGCACCGGGTGATTTCGTTATCAAATCCAAGGAACCAGGCAAGCAGAGAAAGCTGGCAAAGGATAAGCCGAAGGCTGAAAAAGCTGCGTTTATCAGCGTTAATGTCAGCAAAATGAACCAGTTAATGGAACTGATTGGAGAGCTTGTTATTTCCGAATCGGTTGTACTGCAAAGCTCAGACCTGAAGGTGCCGGGGTTAAACCTGGATAATTTTAACAAGGCAGCTGCACAGCTTTCGAAAATTTCGACGGACCTTCAGAATGTCATTATGTCGATGCGAATGGTTCCGCTGACCAATACGTTCCAGAAAATGAACCGCATTGTGTTTGACGTTTCCAGAAAGCTCGGCAAGGACATTGAGTTTGAAATGGTCGGGGACACGACGGAAGTAGATAAAAACATTATTGAGCATATTTCAGACCCTCTGATGCATCTGGTAAGAAATGCTGTTGACCATGGCATTGAGTCGAATGAAGAACGTGCGGCAAGCGGCAAGTCTGACAAAGGAAAGGTTACGCTCTCTGCAAAAACAGAAGCCGGCAAGGTATGGATTACCGTAGAAGATAACGGCGGCGGGCTGGACCGCGAGAAAATACTTGCCAAAGCGAAAAAACAAGGCATTTTAGATGCCGGAAGGCCGGATACTTCTTATACAGACAAAGAAGTATACCAGTTTATCACGCTTCCGGGATTTTCTACCAATGAGCAGGTAACCGAATATTCCGGGCGCGGCGTCGGCATGGACGTAGTTGTACGGAACATTCAGGAAATCGGCGGCATGCTGGATATTGAAAGCACGCCTGGCGAAGGCAGCATTATGAGCCTGAAAATACCGTTAACGCTCGCGATTATAGACGGCATCGTTATGGAAACAGCCGGTTCTTCCTTTGTCATGGAGTCTGGCGTAATCAAGGAATTTGTCCGTGTCAGGGAAGATATGATGATTCATGAACCAAACGGGGACGAATATATTATGATTCGCGGCGAATGCTTTTCTGTCATCCGGCTGGGCCGCTGGTATGGCTTAAGCGGTTACCAGGAAGCCGTGGAAGACGGCATGATGGTCATTATTGAGGCGGATGATAAGCGGATTGCGCTGTTTGTCGACACGCTGGTCGGCAAGCAGGAAATTGTTGTAAAACCGATTCCTTCTTATATTAAAAAGGTGAAAGGGCTGACAGGCTGTACACAGCTTGGCGATGGCAGCATTGCACTGATTTTGGATCCAGGCGGATTAATCGGGTAATAGAAAAAGAAAGGAATGGCAAGACCTATGAGTGAAGCAGCAAATTTGAGTACGCCGGCAGACCTGCTGGATTTAGGTTATAGCGAGGCTGAGGAGCACAAAAGCAAATATATGACGTTTAAGTCCGGCAATGAGTATTTTGGGCTGAAAATCCAGTATGTAAATGAAATCATTCAGATTCAGGCTATCACAATGGTTCCTGAGACCGAGGAATACATCAAAGGCCTTATTAATTTAAGGGGGAAAATCGTTCCTGTCATAGATGTGCGCCTGCGCTTCGGCCAGGAAGCATTTGAGTACAATGACCGGACGTGTATTATTGTCATTCAGGTAAATGACATGATGGTCGGCCTGATTGTAGAAAAAATTGCGGATGTAGTAGAAATCAAAGACAGTGATATTCTTCCGCCGCCTACCATATCATCGCGTGCTGACCAGGGCAACCGCAAATATATCTATGGCATTGGCAAAGTCGGTGACCATGTCAAACTGCTTTTAGACCCTGATAAGCTGCTCAGTGACCAGGATAAAGCGGCTGTTGAGAATAAGTTAAGTGAAGAAGAATGAGAGGTAGCGGGAAAATGAAAAACATGACGATAAGGGCTAAACTGATACTGGGATTTTTAGTTGCCGGTGTAATGATGATTCTGAACATCGTATTCAGCGAACTTACAACAAGAATGGCATCTGGCTATTCAGGAGAGGAATTAGAAAAATATACAAGAAATGCATCCATTTTTACTTATTCCCTTGGAATCGTTTCCATTATAATTATTGTGTTTGTATCAACTGCACTGATCCGCCAGATACGCATATCGATTGAAGAACTGTCCCATGCGGCTAAGGAAATTGCAAAGGGCAATGTGGACATCAAGCTTGTGAAGCACAACAATGACGAATTTGGCCAGCTGATGGATGAATTTGCAAAATTAGTTGAAAACACAAAATACCAGGCACACATTGCCGAAGAAGTATCAAATGGCAACCTGACGCTTACGGTAAACCCTTCGTCACCAGACGACCTTTTAGGAAATTCCTTAAAAAAGCTTGTGGATGACAACCTGCATGCACTGTCCAATATCAGCGATTCAGGCACGCAGGTAACTATCAGTTCATCCCAGGTTGCAAGTGCAAGCCAGGCACTTGCACAGGGCTCCACACAGCAGGCAAGTGCTATTGAACAGATTACGGCTTCGATTGATGAAATTGCAGAAAAAACAAGAGAAAATGCAGAACAGGCAAATTCCGCTGCAAACCTGATTGAACAGGCAATCAAGGACGTAAAAATGGGCAATGAGCAGATGCAGGGCATGATGGATGCCATGCAGGCAATCAACAGTTCTTCTGAAAGCATTTCCAAAATCATCAAGACCATTGATGATATCGCTTTCCAGACCAATATCCTGGCATTAAATGCAGCGGTAGAAGCCGCGAGGGCAGGAGAAGCAGGCAAAGGGTTTGCCGTTGTTGCAGAAGAAGTAAGAAGCCTTGCTGCAAAGAGTGCGGCTGCGGCTGCGGAGACAGCAGAGCTGATTGAGGATTCCATTACAAAGGTCAGCACAGGCTCCCAGATAGCAGAAGAAACAGCCAGTGCACTCGGCACTATTACAAATGTTGTACAAAAAAGCGAAGGAATTATTAACGGAATCGCTGAATCTTCCAATTATCAGGCAACTGCGGTTGCACAGATTGAACAGGCAATTTCACAGGTATCACAGGTAGTACAGACAAATTCCGCTACAAGCCAGCAATGCGCGGCAGCCAGCGAGGAGCTTTCCAACCAGGCTTCCAAGATGCGCGACATGCTTTCGATTTATAACCTCGGATCCGGAAGACAGCCATCAGGCCAGACATTCGAGCACCGGAATATGGATTTTGACGATACTCCTGACCGAAATGAACCGGTCATCTCACTGGAAGATGATTTTGGAAAATACTAGGAGGTATATATGAAAAATCTGAAAATAGGAACGAAGCTGCTGATAACCTTTATGATAATTATTATACTGTTCTGTGTGACCGTTATCGCAGCCAGGTCAGGCCTGAAAAAGAGCGGAAACCAGTATTCGGACTTCTTTGATACGGAATACCAGCTGACAAGAGATGTCATGAGCATGCGCCGCGGCCTGCAGATTGTTGTCAAGGACCTTGCGTTTATTACGATTGACAGCAATGAACAGCGGTATCAGGAATACCTGAATGACATGCAGCTGGAGCTGAAGTCATTGGAAGAAGACGCCACGGAACTGAATAATTACCTGAAAGGAAGCTCCGAAGCGTTTGAACGCTTTGCCGCTTCCCTGGAACAGGCTTATAATCTTCAGCAGGAAATTATTGAATTATCCGATACGGATATGGCCAAGGCACAGCAGCGCCTGGTGGAAGAATACCAGCCGCTTGTAGCCGAAGCTGTCGATGCACTGGTCATTATCAGCGACGAAGTTGAAAAAGCAGCGCTTAATAACCGGGATGAAACCGTCAAGCTGGAAAAATCGCTGACGATTTCCCTGCTCGGACTGGCTGCTGCGGCACTGTTTATTACGATTGTGCTCTGCCTGTACCTGACAAGGATGATTACCCGTCCTATCCATGAGCTGGAGGTTTCCGCAGGAAAAATTGTAGCCGGCGACTTTAATTTTGATATTGCATACAAATCCAGGGATGAGCTGGGATGCCTTGCAGATGCGTTCCGGGATATGACTTCCATACTCGGCGATATTATATCCGATGCTTCCAGGCTGCTCAGTGAAATGGCAGACGGTAATTTTGATGTCCGCACGAAAGCGGAAGAACGTTATGTCGGGGATTTCCAGGGACTGTTATCTTCCATCCGCAAGCTGAACCGCGACCTGAGCATTACGCTTGCACAGATTAATTCAAGCGCAGACCAGGTATCATCCGGTGCAAACCAGGTGTCCTATGGTGCACAGGCGCTTTCACAGGGTGCAACCGAGCAGGCTGCTTCGGTAGAGGAGCTTGCCGCCACAATATCCGGCATTTCCCAGCAGGTAAAAGAAACCGCGGAAAATGCAGTCCAGGCAAGGAACCAGTCCAGCTCTGCCGGTGACAAGGTAGAAGACTGCAACCGCCAGATGAAGGATATGACGATGGCAATGGAAGAAATCACACGTACCTCCAATGAAATCGGCAAAATTATCAAGACCATTGAAGATATTGCTTTCCAGACTAATATCCTGGCACTGAATGCCGCGGTAGAGGCATCGCGTGCAGGCACGGCCGGAAAAGGCTTTGCTGTCGTTGCAGACGAAGTCCGCAACCTTGCAAGCAAGAGTGCAGAAGCATCCAAAGATACCTCTGATTTGATTGAAAGTGTTATCGGGGCTGTTTCACAGGGCACGAAGATTACCAATGCAACTGCAAAATCACTGCTTCAGGTTGTAGACGAGGTACGCGCAACATCCGGCACTGTGGATAAGATTGCAAATGCAGCCGAGGTAGAAGCCGGAGCTGTGGAACAGGTATCGGTAGGCGTAGACCAGATTTCCAGTGTCGTACAGACCAATTCTTCCACCGCAGTACAGAGTGCGGCTGCCAGCGAGGAGCTGTCCAGCCAGGCAGAGGTATTAAAAAACCTTGTGGCCAAATTTATGCTTCGCGAAGAATACATCCGCGGTTCCATGGAAATGGAGCCGGCTTACCGCGAGCCGGCAGCCAGCCAGCCGGCGCATATTGAACTGGATGACCTGGATTCCGACTTCGGGAAATATTAAGAATACAGATACATAAGCAAAACAGAAAGAGAGGTGGCATCAATGGGATTATTTGAGGATTTAAAAGCACTGGGCGTCGATATCGACGGCGGATTAAAACGTCTTGGCGGCAATGAAGCGCTTTATACAAGACTGCTTGGCACTTTTGTAAAAGCTATCAGGGGCCAGGGCATAGACCCGGACTTTGATACGTCCGATTATGAAGATGTCAAGGAAAAAGCACATGCCATTAAAGGCACATCCGGGAATCTGTCGATTACTCCGGTTTTTGAGGCATACACGGAGATTATGAACCTTCTGCGTGCCGGACAGCCGGAAGAAGCAAAAGCACTGCTTCAAAAGGTGCTTCCTGTGCAGGAAGAAATTGTGAGCTGCATTGAAAAGCATTCCAGCTAAAGGAACCAGCAGCCTTTAAGGCAATCAGAAAGCGTGTCAGGAAACTGTCTCAGGCAGATTCTCCGGGCACGCTTGCTGTTTTGACGGAAAAACAGAAAAGCTGTTTTCTGCATCTGCGGCACACAAGAGGGAATTTCCCTGCACCCTGATTATGCTGACCGTATCTGGGCCTTCCAGGATTTCTGCGGCCGCAAAAGGCAGCCATACGATGATAACGGCCATGGAACGCACATTGCGGGCATTATTGCAGGCAATGGGCGCATGAGCAGGGGACGTTACCGCGGCGTGGCTCCCGCAGCGGGACTGATTATTTTAAAGGTGCTGGACCGGACTGGAAATGGCAGTACCAGGGATGTGGTTGAAGCGATGAAATGGATTGTAGAAAACCGGGAACGGTTCCGCATCCGCATTGCAAATATTTCAGTCGGGATGCTGCCGCAGTCGAAGCACCGGGAACGGGACCAGATGCTGGAATGGGTAGACCGCATGTGGGACAGCGGCGTATTTACCGTGGCGGCAGCCGGGAACGGCGGCCCGGCAAGCAGCACCGTGACGCTTCCCGGTGCAAGCAGCACCGTGCTGACCGTCGGCTCAAGCGATGACAGGGAGCTGTTTGTGCGAAGGCGCGGGCTTTTTCCCGGGTACAGCGGTGTCGGGCCGACGGACAGCTGTGTCTGCAAGCCGGAAATTCTTGCACCCGGAACAGAAATAAAAAGCTGTCATTTTGAAAATAACGGGTATACTGTAAAGAGCGGTACTTCCATGGCTACGGCAGTCGTATCGGGTGCATGTGCACTTGCTTATGACCGTTTCCCGGATTTATCCGCAGCGGGCCTGAAGCTTCGTTTTTATCAGAAGCTGGCATCAGACACTGCAGCTTCCTGCTGGGGAACGCTGGATGCCAGAAGGCTGCTGGAACGATAGCAAAACACAGTTTGATTATTTTTAGGAAAAGAGAAGCTGGCTGTATCGCCGCAGAAAGATACAGGCAGTCAGAAGGAGATTTGTTTTGGGTTTGTTCATGAGGGCGCTCCGCATTGTCCGCAAAGCAATACAGAAACTGTTCAGCCGCCTGTTCGTGGCAGGGCTTGGCATACTGATTCAGTTTGCCTGGATGTATATCGTGCTGTACCAGTTCAGCGCACAGTCTGCATTTGCAAATATGATTGTGACCATTCTTGGCGTTGTAACGGCTGTGTATGTGGTCAGCAGGACTGGAAACCCGGCTGCAAAGCTGGCATGGACATTTGTGCTTTTAAGCGTGCCCCTGCTTGGCATACTGATTTATTTTGTATTCGGCAGGCCACAGCTGACGAAAAAAACAAGTGAGGAAATGGAAGCGGTCAATGTACGGATTGAGACGCATCTGAAGCAGGATCCTGCTGTTTTAAACCGCATCCGGAAAACGGACGTCAACATGTACCGCCAGTCCTCGTATATTCTGCGCAAGGCAGGGTTTCCTGTTTATGAACATACGCAGACGAAATATTACCCGTGCGGGGAAGAAATGTTTCAGGATATGCTGGCTGCGATTGAAACCGCAGAGCATTTTATTTTTCTGGAATATTTTATTGTCCAGCCGGGCATTATGTTTGACCAGCTGTTAGAAGCGCTGAGAAGGAAAATCCGGTGCGGGGTGGAAGTACGCATGATTTATGACGATATCGGCTGCGTAGCCACGCTTCCGGTAAATTTTGCGCAGCGCATGGAAGCGATTGGCATCCGGTGCGCGGTGTTCAACCGGTTCTGGCCGGTCTTAAGCATTGTCATGAACAACCGCGACCACCGCAAAATTCTGGTTGTAGACGGAATCTGGGGATTTACGGGCGGAATTAATATCGCCGATGAATATATCAATGAAAAAGTACGCTTTGGCTACTGGAAAGATACCGGAATCCGGCTGGAAGGGGAAGCGGTCTGGAATTTTACGGCCATGTTTCTGGAAATGTGGGATTATATCCGAAAAGAAGAAGATGACTGTGAAAAATACCGGTGCCGCTGCCCGGAATACGCGTTGCAGGAGCACGGCTTTGTCCAGCCTTATGGCGACACGCCGCTGGACCGGGAAAATGTCGGGGAGAATGTCTACCTGAATATGATAAGCCGTGCAAAGGAATACCTGTATATTTATACGCCGTATTTGATTATCGACCAGGAAATGCAGACCGCACTGTGCAATGCAGCCAAAAGCGGCGTGGACGTGCGGCTGGTTACCCCGGGCATTCCGGACAAAAAGCTGATTTTTTTAATGACCCGTTCCAACTACAAGGTTTTGCTGGAATCGGGCATTAAAATCTATGAATACACGCCGGGCTTTATCCATGCGAAATGCTTTCTGTGTGACGATGAAACGGCTGCGGTAGGCAGCATCAATCTGGATTACCGCAGCCTGTACCTGCATTTTGAATGCGGGGTCTGGATGCACCGCAGCGAAGCGGTCATGCAGCTGCGCCAGGATATGGAACGCACGTTTGCCTGTTCGCACCAGATATTAAAAGAGGAATGGAAGGAGCCGCATTTTATTATCCGGATTGTGCAGACTATCCTGAAGCTGTTTGCACCGCTTTTATAAAAAGAAAAGCTTCTGCACCAGATTCAGGAAGTTATCCGAAAATGCAGCACGCTTTACATTTTCTGCATACAGGATATTGACATGCCCGATTTTTTTGCCGTCCAGGGAATATGTAATTTTTCCGGCAATGCTTCCCTTTTTTACCGGTGCCTGCACGGTTTTCGGCAGCCTGATTTTTCTGGAAATGCCGCTTAAATCCTCACCGCTCGTGCTGACATAGCTCATCGGGGATTCATAAGCCAGCGGCACGGAATCCTGTTCTCCTTTGAGCACGGCAAGCCGCGGCAGCTTCGGCGGGTTTTTATCCTGGTATATGCGGCAGGCAGAAAAGCCGTAATTAAAAAGCGCCTGTGCATCTGCCGTGCGGCTTTTGATATCCGGGGCCGCCATCAGCACGGCAATCAGCTTTACGCCGTCTTTTTCAGCTGTTGCGGCGATGCAGTATTTTGCAGCCTGTGTGTAGCCGGTTTTTAAGCCTGTAGCATACGGGTACTGCCTGAGCAGCTTGTTTGTATTGGCCAGGCCGAATTCCTGGGCGCCTCGTTTTGTATTATGGATAATATTTTCCATCCAGATGGTGCAGTAATCATGAATCTGCGGGTGCCTGCCCGTCAGGTCCCTGGCCATCAGTGCAATATCATAGGCACTTGTCACATGCCCGTCTGCCGAAAGCCCGCAGCAATTGACAAAGTGCGTGTCTTTCATGCCGAGTTTTTCTGCTTTCTGGTTCATCTGCGCAACGAATTCTGCTTCGCTGCCGCTGATGTGCTCTGCCATTGCCACACATGCGTCCTGTTTTTATAGAAGACATTTATCAGCGCTTTTATCAAAGGATGTTTAAATAATAAAGCAGGAAGTCTTGCTGTATGGCATGTTATCCGATATAATCAGAAAGAAAAACAGACAAATAAACAGGCACAAAAATTCAAATGTATCAGCATGGGAGGCTGGCGTATGGCAAGGGTGGCAGGAATCGGCATACAGGATTTTAGCCGGATTATTGAAAATAACTGCTTTTATGCAGATAAGACCGCTTTTATCAGGGAATGGTGGGAAAATCAGGACACCGTTACGCTGATTACACGTCCGCGCAGATTTGGAAAAACCCTGGCAGTCAATATGCTGGAATGCTTTTTTTCAGTCCGTTATGCTGGAAGAAAAGACCTGTTTGAACATCTTGCCATCTGGAATCAGGAAGCATACCGCAGTCTTCAGGGAACTTACCCGGTCATTTCCCTGAGTTTTGCCAATGTAAAGGCAGAAAGCTTTCAGGCTGCCCGGGAAAGCATTTTTCAGGAACTGTCTGATTTGTATAACCAGCATGCATTTCTGGCTGAAAGCAGCCGGCTGACAGGCCGTGAAAAGGAACTGTTCTGGAAAGTAAAGGAAGAAATGAGCGATATGACAGCGGCCCGCTCCCTGATGCGGCTGTCGGCTTTTCTGTATAAATATTACGGAAAGCGGGCAATTATTCTGCTGGATGAATACGATACCCCGATGCAGGAAGCCTATGTAAACGGGTACTGGCAAAAGCTGGCAGAATTTATGAGAAAATTCATGAATTCCACATTTAAAACAAATCCGTACTTAGAGCGCGGCCTGATGACAGGCATTACAAGAATCAGCAGGGAATCTGTATTTTCGGATTTAAATAACCTGGTTGTTGTTACAACGACAACGAAGCTGTATGAAACAGCGTTCGGCTTTACAGAACAAGAGGTGCGCTGTGCATTGGAAGAATTCGGCCTGCAAAACGAAATGGACGGGGTAAAACGCTGGTATGACGGCTTCCGCTTCGGGGATATGGAAAATATTTACAATCCGTGGTCTATTCTTAATTTTCTCAAATTCAGGGAATATCAGCCTTACTGGGCGAACACAAGCTCCAACAGGCTGATTGGCAGCCTGATTCAGAAAAGCAGCCCGGATGTAAAAATGGCAATGGAAGGGCTGTTAAACGGGACTTTGTTTCGTACCTGCATGGATGAACAGATTGTTTATGACCAGCTGGAGCAGGACGAGCATGCGGTCTGGAGCCTTCTTCTGGCAAGCGGCTATCTGAAAGCCGCCGGCTTCCTGCAGCGTCCGGATGGCCGGCCGGAATATGTGCTGGATATTGTCAATCTGGAAGTGCTGCAGATGTTTGAGGAAATGTTTGCACAATGGTTTGCCGCGTGCAGCAGCGATTACAACGGCTTTATCCAGTCCCTGTTCTGCAATGATACAGACGGCATGAACCTGTATATGAACCGTCTGTCCTGCGCGGCAGTCAGCAGCTTTGATTCCGGGAAAAAACCATCGGGGCAGGCACAGCCGGAGCGTTTTTATCATGGGCTTGTATTGGGAATGATGCTGGCACTGAACGGGCGTTATGTGCTGACTTCTAACAGGGAAAGCGGGCGCGGACGCTACGATGTCATGCTCGAGCCGAAAAACCGGGCAGATGACGGCATTATCTTTGAATTTAAAGTATCAGATACAGCAAAAGAAAAACGGCTGTCTGATACGGCAGATGCAGCTATACGCCAGATTCTGGATAAAAATTATGCACAGGTGCTGGAAAAAACGTGCAGGAAAAACCAGATACGGATTTATGGCTTTGCCTTTTCCGGAAAAGACGTGCTGATTCGCGGCGGATATCTGAGTGAATTTCAAAAAAACAGCAGCCAGGCCGAATAAATGTCAGCAAAAGCGAATAGGATATAACAAGGAAATGCAAAGCGGGGGCAGTATCTGAAAAAGGAAAACCGCAAAATAAAAGTTACTGTTATGTATGGAGAAAAAAAACTGACAGACTGCATGAAAAATATTCTAAGGAAACGTACCAAAGCATAAAAAGCTTAAAAAATAAAAATAAAAAAGCTAAAGGCGGTGCAAGGTGAATAAAAACCGTGCAGTATTATATCTGAGACTGAGCAAGGAAGATGCCGACAAGGTAAAACGGGGAGATGACAGTGCAAGCATTAAAAACCAGAGGCTGCTTCTGACCGATTATGCAAAAATGCATGCATTTGAGGTTGTAAAGATTTATTCGGATGATGATGAAAGCGGGCTGTATGATGACCGTCCGCAGTTTGAACAGATGATGCGGGATGCCGGCATGGGCATGTTTGATATTATTATTGCAAAAACCCAGTCACGGTTTTCAAGAAATATGGAGCATATCGAAAAATACCTGCACCATGACCTTGCAAACCTCGGCATCCGGTTTATCGGAGCCGCGGACGGGACAGACACGGATAAGGAGGATAACAAAAAAAGCCGGCAGATTCACGGACTGGTCAATGAGTGGTATTGCGAAGATTTATCCAGAAATATCCGCAGCTCTTTTCGGGCGAAGATGAAAGCCGGCCAGTTTTTAGGTGCATCCTGTCCATATGGGTATGTAAAAGACAAAAATGACCATAACCACCTGGTGATTGATGCATATGCTGCCAGTGTCGTCAGGCGGATTTACAGGCTCTATCTGTCCGGATATGGAAAAGCAAGGATAGCTTCTGTCCTGTCATCCGAAGGAATCCTGATTCCCACGCTGTATAAAAGGCTTGTGCTGGGTGAAAATTATTATAATGCAAAAGCGTCGGACACTACAAAGCACTGGTCATACCAGACCATACATACCATACTGAACAATGAAACCTATACCGGCTGCCTTGTCCAGAACCGGGTGAATACGATATCCTATAAAGATAAAAAGAAAAAAAAGCTTCCCAGGGACGAATGGATTATTGTTCCACATACCCATGAACCGGTTATCGAACCGGAGCTGTTTCAAATGGTGCAGGACAGGCAGAAGGCACGCACAAGAAGCCTGCGTACAAAAGAAGAAGCCGGCATATTTTCCGGATTTGTATACTGTGCAGACTGCGGGCATGCCATGTCACGCAGATATGCCAGGCACGGTGATAAAAAGTGCAACGGGTACATATGCAGGACCTATAAAACACACGGAAAACGCTTTTGTGAAAGCCACGGCATTGATATGGAACCTTTAAAGGAAGCAGTCTTTTGTTCCATAAAAGAAGAAGCCAGGCGCATATTAAACCCGCAGGATATCCGGGAACTGAAAAAAATCCAGGCGCAGCCAGATGACAGCAATGGCTGTCTGGTGCAGCTGGAACAGATTCAGGCCGGAATCGAAAGAACGGAACAGTTTAAAAGAAAAACCTATCGGAATTATCTGGAAGATGTGATATCAAAAGAAGATTATCTTGCCTATGCTTTGGAATATGAAAAGGAACTGGAACAGCTGCGCGCGCAAAAGTCTGCAATGGAGACAAAGGCCCGCAGCCGTCAGGAAGAAGCCGGGCAGGCGGATACATGGGCAGAAGCATTTGCGGATTACATGAATGTGCCGCAGCTGACAAGGGATATGGTTTTGGAGCTGATTGAAAGAATTGAGGTAAACCGTGACGGCTCTATCCGGGTTTATTACCAGTTTGGGCAGGCCTGAGAATGTCTCCTTTTGCTATAAGATGCACATGCGTCGTTTGCACTCGCAATGCTGATGCATTTTATCAGGGTTTCTACGGTCTGTATTTCCCCGGCTTCCAGAAATACCTGGGAGCCGCCCATGCTGGCCGCATTTTCCGAGACGGTGACTTCGTCCGTCAGGGCTATCTGTTTTTTGTCAATGGCATCAAAAATCAGGTCCAGCGTCATGATTTTTGTCACGCTTGCAGGCGGCCGGGCCGTGTGTTCCTGCTGCTGGCAGAGAATCGTTCCGGTTTCGGCTTCCATTAAAAGAAAGCTCGGGGACGAGATATCCAGCGAAGGGGGCTGCCCGGCATTGCCGGCGGCGCGTGCGGGGAAGGAAGGGCCTTTGCACAGCTGCAGCAGCGTGCAGCCGGCGAACAGGGAGAGTATCAGAAGTGCGGTGATAAAACGCTTCATAAGAAATACCTGAAATGCTTTTTTACAGTTTAGTCCGCTCATCCGGGAAATATGACAGCAAAATATTTAGAAAAAAGGTTTGAATATGCAAGTATTAATTGGTATAATAAGCGTTATTGTAACAGGGTACGTGCTCTGGCAGTATCAGGAGCTGAAAAAATTCAATGTTACGCACTATGAATTTTTTTCTGAAAAAGCCAGCCGGGAACTGAAGCTGGCTGTGATTTCCGACCTGCATTCGTTTTCCTATGGGACAGGCAATGAACGCCTGCTGCGGGCCATAAAAGAAGCTGCCCCGGACCTTATCCTGATTCCGGGGGATTTAATCGTTACGGCAGCAGCGGAAAAATACGGGATATCCCTGTCCTTTGCGGAAGAACTCGCAAAGCTTGGCGTGCCGGTCTATTTCACGAACGGAAACCACGAGACAAGGGCCCTTTTGCCGGATTCGGAAAGCCTGGGGGCTTATCAGGAATACCGCAGGGGACTGGAAGCCGCAGGCATACACCTTCTGAATAACGAAAGTGTCCGGACGATGGCCGGCACAATGCCGGTACGCATCAGCGGCCTGGAGCTTCCGCTGTCCTGCTATGAAAAATGGAAAAAACCGCATCTGGAAGAACATTACCTGACAGACAGCCTGGGACAGGCTTCGGACGACTGCCTGCAGATTCTGCTCGCCCATCATCCGGCGTTTGCGCGCCAGTATGCCGCCTGGGGAGCAGACATTACCGTCTGCGGGCATAACCATGGCGGGCTTATCTGCATTCCGGGCATTGGGAGCATTATTTCGCCCCAGTTTATGCTGTTCCCGGAATTTGATGCGGGAGAATTTGACATGGATGGAAAACGTGTATACATCAGCCGGGGGCTTGGCACCCATACGATTCATATCCGGATTTTTAACCGTGCGGAGCTTGTCACCGTCACCGTAAAACCGGATAATAAAATATAACAGGCGATAGCTGCTGAAATGAGGTTATAAAAAATGGGACTGACTGTAAAACTGGAAACCTTTGAAGGCCCGCTGGACCTGCTCCTTCACCTGCTGGAAAAAAACAAGGTCAATATTTATGACATTCCGATTGTGGAAATCACAAACCAGTATATGGACTATATCCATGAGATGGAGCGGCAGGACCTGGATATTATGAGCGAATTTATGGTTATGGCAGCAACGCTGATTGATATCAAGGCCAGGATGCTGCTGCCGAAAAAAGTGACCGAAGAAGAAGCGGAAGAAGACCCGCGCACAGAGCTGGTACAGCAGCTTTTGGAGTACAAGCTTTACAAAAGCATTTCGTATGAGCTCAAAGACCGCCAGATGGATGCGGACAGGGTGATGTATAAGGAACCGACCATACCGCAGGAGGTTGCGCAGTATGTGCCGCCCTTTGATATGGAAGAACTGTTAAACGGCCTGACCCTGGAAAAGCTCAACGCCGTATTTGAATCCGTCATAAAGCGCCAGAATGACAAAATTGACCCGGTGCGCTCCAAATTCGGGCGGATTGAAAAGGAAGAAGTGTCGCTGGAAGAAAAGATGGCTGCCCTGGAGCGTTATGCACAAAAACACCGGCAGTTCAGCTTCCGGGGGCTGTTAGAGCGCCAGTCCGGCCGTGTCCAGGTCATCGTGACATTTCTGGCCATTTTGGAGCTGATGAAAACAGGTAAAATCGAAATTTTCCAGAAGCAGGCATTTGACGATATCAGCATTACGTCGCGGATTGCCGCAGCCTGAATGGGTGATGTTGAAAAAGGAAGGATGAGAGGCATGGAGCAAAAGGAAGCCATTATTGAAGCTGTATTATTTACGATGGGGGAATCGGTTCCCCTGGAAAAGCTGGCTGACGTTTTGGAGCTTGGGCCCGATGAAACAAAATCCATTATCACGCAGATGATGCAGCGTTACGAACACGAAAGCCGCGGAATTCAGATTATGGAGCTGGACGGCTCGTATCAGATGTGCACCAAAAAGCAGATGTATGAATACCTGATTCGTATTGCAAGCCAGCCGAAAAAGCAGGTGCTTACAGACGTTCTTCTGGAAACGCTTTCGATTATTGCTTACAAGCAGCCTGTCACTAAAATGGAAATCGAAAAAATCCGAGGCGTTTCCAGCGGCCATGCGGTCAGCAAGCTGGTGGAATATAACCTGGTCTGTGAAATCGGCCGCCTGGATGCGCCAGGACGCCCCCTGCTGTTTGGAACGACAGAGGAATTCCTGCGCAGCTTCGGTGTCAGCTCGATTGACGAGCTGCCGCAGCCAGAACCAGAGCAGGTCGAAGAATTCCGCCATGAGGCAGAAGCAGAAATGGAAATCCGCATGAAGGTATGATGCCGGCATACGGAATGCAAATTTTTATGAAAGCCTGACGCTGGAATATTGCATGGTACTGCTGCATAATATGAAGAAAATACAGTTTCGGAGCATATATGCAATATGAAGCGAGCACTCTGTTTTCTGTTCACAATCCTGTTTACGCTGTCTGCACTGCCGCTGGCACCTGCCTGTGCCGGGCCGGATTCTGAAAAAACAGCACGACAGGCGGAACGTGAACTGGATGAAAATGAACTTTATGCCCGTTCAGCCGTGCTGATGGATGCCGGTTCCGGGCGTGTTTTATTTGCAAAAAATGCAGATACGCCGCTGCCGATGGCAAGCACGACAAAAATCATGACCTGCATCGTCACGCTGGAACATGCAGACCTGAATGAAACCGCAGAGGTGTCAGCCTATGCGGCCAAAATGCCGGAAGTCAAGCTGCACATGGCACAGGGCGAGCATTACCGTCTGAAAGACCTTTTATATTCGTTAATGTTAGAGTCGCACAACGATTCTGCAGTCGTCATTGCAGAGCATACGGCCGGAAGCGTGGAGCAGTTTGCACAGCTGATGAATGAAAAGGCTGCTTCCATTGGCTGCAGGGACACCTATTTTATTACGCCAAACGGCCTGGATGCATCTGAGGACATTACAAAGCCGGACGGCACATCCGTGACAAAGGTACATTCTGCAACTGCCGCAGACCTTGCGGCCATATTAAGCTACTGTATTACAAAATCCCCCAAAAAAGAAGAATTCCTGAAAATTACCCGTACATCCACACATACCTTCCACAATATGGAGCAGGCGGCAGACGGCACGTATACGCAGGGTGCACGCAGCTTTACCTGTGTCAACCACAATGCGTTTTTACATATGATGGACGGTGCCCTGACCGGAAAAACCGGATTTACCGGAAATGCGGGGTACTGTTACACCGGGGCTTTAAAAAGCCAGGGCCGTACTTTCGTCATTGCGCTGCTAGCCTGCGGCTGGCCGAATAATAAGACCTATAAATGGAAGGATGCCAGAAAACTGTTCCAGTACGGAATCAGCAATTACAAGCAGGCAGACATCACGAATTATGACTATGTGCCAAGGCCGGTTCCGGTAGAAAACGGGGCCGGAAAAGACCGGCTGTTAAAAACAAAAATACAGCTCCCGCTTTCCATCAGCCAGACAGCACAGGAAATGCTGCTTTCAGAAAAGGATTCCGTGCAGGTACGCGAGGAAATTCCAAAAGTACTGCAGGCACCAGTGAAAAAGGGGGAGCGGATTGGTTCGCTGAATTATTATGTAAACGGAGAGCTGGCTGCACAGATGCCGCTGACGGCTGCAAGGGAGATAAAAGAGCGCTCGGCGCTGTGGTATTTAAAGCTGGTGGTTTCCAGGTATTTTTATCCTTATCTGAATTAAATGCGGATGCTGGAAGCTGCATACGGAAGGATGTGGAAGGCGCA
>CAJTSV010000053.1:0-222 GCA_910579075.1 uncultured Eubacterium sp.
GTATATTTGAAGGAAACATGTCTGAAAATAGAATGGAAATATAATAAATTAATATTTAGAACATAAGTTTTCCAATCTTAAGCTGCCCTGCGGCAAAGTATTCTGTTTTTAAATTTTTTGCTGCAATTCAAAGCCATGTGGAAAATCATATTGCAAAAAATGCAAATAACTGCCTTGCCAAGATGATAAAAGCAAGTGCCTTATGAGTAATCAGCAGAAACT
>CAJTSV010000053.1:238-4002 GCA_910579075.1 uncultured Eubacterium sp.
AAAACTGGAAATACATATATAATATTTAAAGAAAACAGGCAGCAGGTGCTTTTCTGTCTGCACAGTATCTTTTGCGGTTCATATCATTCATTTAACGTAAAATGAAAGGAAATATATTATAATGTTAATAGAAAATACCATTCCGGCAAGGCTGGAAAAAATAAGGAAGCGCATGCAGGAAGAACAGATAGATGCATATCTTGTACTGAGCAGTGACTTTCATGATTCAGAATATGTGGGGGATTATTTTAAATGCAGGGAGTATATTTCAGGATTTACCGGTTCAGCCGGAACGGTTCTGGTTATGCAGGATAAAGCCGGTTTATGGACAGACGGGCGGTATTTTTTGCAGGCAGAAAAAGAACTCCTGGGAAGCGGCATTACCTTATTCCGGACAGGAGAAGAACACGTGCCAGCGCTGGAAGAATATCTGGAAGAACAAATGCCAGGCCGCGGCTGTCTTGGTGTGGATGGCAGGACACTGAGTGTCAGTGCTTATCGCAAGCTGAAACAGAATCTGGACAGAAAACAGATTGCCATCCGTACAGAATGTGATTTAATTGGAGATATCTGGAGCGAACGGCCGGAAATGTCCTGCAAGCCAGCCTGGGAACTGGATATCTGCTATACGGGAAAGACAAGGGCAGACAAACTGGACACTCTGCGAAAAGAGCTGGATAAAAAAGGAGCTGATGCAGCTGTGATTTCATCTCTGTCTGACATTGCCTGGGCGTTAAATATCCGTGGCGGAGATATTGCGTGTACGCCTGTTGTTCTTGGTTTTTTTGTTCTGGCAAAAGAATATGCACTCTGGTTTGTACAGCGCAGTGCCATCAGCACCGAATTGGCAGCAGGGCTGGAACAGGATGGGATTATGCTGCGGGATTATCAGGATATTTACAGCTTCTTATCAGATGAACTGGATGTACAGTCCCTGTATCTGGACCCGGATCATGTCAACTGGATGCTTTATGAGAAAGCATCTGTGAGAATGCAGCAGAAAAAAATAATGGAAGGACACAATATAACATTACTTCCAAAGGCCATTAAAAATCAGGCTGAAATAGAAAATATGCGAAAGGCACACAGAAAAGATGCCGTGGCCTGTATCAGGTTTATTTACTGGCTGAAAAAGCAGATGTGCAGCACACAGGAAACAGGCGGCACAGGAAGCAATGGCCCGGATGCTGTTACAGAAATATCAGCAGCGGAAAAACTGGAACAGTTCCGTGCAGAACAGGAGCATTATCTGGGGCCAAGCTTTGATACGATTGCCGGATATGCACAGCATGGGGCGGTTGTACATTATGCTGCTTCCAGGGAAACCGATATGCCGCTGAAACCGGAAAACTTCCTGCTGGCGGATTCTGGCGGGCATTATCTGGAAGGGACGACAGATATTACGAGAACAATTGCGCTGGGGCCGTTAACCAGGGAACAGAAGCATCATTATACACTTGTATTAAAAGGAAACATCCGTCTTGCATGTGCAAAGTTCCGGTATGGCTGTACGGGAATCAGCCTGGACTGTCTTGCAAGGGAAGCATTGTGGAAGGAAGGGCTTGATTATAATCATGGCACCGGTCATGGCGTCGGCTTTCTGCTGGGCGTGCATGAGCCGCCGAACTGTTTCCGGAATGCAGTCAGTGACAGCCGCTATGAATGCATGAAGCTGGAGCCTGGCATGATTACGTCCGATGAACCGGGACTGTATATAGAAGGAGCATACGGAATCCGCCTGGAAAACCTGATTGTCTGCCGGGAACTGGAAAAAAGTGCATACGGCAGGTTTCTGGGGTTTGAAACGCTGACGCTTGTTCCGTTTGAGCGCGAGGCGGTTCTGACAGAAGAACTGGACGAATCGGAACGGGAATGGCTGAACAGGTATCATGCCAGAATTTTTGAAGCAGTTTCAGGATGTCTGGAAAAGGAAGAACGGGAGTGGCTGGCCGAAGTGACAGCCCCATTGTAATTTGTTTATATTATTTAGGCTTTTTTTAGATAGTGTTCACAAAGTCGTCACAGGAAGCAGGTACAATAAATCACATATTAGCAACAGGCTAATATAATTTTTCATAACTCAAGCCGCATGAAGTCAGATTCATGCGGCACTCCCCTTTTCCAGTTTCCTGATATCTGTTATGCGGCTTTTGAAAAGCTGTTTCCTGACAGTCACTGCAGCAGAAAGCGGTGTTTTTTTAGAATTTTCCATAAAACAATTGCAATTCTTCCAGAAAATAGTATAATGTGAATCATGTAAATAAGAGATGAACGTAAGAGAGGATATCGGCATGGATTATCATAAATTAGCAGAACTGGTTTTTCCAGATGTTACAGTAACGATACAGGAGCTGGAAGAACGTTTTCCGAGGCGTAATCTGAAACATGGTGCATATGTAACAAGGTTTGCGCCAAGCCCGACAGGCTATATGCATATTGGCGGGCTGTATGCAGCACTTATTTCAAGAAAGCTGGCTTCCCAGACAGACGGCATTTTTTATCTTCGCATTGAAGATACTGATAAGAAACGAGAGATAGAAGGCGGTACGCAGGAAATTATCCAGTCTCTGGCAGGTTATGGTGTTGGTTTTGATGAAGGGCCTTTTGCGGGCGGTGAAAAAGCTTACGGGCCTTACAGGCAGAGTGAGCGCAGGGAAATTTACCAGGCATGCGCAAAAGAACTGATGAAACAGGGTTATGCTTATCCATGCTTCTGCACAGCAGAAGAACTGGATGCTGTGCGCGCACAGCAGGAAGAACAGAAGGCGGACATTGGTTATTACGGTTCGTTTGCTTCCTGCCGGAGCCTGGAATATGAGCAGGTAAAGGAAAAGATAGATGCAGGCATGCCGTTTGTCGTGCGCCTGAAATCTTCAGGAGATGCAGAAAAACATATTGTTTATTCAGACCCTATCCGCGGCAGTATCGAAATGCCGGAAAACAGGATGGACCTAGTGCTGTTAAAATCAGACGGCATACCGACCTATCATTTTGCGCACGTTGTGGATGACCATTTTATGCGGACAAATCTCATTGTGCGCGGGGATGAATGGATGGCATCTTATCCGCTTCACAAACAGATGTTTGACTTGTGCGGATTTGAGGAGCCGGCTTACCTGCATATTTCCCCAATCATGAAGATGGATGGCAGTGCGAAACGCAAGCTAAGCAAACGCAAAGACCCGGAAGCAGCTGTGAGCTTTTATCTGGAGCAGGGATATCCGGCAGAAAGCGTAATCGAATATTTGTTTACCATTGCGAATTCAAATTACGAAGAATGGCACAGGGAACACCCAGAGCAGTCTGGACAGGATTTTGTGCTGTCTATGGAGAAAATGCCGGCAAGCGGTGCACTGTTTGACATGGTAAAGCTGACAGATGTAAGCAGGGACATTATCGCTGGATTTTCGGTTGAAGAATGCGGCCAGAAAATTTCAGCGTGGGCAGAAAAATACGAGCCTGATTTATACCGCTTTGCAAAGAAACGCAGAGAACAGTTTTATGAGACAATTGGTTTATGGAAAATGTCTGGGAAAAAAGTACGCAAGGATGTGGCTAAGTGGAGTGAGCTTATGACGATGTTTGATTATCTGTATATGCCGCAGGACCGGTTCGAGCAGACAGTTTCTTATGAAATAGATGAAAAATATTCGAAAGAGCAGCTGCGCCAGGCGGTTGCTGCGTATCAGAAGGATTTGTTTCTGGAATCGGAAAACTGGTTTGGACAGATGAAGGCGCTTGGCGAGCCGATGGGTTATTGCCCG
>CAJTSV010000053.1:4012-7642 GCA_910579075.1 uncultured Eubacterium sp.
ATGAAAGAATATAAGAAAAACCCGCAGGAATATACCGGTTCAATTTCAGATTTGTGCGGAATCATCCGGGTTGCAGTAACCGGACATAAAAATTCACCGGACCTGCATACAATTATGAAGGTACTTGGAGAAGAAACAGTACAAAGGCGCCTGGACTGTTTTCTGGACAGGCTGTAGGCAGCTATGGAATATTATGCTGCCCCGCTGGAAGGAATTACCGGGTATATATACCGGCGTACACATCATATGTTTTACCCGGGCCTGGACAGATATTATACGCCGTTTCTTGTTCCAAAGGAAAAAAAGCCCCTGAGTTCCAGGGAACGGAATGACGTCCAGGGAGAACATAATAAAGGAATGCACATCATTCCGCAGATTCTGTCAAACAAACCAGATGAGTTCCTGCGCATGGCACAGGTGCTGTATCATGATTATGGTTATGAGGAAATCAACCTGAACCTGGGATGCCCTTCGAAAACCGTTGTGTCCAAAAAACGGGGGTCAGGCTTTTTGGCTGTTCCAGATGAGCTGGATGCATTTTTAGACAAAACATGCACAGGAATGGAAGCAGCTGGCATAAAGCTGTCTGTGAAAACGAGAATCGGGAAAGAAAGCCCGGAAGAATTTACGCATCTGCTGGATATTTTTGCTGCTTATCCGTTGTCAGAACTGATTGTCCATCCGCGTGTACAGAAGGATTTTTATCGCGGACGGCCGGATTTAGATGCTTTTTCAAAGGCTTATGAGAAAGCAGGACATGTATCGTGGAAGCTGTGTTATAATGGAAATATTACAGATACAGCCGGATGTAAAAAGATAGCGGATGATTTTCCAGACCTGACTGCGGTTATGATTGGGAGAGGGCTTTTAACAAATCCCATGCTTATACAGGAAATCAGAGCAAGGGAAATCAGCATGCCGGGTAAGGAAAAATGCTGCAGGCGGTTTGAAAATGACGCAGGTGAAAAAGAGGAGCGGAAACGGCGTCATGCGTTTTCCTGTTTTCTGATGGAAGAATATTCGTCAGTTTTATCTGGGGAAAAGAATATCCTGTTCAAAATGAAGGAAATCTGGTCTTATATGAGTCAGGATTTTACAAATCCACAGAAATACTGGAAAAAAATGAAAAAAGCCCAGAAGCTTGCTGATTTTGAGACAGCTGTTACTGACCTTTTTCGAGAGCAGGAGCTGCTGCAGGAAGGCATTTTGTATAATTTTGATTTAAATTAGTGAAAAATAGAAATGAATGCGGGATTATATTATGAACAGGAAAAGCTATCGGGCAGCTTTTTTCATTTTGGTATTTCTGTCAGCCTGTTTTTTTTGTATCGCGGATTCTGCAAATGGATTAAACGCCAAAGCAGTGCAAGTGATGAGCCAGAGTGTGGAAAGCAGCAAAAACAGCGGGCATGAAAGCGGTGTCAAAAGGCCGGAACTGGAATTTTTGACGTTAAACAGGAATTAAAAGCAGGGAAGGAATATCCATATAAAATCAGGAAAAAATATGTTCAGGGAAGTGTTGTGTTTCACTCATCGAATGAGGAAACGGCAGTTATTTCACCGGAAGGAATCCTGACAGCAAAAATGCCGGGCAGTACATGGATTACTGCATCTGCACAGGGCTGCAGCACGAAAATGAAAGTGACCGTATTGCCGAAAAAAACAGTAGTCATTGACCCCGGGCATTCGGCAAATCCGGCGCGCGGGAGAGAGCCGGAAGGGCCAGGGTCTTCGAAAATGAAATGGAAAGATTCCGGCGGCACAGCTGGCGTGTCAACAGGAACCGGGGAATATGAGGTAACATTAAAAATAGCATTAAAACTGCAAAAGCATTTATACCGGCGCGGTTATCAGGCATTGCTTACGCGGGAAGATAACCAGGCATCCATCAGCAATGCAGAGCGTGCCCTGGCAGCGAACCGGGAAAAAGCAGATATTTTCGTGCGCATACATGCAGACGGGTGTGAGCAGCCTTCGGTTTCAGGAGCGTCGGCGATGTACCCGACACAGAAAAATGCATATATTGGACATCTGAGCAGAAAAAGCAGACGCTTATCCGACTGTATGCTGCAGGCAATGTGTCAGGTATCGGGTGCGAAAAACCGCGGATGCTTTGGCAGGGATGACCTTGCAGGCTTAAACTGGGCAGCCATGCCGGTAACCCTGATAGAAACCGGATTTCTGACAAATCCGGATGAGGACCGCAGGCTTCAGGAAGACAGTTATCAGGAAAAGCTTGCAGCCGGAATGGCAGAAGGGATTGACGCCTATTTTGGCTATAAGTGAGAATCATAAATAACGGCAGAAAAAACAGGAAGGATGAATCAGCCATGGAACAGTTCCGCCTATTTTTAAAAAGAAAAAATATTCTGATATCTGCAAAGCGGTATGGTATTGATGCATTAGGCGCTATGGCACAGGGACTGTTCGCGTCGCTATTGATGGGAACGATTCTTGCAACAGCCGGGGAACAGCTCGGCATCCCAGTACTGGAAGCAGCTGGCGGTTACGCGAAAGCAGCAACAGGAGCAGCCATGGCTGTTTCCATCGGATATGCACTGCAATGTCCGCAGCTGGTACTTTTTTCACTGGCCGCGGTCGGAATTGCTGCCAATGAACAGGGCGGTGCAGGAGGACCGTTAGCCGTACTGCTTGTATCGATTGCAGCTGCGGAATTTGGAAAGGCAGTTTCAAAGGAAACAAAGGTGGATATTCTTGTAACACCGTTTGTAACGATTATGACAGGAATCCTTCTGTCACTGTGGCTTGCTCCGGCGATTGGTGCTGCTGCAAGTGCAGTGGGCGCAGCTATTATGTGGGCAACCGAATTACAGCCATTTTTTATGGGAATTACGGTTTCTGTGCTGGCAGGAATTGCACTTACACTGCCAATCAGCAGTGCAGCAATATGTGCAGCGCTTGGATTAACCGGGCTTGCCGGAGGTGCGGCACTTGCCGGGTGCTGTGCACAGATGGTTGGTTTTGCAGTGTTAAGCTTCCGGGAAAATAAATGGGGCGGGCTGTTCGCACAGGGCATAGGAACAAGCATGCTGCAGATGGGAAATATTGTAAGAAATCCGCTTGTCTGGATTCCTGCGGTTTTTGCTTCTGCGGTAACAGGCCCGCTTGCAACCTGTGTCTTTCAGATACAGATGAATGGAGCAGCAGTTGCATCTGGCATGGGAACTTGCGGGCTGGTTGGCCAGATTGGACTTTATACAGGCTGGCTTAACGATATTGCAGCGGGAAAGAAAGCGGCAGTAACCGTGTCAGACTGGGCTGGCATGCTTCTTGTCTGTTTTTTGCTGCCAGGCATTCTGGCGTGGCTGTCTGGGCGCTTTTGCCGCAGAATCGGCTGGATTAAAGAAAATGATTTAAAACTGGATATGTAACAAGGATAAAAAGATGTCTGAAACCATGAATTCAGTGGTTTTGAATATCGGGATAATAATTTAAAATATAATCCGCTTCAAATTATAATGGATTATATTTTGGTTTAATTTTTATGATTTTGTAATATTTTAAATTAATATATGAACCTGGTTTGCATAAAACAGCCAATTTTCTGTTTCGTGTATAAAAAATAAATAAATGCAGCCGTAACAGATATCATAACCGAACCAAGGTTAG
>CAJTSV010000053.1:7656-13831 GCA_910579075.1 uncultured Eubacterium sp.
GGAGCCATAGTATCTTGACAGGCATAATCTTCATATGATATAAATGATAAAATGCTTTTGCCCTGGATTATCTGCAGTACAGCCTGGCAGCCAGTGATGCTGTTACAGGATGGGCCGGAACAGGCACTTGCGGGATAGCAGTTTATAGATAAGGAATGCTGCCGCAGGTGTTTTTCTATATGATAAGCAATTCCAGCAAAGCGGATTTGCCGTTTCCGGCCTGCCACAGCAGACTGCATAACATGATTATCTGGGGAAATTTATGGAATAAGGAGGAAATGCTGTGAATATAGATACAGGACATTCCGGGGATATTACCGGGCAGGTTGTTATGAAGGTGTCAAAAACAAGCATTATAGCCAATATTCTGCTATCGGTATTTAAATTTCTGGCGGGTGTCACTGCATCATCCGGGGCAATGATATCGGATGCAGTCCATTCTGCTTCCGATGTGTTCAGCACGCTGATTGTCATAGCCGGTGTTAAAATGTCGCGCAAAGAAGCGGATAAGGAACATCCGTATGGCCATGAGCGGATGGAATGTGTAGCTGCGATTCTGTTAGCAGCAGTGCTTTTTCTGACAGGAACAGGAATCGGGTACAGCGGACTTGAGAAAATCATGTCACGCAGCCATGAAAGCCTGGCTGTTCCGGGCGTGCTGGCGCTTGCAGCAGCAGCAGTGTCCATTGCAGTGAAAGAATGGATGTTCTGGTATACGAGATTTTATGCAAAGAAAGCGGACTGTGCAGCTTTGATGGCAGATGCCTGGCATCACCGTTCAGATGCACTTTCTTCCATCGGTTCTTTTGCCGGAATCCTGGGGGCAAGGCTTGGGTTTCCGGTTATGGATCCGGCTGCCAGTGTGCTGATTTGTGTCCTGATTGTAAAAGCTTCTTATGATATTTTTAAGGATGCGGTAGATAAAATGATTGACAAGGCATGTGATGAGTGCCTGACTGAGCAGCTGCGTACAGCCGTGCTGGGGCAGGCTGGCGTAATCCGGATTGATGATATGACGACAAGGGAATTTGGAAACCGGGTTTACGTGGATGTAGAAATTGCTGCTGACGGAGCAAAAACGCTGTATGAGACTCATGCAATTGCAGAAGCTGTTCATGAACGGATTGAAACAGAGTTTCCAAACGTCAAGCATGTGATGGTTCATGTAAATCCAGACAAGGAAAGCTGAGCATGCTGGAAAAACAGCAGTGCCTGGGCAGTTTCTGTTGTGGAATGCGAAAGGAGTACACATGGATAAGGAACGGTTAAAAAAACAGTTTGATTTTATGCGGGAAATTGACAAAGAAAAACAGATAAACCGCCAGACATACATTGCGGATGCATCGCGGAAAGAAAATGACGCAGAGCATGCCTGGCATGCTGCGGTTATGGCTGTTTTGCTGAGTGAATATGCAAATGAAGAAATTGATGTGCTCAAAACAGTTACCATGCTGCTGCTCCATGATATTGTGGAAATCGATGCCGGGGACACATATGCTTATGATGAGGAAGGAAAAAAGACACAGCGCCAGCGGGAATTGCTTGCAGCGCAGCGTATTTATGGCATGCTGCCAAAAGAACAGGGAGAAAAGCTGCGGGATTTATGGGAAGAATTTGAGGAAGCGAAGACGCCGGAAGCAAGGTTTGCACGTGCAATGGATCATATCCAGCCGGTGATGCTGAATGATGCCACGGGCGGTAAGGCATGGGCCGAGCACGGAGTATGCCTTTCCCAGGTTTTAAAGCGGAATGCAGGTACTGCCGGAGGTTCTGAGATTCTCTGGGAGTATGCAAAGGAAACCTGGATTGAGGAGAATGTAAAAAAAGGAAACATACGGGATTGTTAAAATGGAACACATGAATTATGCATGACGGGAGAACAGTATGCCAGACAGGACAATAAAAACGGACCAGGCTGCATTTATGGAAATGCTGCATTCGGTATCAGAGATTGTAAAAAATCTGGAACAGCCGCTGTCAAAAACAGAGCTGATGGAATATTTTAAAAATATGGAACTTTCGGCTGAACAGCAGGACCTGATTTACCAGTATTTTCAGAAGGATGTTTCCGATACGCTGCAGCCAGGCGGGCAGGAGCTGGTCAGTCTGGCTGAAACTGGGAAAAAAGCGGCGGAAAATAAGAAAAAGAGGCCGGAATCAGCCTTTTTTCAGATGTACCTGAAAGACTTGCAGAGCATCATGCCATGTACTGTGCAGGAAGAAGAACGGCTTTATGCAAAGCTTGCTGCCGGGGATGAGACTGCTGTCCGAAAGCTGTCTGAACAATGGATGCTGCGGACACTTCCGCTTGCTGAACAATATGCTGCACATGCAGGACATCTGGAGGACTTGATACAGGAAGGCAATATGGGGATATTTCTCTGCCTGCAGGATATGCTTGGTTATGGCCGAACCATGAATTTTCAAAAAGAGCTGGAAAATGCGGCAGTAACAGCGATGAAAGCTTACCTGGACGAGGAAATGGCAGTCAAAACCATGGATGATTCACTGCTGGCAAGAACGGCGCTTGTTTATGAAGCGCAGAAATATCTGGCTGCTGAATTGTGCCGCATGCCTTCTGCACAGGAACTGAGCCAGTATACAAAATTGAAGGAAACAGAAATCGAAGATATTTTGTCGATTATGAAAGAAAAGAAATGAGCGGAAACGATGAAGCATAACAAAAAAGAAGAAACAGGGGATAGTTTTATCCTGCGTGGGAAAAAACTGACTGACCGGCTCCGCCAGGAACAGACGCTGCCAGATGCAGAGTTCAAAGAGCTGCTTGAAATGGATGAAGAAGCAGTTTTGGATTATCTCAGCCAGAATGCCAGACAGGTGCGGGAACAGTATTATGGCAGCAAAATCTATATCCGCGGGCTGATTGAGTTTACGAATTACTGCCGAAATAATTGCTATTACTGCGGCATTCGCAGGGGAAACCGTTCTGTACAGCGTTACCGGCTGCAGCCGGAAGAAATTTATCAGTGTACGGACGAAGGATATGAACTGGGATTCCGCACATTTGTTTTGCAGGGCGGCGAAGATATTTTTTTTACAAAAGAAAGACTGGGAGAAATTATCCGCCATATCAAAAACAGGCATCCAGACTGTGCTGTCACGCTTTCCTTTGGGGAATGGGAGAAAGAAGCATATCAGTACTGGAAGGAATGCGGTGCTGACCGGTATCTGCTGCGCCATGAAACAGCTTCTGAGGTACATTATGCGCTGCTGCATCCAGATGAAATGAGTTTTGTCAGGCGCAGGCAGTGCCTGCAGTGGCTGAAAGAGGCCGGATATCAGACGGGAGCGGGGTTTATGACTGGCTCGCCGGGACAGACGACGGACACCCTACTGGCAGACCTTCGTTATCTGGAACAGCTGCAGCCGCATATGGCTGGAATCGGGCCGTTCCTTCCGCAGCATGAAACTCCCTTTGCCAGCCAGCCAGCTGGAAGCCTCCACATGACATTGAAGCTGCTGGCCGTTTTGCGTCTGATGTTTCCGAAAATCCTGCTTCCGGCAACGACAGCATTGGGAACGCTTCATGAAAAAGGGCGTGAAATGGGGATTTTAGCGGGAGCTAATGTCATTATGCCGAATCTCTCGCCAAAAAGCGTGCGGGAAAAGTATCAGCTATATGATAACAAAGTCATTTCCGGGGATGAATCTGCGCAGGAAGTCAGGCGCCTTGCCAGCCATATGCGTGCAATCGGATATGATATATGCTATGAGAGGGGCGACAGCCTGATGACGGAATGCTGACAGGAGAAAAACATGACTAACTGTGAGAAAAGAACGGATGATTTCAAATGTGAAAATGAACGCACAGCTGAAATTGAATTAAGCATCCGCAAGAAATTCCATAAAAAAATATTCAGTCGTTTTGCAAAGGCACTCAATGAATATCAGATGCTGCAGGAAGGTGACCGGGTAGCGGTCTGCATTTCCGGCGGAAAAGATTCCATGCTGCTGGCAAAATGTTTTCAGGAGCTGCAGCGGCACAGGAAATTTCAGTTTGAACTGGTGTTTCTGGCCATGGACCCTGGATATCATGCACAAAACCGCCGCAAGATTGAACAGAATGCTGCTATCATGAATATTCCGCTCAAACTGTTTGAGTCACCGATTTTTGATGCAGCAGACCATGCAGAAAAGTCACCCTGTTATTTATGTGCCCGCATGCGCAGGGGATATCTGTACAGCCAGGCGCAGCAGCTTGGCTGTAATAAAATAGCACTTGGCCATCATTACGATGATGTGATTGAAACCATTTTAATGGGAATGCTTTTTGGCGGGCAGGTGCAGACAATGATGCCAAAACTGCACAGTACGAATTTTAAGGGAATGGAGCTTATCCGTCCGCTTTATCTGGTGCGGGAAGATGATATCAAGCACTGGCGGGATTATAATGGGCTTGAGTTCTTGCAGTGTGCCTGTCATTTTACAGATGCATGTGCAAATGGCAGCGGGGAAATACGTTCCAGGCGGCAGGAAGTAAAAGAACTTATACGGAACCTGAAACAGACAAATCCTTATGTGGAAGGCAATATTTTCAAAAGTGTAGAAAATGTCAATCTGAGCACGCTGATTGCCTATAAACAGAATGGAAAGAAGCATCATTTTCTGGAAAGATATAATGAAGAATGCAATCAGAAAATAACGCAAACAGATAAATGTTAAAAAATATCTGTTTGCGTTATTCAATGCAAAATTAATAAAATTAAGAATTAATACCGGAAAATTCCTACCGGATTAAATCTAAAATTGCATTTTTTGGAATCAGTCCGACCGAAGTATTATGAATGTTTCCATTTTTAAATGCGATGAGTGTCGGAATGCTCATGACATTAAAGCGTGTGGCAAGCTCTGGCTGTTCGTCTACATTGACTTTGCACAGCTTTGCCTCATCTGTTTCGTTTGCAAGTTCTTCCACTGCAGGTGAGAGGCGTTTGCACGGACCGCACCAGTCTGCCCAGAAATCAACGATAACAGGCTTGTCAGATTTTAAAACCTCTGTTTCGAAATTTTCCATTGTAACAGTGATAACTCCCATTTAACATGCTCCTTTCCTAATTGGCCAGTCTGAATGGCTCTGCCTGATTGTAAGACTACCACACGTCTGTACGAAAAGCAAGCTGTTTTATTTGACAAAAAACAAACATCATGATATGTTGGATATACCGTAATGCTGCAAGGGAGGAATAGAGAATGGAACAGGTACGAAAGCATATGATTTTTGCAGGGAGGGTTCAGGGTGTCGGTTTCCGTTACCGTGCTTCGTATACGGCGCGCAGCCTTGGCCTGACCGGATGGGTGCGCAATGACCCGGACGGCACTGTAGAAATGGAAGTCCAGGGCAGCAGGGCATCGATTGACCGGATGCTCGCCATGCTGAATCAGGATTCTTATATCCGGATAGATAAAATAGAAGCGCAGGATATTCCGGTTCATGAAAAAGAGCACGGGTTTGGCGTCAGGGGGTACTGATGCCTTCATTATTAAAGGAGTCGGGAAAATACAGATGAAAGAAGATAAAAGGGTACTGGCTGAAATTTTGAAAATCATCCGTCTGCTTGCAGTTTTGATTCTTGCAGCAGGAATCTGCATGTATGCATATACAAAATACAAAAGTTCCCAGAAACCGGAACTGACTTCCTCTTTTATAAACGGGAAGCTGGAAGCAGCCAGTGAGCTGGTTTCTTCTGAATTATTTTATACAGGCCTGATTAAGTATTCGGAAGGAAAGATTCCGCTGCTGACAAAAAACAGTTTTTCGATGCTTTATACGGCAACTGTCCGGGCAGGAATAGACCTCTCGGCTGTACAGGCATCCGTTTCGGATGATGAGGTAGTAATTGTGCTGCCGCAGTGCAGCGTACAGTCAGTCGAAATTGATAAAGATTCGATTGAATTTTATGATGAGCGCTTCGCGCTGTTTAACTGGACGGAAAAAACGGATGTTATAGATGCAGTTTCAGCCGCAGAAGAAGATGTGATGCAGAAGGCAGACCTGGACAGCCTTTTGGAACATGCACAGCTGCAGGCGCAGGCAATTGTGAAAGGACTGCTCGAAGATGCAGTTGGTGACCGCAGGCTGGACATCCGGTAACCTTCTGCATGTTTTTATTATTTCTGCGCATGATAAGGGATAGTCAATCGGATGGAAAAAGGC
>CAJTSV010000053.1:13844-14512 GCA_910579075.1 uncultured Eubacterium sp.
GGCAGCATAATACAGATATGCTGTCTTTTTCCATCCGATCAGCTGCCAGAAACAGATAAAATGGCAGGCAGGAGCTGGCGGAACTTTTCTATATATAATGAAAGAAGGAGAAAAAATGGAAACACAGGCATGGAAACAGTATATTCCTGAGTTCAGGGAAAAAACACAGCAGTTTTATGACGGGAGCATGAGCCAGAAAGATTACAAAGGTTTTTCCGGTTTTTATGGCAGCTATGCGCAGAGGGGTGGCAGTGCAAATATGCTGCGGCTGCGCATGACAGCCGGGCGTGTAACGAAAGAAAAAATGGCTTTTACGGCAGGGGTTATCCGGGAACACCATATTTCCAGGGTGCATTTTACAACCTGCCAGACCATCCAGCTGCATGACCTGCAGCCGGATGCAGCAGCAGATATTATGGAAAAAGCACTGGATGCTGGAATTATTACAATTGGCGGGGGCGGGGATTATCCGAGAAATGTCATGTGCCCGCCTTTGTCCGGCGTGGAGCAGAATGAATACTTTGATGTGTCCCCGTGGGCACAGGCGGCAGGGGAATACCTGATGCAGTTTGTGACAGCAGAGAAAATGCCAAGAAAGCTGAAAGCTGCATTTTCCAGTTCGCCGGAAAATATTACACATGCAACTTACCGTGATTTGGGTTTTGCTG
>CAJTSV010000053.1:14540-22645 GCA_910579075.1 uncultured Eubacterium sp.
TTGATGTATACAGTGCCGGGGGCCTCGGGCCGAATCCGCGTTTTGGCGTAAAAGTGGCAGAGGGCATAGAGCCGGAAATGATTTTGTATTATATTAAGGCCATGCGGCTGACGTTTCTTGCATATGGCAATTATGAAAGCAGGGCAAAGGCACGTACCAGGTACATGCAGGAAGCGCTTGGCGGGCCGGAAAAATATAAAGCTGCTTTTCTGGAAAAATTACAGGAAGTCCTGGATTCCGGGGAAGACCTTCGGATTCATGTACATGCGCAGCCAGTAACAAAGAAAGGAAACGGGGAGACGGTTTCGGACAGGCGCGTGCTGAAGCAGAAGCAGGACGGGCTGTATACCGTTACCTGGCATCCGGCCGGCGGAATGCCGGATGCGGAAGCTTTCTGTGCGTTAAGCGATTATCTGCAGGGAGTGGAAGCAGCCGAAATGCGCCTTTCGCCGGATGAAACAGCATATATTATCAACCTGAATGCGGCAGAGGCACTAAAAGTGCTGGAACTGGCTTATGACAGTGCGCAGAGCCTGTTTGAAACATCCGTCAGCTGTATCGGTGCATCGGTCTGCCAGGCAGGCGTCCGGGATTCCCAGGCACTGCTTGCAGCCTGCATCCAGGCTGTCCGGGAAGCAGGCATTCCGGATGGAGCGCTTCCGCAGATTCATATTTCCGGGTGTCCTTCATCCTGCGGCACGCACCAGACCGGAGTACTCGGTTTCCGCGGCGGCATAAAGCGGCAGGATGGGAAGCCCCAGCCTGCATTTGCACTGTATGTCAATGGCTGTGATGAACAGGGCAGGGAAACGATGGGACGGGAAGCCGGAATGATTCTGGAAACAAAAATACCGGAGTTTTTAGTGAAGCTTGGCAGGGCAGCTGCGGAAAGCGGCATGGACTTTGAACATTGGAACAAAGAAAATCCGGGCGCACTGGATGCAATTGCAGCAGAATATACAGCAGAATATGCATAAAAAAGAAAACAGGAACAGGCATTATGACAGGTGCCAGGTTCCTGTTTTTTTGTGTTAAGAAATCTGAAAAGATTCCGATAAAATATATAACATACATAAACAAATAAAGACAGCTATGGATGGCGCGGAAGACCAACGGAATGGGGGAAGGATATGGAACATTGAGTACGAAAGAACAGGCGATGGAAGATGATGCAGTCATCAGGGTAAAGCAGGGAAACAGAATACGCCTTATTGACAGAAAGGATGTTATTTATATTGAAAGCATCGGGCGCAAGGCTGTCCTGCACCTGGAACAGGAAACCGTAGAATATTATGCAAAAATCAGCAGGCTGGAAGAACAGCTCCGTCCTGCTTTTTTTCGCGTCCACAGGGCCTATCTGGTAAACCTGGACTATATAGAAAGCTATACCAGGCGCGAAGTGCGGCTGAAAAATGCAGAATCCGTGCTTATCTCCAAATACAGAATCAGGGAATTCCAAAAAATACTTGCAAAAAAGCTTGAAAAGGGCTAAAATATATCAGATATAGGGTATTTATGACGGGTATTACAAATAAGGAGAAGGCAGCATGCAGCACAATGAGAGAAATTTATCCATGGTTATGGATTTTTATGAAATGACCATGAGTAATGGATTTTTTGAAGATAAAAACCAGCATGCAAAAGTGGCATTTGACGTTTTTTACCGCAAAAATCCAGATAAGGCCGGATTTTCCATTTTTGCAGGACTGGCACAGATAATTGAATATATTACGAACCTTCATTTTGAAAAGGAAGATATCGCCTATCTGAAAGAACAGAATCTTTTTTCAGACGGCTTTTTGCGTTATTTGGAAAATTTTCATTTTACAGGGGATATTTATGCTTTTCCAGAAGGCACCGTGATGTACCCGAATGAACCGGTTATGACGGTGATTGCGCCGTTAATTGACGCACAGCTGATTGAAACAGCCATACTGCTCGAAATCAACCACCAGTCCCTGATTGCGACTAAAACAAGAAGAATTGTGAAGGCTGCAAAAGGACGCAGTGTGTCCGATTTCGGGGCGAGGCGTGCACATAACATGGACGCAGCGGTATATGGTGCAAGGGCCGCTTATATTGGCGGTGCCACATCCACGGCTACCGTGCTTGCAGGAAAGATGTTTGATATTCCGGTAAGCGGGACGATGGCGCACAGCTGGGTCATGTATTTTAATGATGAATATACAGCATTTCGAAAATATGCACAGACCTATCCGGATGCTGCCGTACTGCTGGCTGATACCTATGACGTGCTGGAAAGCGGTGTGCCAAATGCCATTAAGACAGCAAAAGAAGTACTGGAGCCAATGGGAAAACGTTTAAAAGGCATCCGCTTAGACAGCGGTGATTTGGCTTATTTATCCAAGCGTGCCAGAAAAATGCTGGATAAGGCAGGGCTTGCAGACTGTAAAATCATTGTGTCCAACAGCCTGGATGAGTATACGATTACATCTATTCTGGACCAGGGCGGATGCATTGACAGCTTTGGCGTCGGCGAGCGCCTGATTACGTCCAAATCGGAACCGGTGTTTGGGGCGGTTTATAAAATTGTTGCCGTGGAAGAAAACGGCGTGTTTCAACCACGCATTAAAATATCCGAAAATACAGAAAAAATTACAAACCCGGGATTAAAAAAAGTTTACCGTATATATGATAAAGAAGGAAATGCCATTGCAGACCTTCTGGCAAAATCCGGGCAGGTACTGGATTTCACAAAACCGCTGCGGTATGTGGATCCGGTCAAGCCATGGAAAAACCGGTTTTTTGAAAACTGCACGGCAAAGGAGCTTCAGATTCCGGTTTTTCAGAACGGCAAGCTGGTATACAGCCAGCCTTCCATAAATGAAATCGCTGATTACGTCAGGCATCAGCTTTCCAATGAAATCTGGGAAGAAGAACAGCGTTTTGAAAATCCGCACAATCATTACATGGATATGACGCCGGAATTGTATGAAGAAAAGATGAATTTGTTATACGAAGCAAGGGCAGAATAGCTGTCTGGCATCTGTCGGGTTATTTATTAAGATGCCAGGTATCATAGAAAGTGAGAAACAATACGATGAATGATAGAAAGACAAGAACAGAATGCAGCCTGTTTCTGATTTTCATGCTTTTATTTATAGTTGCATTCAGCCGGAACGCGTATGCAGCATCAGACAGTTCCGCTATGGATGCAGCTGTGAATGAAATCCTGGATATGCCGCCGGAATCCGGCAGCGATAGCGCAGCGGAAACGGTTACCGGTAATGATGATGACGGTAATCCTGTACAGCCGGATGCAGGGCCGGTTACCAGTAATACAGATGTGCTGCCGGCTGCAGTGGAAGCACCGTCTCTGGCAGCAGACACGCTGAACCTTCTGGCAGGCGGGAATTCTTATAAACTTCAGGTACAGAATGCGGACAGTGCATCTTATCAGCTGAGTTCGCCCGGTGTTGTACAGCTTTCAGAAGAAACAGCACAGTCTGTTACAATTACGCCGTCTGCGGCTGGGAATACAGTCCTGACGGTTACTGCAGCTGCAGACGGCCAGGCTCAGACAGTGCTGGCCTGTGTTATTACCGTTTCAGATCTGTCCGTTTCACAGGATGTTGTGGAAATATATATGAATGACACCGAACACAGTGCTGATATTTCCATACAGGGACCTGATCTGGATGCTGTTTATTATGGCGGGGAATGGGATGATGACCTTCGGGATGCGCTGGATTACAGTTCAGAGTGCCTGATACAGGCAGGAAATGAGGAAGTTGCAAAGGCCTGTTTTCTGGATGGAGCAATTCATATCAGCGGCATTGCAAAAGGAGTTACCAATATCAGGGGAACGATATTTGGTGTCCCGTTTTCTATGAAAGTCCGGGTTTATCACTATACGTTAAATAAGTATGCCATTAATACATATAAAGGAAGTACACAGAAAACACTGAAGGTAAAGGGTGCCGGCACGCAGAAAGCAGAATGGTCGTCTGGCAATAAAAATGTAGCCGAGGTGTCGAAAAATGGAGTCGTAACAATTAAAGGAATTGGTGCTACAAAAATTACAGCGAAAGTCAATGGACGGAAACTGATTTGTATTGTTGCAGTCAGCAGTAAAACAGCAGCACGTGTTATAAAAGATGCGCGTGCCATTGCAGCCCGGGAAAATGTACGATACAGTCAGGCATACCGTATGTCCCAAAACTACTACGATTGCAGTTCTCTTGTATACCGCTGCTATAAACCATACGGCATCCGTTTTGGTTATACCACGCCAGGCTGGGCACCGACGGCAGCAGCAGAATGTCTCTGGTGTGTCAGCACCGGACATACGGTTGCATCGCAGTCCGTGGATATTTTGAGCTGCAAGCTTGTACCGGGAGATACGATTTATTATTCTTTTAATGGAAATAACGGCCGTTATTTAAATATTGACCATACAGCTGTTTTTGCCGGTTATGCATATGATGAAGCTTCCGGTTATTACGGAACGGTTATTGAGGCAAGCAGTTCGAAAGGTTCTGTCGTGGAACGGATGTATTATCCGGGACAGAGCATCATGCTGATTGGCAGGCCAAGCAAAAAATGATAGCTGCTTATCGTGCATAAATCCGATAATTCTGCAAATACTGACAATGCAGCATGTGCTGCCGGAAGGAGAGTCAGTATGGTGGATATAAATGGATTTCCAATCGGCCTTATGATGGGAATGGCACAAAAAGCAGATGCAGTGGAAGCTTACAGCAGGCTGACAGAAGCAGAAAAAGAAAGAGTTCTGAATGAATGCCGTGATGCGAAAAGCAAGGCAGAAATGGATAGTATTATTGACCGGCTTTGCGGAAGATGGATTTAAAAAAGAAAAGACATCCTGATTGCAAAAAGACAATCAGGATGTCTTTTTTGTCGTTTTAGAAGAACTGCTGGCATTTTGATTCCAATGGAATCCAAAGGATAGGCAGTTACGGATTGACGCAGGGCTGTTTTTTTGGTACATTTATACTATACCATTTCAAATGAAGAAAGAGAGGGAATGCTTATGTTAAAGCAATGGAGTGGAACAGAAAGACCGTCTGATGAAGTACTTGCAGAAAGGCTGCAGGCTGCAAGGGAAAAGCTTGCAAGGCAGCAGATGCAATTAAAGGAAATGAAACTTCCTGTGCTTGTGCTTGTAGAAGGATGGGGAACATCTGGAAAAGGCTCCTCTATTGGAAAAATTATCAAAGGAATTGACCCGCGTTTTTTTAAGGTTGCATCTATGGAAGAACCGACTGCGGAAGAATCCAGAAAACCGTTTTTATACCGGCATTTTGTAAAAATACCGGAAGCAGGAAAATTCCAGTTTCTGGACTCCGGCTGGATGGATGAAATCGTAGAAGCAAAGCTTCACCAGAATATGGAAGCAGAAGATTATAAAAACAAGATTGACAGCGTCAAACGTTTTGAGCGGCAGCTTACGGATAATGGCTATCTGGTTATGAAATTTTTCCTTCACATTTCCAGAAAAGAGCAGAAGAAAAGAATTGACGCCCTTGTCAAAGACAAGGATGCAAAGTGGCGCGTAGGCAGAAAGGATAAATGGCAGAATGCGCATTATGAAAAATGCATGGATGTCTACGACAGCTATCTGGAAGATACGAATATGCCGTCAGCTCCATGGTATATTATTGATGCAAAATCCAGAAAATGGACAGAACTCCAGATTCTGGAAATCCTGACGCAGGGAATTGAAATTGCCCTGAACAACCATGCTCTTTCCGTGCCGCTTTTGCAGAACGTCTTCCCGCTGGTACCAATGCCAAAGCTTTCGGAGATTCCGTTAGATACAGCAGTAGTTGAAGAAGACAGCTATAAATCACAGTTAAAGCAGCTGCAGCACCGGCTGGGCGAGCTGCATAACCGGCTGTACCGCAAAAAAGTGCCTGTTATTATTGCATATGAAGGATGGGATGCAGCCGGAAAAGGCGGTAATATCAAACGGCTGACAGAAGCGCTTGACCCGAGAGGGTATGAGGTGCATCCGATAGCCAGTCCGGAACCGCATGAAAAAGCAAGGCACTATTTATGGCGTTTCTGGAACCGTATTCCAAAAGACGGGCACATTGCAATTTTTGACCGTACCTGGTACGGCCGTGTCATGGTTGAACGTCTCGAGGGCTTTTGCAGTGAAAATGACTGGATGCGGGCTTATAATGAAATGAATGAATTTGAAAAAGAACTGCATGACTGGGGCGCAGTCATTCTCAAATTCTGGGTACAGATTGATAAAGACACACAGCTGCAGCGTTTTACAGACCGACAGAATACGCCGGAGAAGCAATGGAAGATTACGGAAGAAGACTGGCGCAATCGTGAAAAATGGGACCAGTACGAAGAAGCTGTAAACGAAATGATACAAAAAACAAGCACGGTTTATGCACCATGGCATATTCTGGAGTCGGTAGATAAGAAATATGCCCGCATAAAGGCACTGCAAATCGTAGTAGAAACACTGGAACAGGCGTTAAAGTAAAATTCTGTATGAATGCAGCATACATATCCGGCTTTAGGCGCATAATTATGCATAACAGAACATAAACCGGGACAGTGTCTGGCATTGCATAAAATACAGCCGGCAGCCTTTTAATGGAAGGGACAGGAGGGCAGGGGACACATCCTGTCCTCTCTTTATGCGGAAAAGAAACAGGATGCTGCAGGATAATTGCGCAAATCATTGTTTTGACTTTATCCAATTTGCGCAATCACCATGGAGAAACAAGAAAAAGTTGTTCATCTTAAATGATTCCTGAAACAGTTTAAATGTTGCGCTTTATGTGCATTTTTCATTTTCCTGAATTTGAACATGGCGAAAAGAATGCGCACCTTTTAAAATGGCTTCAGCTTATTTTGATAATATCATGAAGGAATTCTTGCAGCAGGCATTAAAATCCATCTCTGCTGTCTGTCAGAAGACCAGAATACAGGGCTAAAATATAGGATAATATGCACATGCAGCTAATACGCTGAGAATATTTGTCATACTCTGAACACATATTCCGAAACAGGACAGTCTTGCTGTGCATGTAAACTCAGAAAAACAAGAGTCTTATTGCGCACATTCGCGGTGATTTTGCAAAATATTGCGCAAACATATAAAATGCGCAAATTATGGTGTCAGCTTTTGCGCAATACCTGTTTTGGAAATCGCAGACAGATAAGCTGATAATAGTTGCGCAAATTTTTCCTTTGTGCTTATTGGGTTTTAATTTGCGCAATGTGTTTCCGGACAGGCATGAAACTCTTGCTCCAGGAATCTTTTAATCTATCAATAAAAGTAACAAAAAAAGAATATAAACGAACAGAAAGGAATTCTGATTTTATGAGCCAATTCCACGTAGAATTAAAACGAACCGTTGATGACAGTTATGACATTGAAACCGGATATTTTCTGGAAGACAGGCTGATATCTGATATCCGAAACGGCCTTGCCGGAAATATCCGCAGATTTGCAGTTATTACAGACAGCATTGTAAAAAGCCTTTATGCAGAAAAGCTTGTATCGCTGCTGCAGGAAGCCGGTTATGATGCGGAGCTGTTTTTCTTTGAAGCCGGCGAGAAAAACAAAACACGCCAGACCAAAGAGCAGATTGAAGATGCCATGCTTGCAAAAGGATTCCGCAGGGACTGCTGTATTATTGCAGCCGGCGGCGGAGTCGTAACCGACCTGGCCGGATTTCTGGCAGGCACATACGGGCGCGGCGTTCCGTTTATCAATTATGCAACAACGCTGCTTGCCGCAGCCGATGCCTCAGTCGGCGGAAAACAGCCGTAGATACGCCTCTGGCAACCAACCTGATTGGAATATTTAACCAGCCGCGAAAAGTATACCTGGATATTGCTGCATGGAAAACACTTCCTCCGAGACAGGTTTCAAGCGGACTTGCAGAAACAATCAAGCACGCCTGTATTGCTGACCGTGATTTTTTTCATTATCTGGAAGCACATATAGACGATATCCGGGCCTTTGATAAAGAAGCCTGTGAGCATATTGCCCAGACAAACTGCCGCATCAAATACCAGGTTGTCATGCAGGATGAACGGGAAAACGGCCTGCGGGAGATTTTAAACCTCGGGCATACCGTCGGCCGTGC
>CAJTSV010000053.1:22700-25292 GCA_910579075.1 uncultured Eubacterium sp.
CGAGGCACAGCTGGCCTGCCAGTATGGATATTTATCAGACAGGGACCGCGATGCCATGATAAGCCTTCTGCAAAAAGCAGGGCTTCCGGCTGCAATTCCTTCTTATATTGACAGGGAAGCGCTGGTCCGCAAGCTTTACACCGACAAAAAAGTAAGAAACGGCAGGCTGCGGTTTGTTATACAAAAAGGTATCGGGGATATTGCAGAATTTGAAAAAGGCGTATTTGCCGTTCCGGTCGAAGAAGAAACAGCCAGGGCTGTCATTATGAATATGCCAGGCATGGCTGGCGGCCCGCAGCCTGCCTAGGCACCTGGAAAGCCTCACATGCCCCTGTCTGCGGGCAGAGAGGACCTTTCTTCCCAGGGCAGCTGCTGCCCTGGGTGCAGTGCCAGGAAAGCATTTATCTGTAACGAAGATGCACATTTCATTCGATTCCCGGCTCCCAGGCAGGCTGGCGGCCTGTTTACAGGTTCATGGATTTATAAAGCGCATCCTTATCATCCTGGTAAATGGACAGATAGCGCTTTGTAATTTCAATGCTGGAATGGTTATAGATGTTCATAATCAGTGCTGTCGGTGTACCCATTTTCCAGGCGTGGTAGCCGAACGTCTTGCGCAGGGAATGACAGCTGATATTGCCTTCCACATGGCTGGCTGCTGCTGCGTCTTTAATAATGTGGTACGCACGGTTTCTGGATAAAGGCTGGTAACGGTTTTTGCCGCCGCAGAAAATAAATTCATCGTCCCGGCGGAATGGTTTTTTCTTTTTGAGCATTTTAAACGCTGAAATACAGCTGGAATTCAGGGCAATTACAGCATGCTTTTTTGTTTTCTGCTCATAAATATCAATGTGGTTTTTATATCTGCGCGTCTGCGCGTCATACACATCCCTCCATCTTAAACGCAGCAGGTCGCTGATTCTAAGCGCCGTATTAATCCCGATGACAAACAGGGCATAATCCCGGAAATGACTCTTTGTTAAATAATAATCCTTCATTTTTTCAATTTCTTCTTTTGTTCTTATTGGCGATGTCACCATCTTTACTTCCTCCTTTGTATCTTGTGCATCACGTTTTACAGATAAATGCCAGGGCCGCGCATGCAGCCATCTGCTTAAAAAGAAATACAGCATTAGTCAAATGCGACATAAAAAAGCCATTCTTTTGTATAAGATAGTAACTTTGATTTGCATTTTATTCAATAGAATAGACTTGTATCATATTCATGTTTTGATTATAATGAGAGTGATTATTTTCAGAAAAGAGAGGTGCAGCAAATGATGCAGACAGTAATAATGGCAGGCGGAAAAGGCACGCGGATTGCGGCCATGCGCGCAGACGTGCCGAAACCAATGATTCCCATCTGCGGAAAGCCAATTTTGGAACATCAGATATCGGTACTCAGGCAGCAGGGATATACCGATATCATTCTGGTTGTCGGACATCTTGGGGAAATCATCAGACAGCATTTCGGGAACGGCGGAAAATTCGGAGTTTCCATCCGTTATATCGAAGAAACCGAGCCGCTTGGAACAGCAGGGGCGCTGTATTACCTGAAAGGACTGGTGCAGGAAGATTTCCTTCTCCTGAACGGCGATATTATCTTTGACGTGGATTTTGCAAGAATGCTTGCATTTCATAAAGAAAGGGGCTGCATGGCTTCTGTCTTTACACATCCAAACAGCCACCCGTATGACAGCGGCCTTATCATTGCCGAAAAAGACGGAAGGGTGGCACGCTGGCTGGCTAAAGAAGAAGAACGGGATTACTGCCGGAATCTTGTCAATGCCGGCATTCATATATTATCCCCATCCATACTGGAACTGTTTCCAAAACCGGAAAAGACAGACCTGGACCGTGATATATTAAAGAAGCTGATTCCCAGCGGGCAGTTATACGCATATACATCGCCAGAATATGTAAAAGACATGGGAACTCCGGAAAGATGCCAAAAAGTGACGGAAGATATGCATAAAAAAATAATCGCGACCAAAAACCTTCATAATAAACAGAAAGCCTTCTTTCTCGACAGGGACGGCACCTTAAATATATTCAAGGATTTTATTACCCGTGCAGAAGATATCGAACTCTGCCCGGGTGCCGCAGAGGCAGTCCGGCTTATCAATGACAGCGGATATCTTGCCATTATCATTACAAACCAGCCCGTCATAGCAAGGGGAGAGGCAACATTTGAAGAAGTCGAACGGATGCTGGACAAAATCGAAACAATGTTAGGCAAAGACGGCGCTTATATTGATGACCGTTTTTACTGCCCGCATCATCCAAACGGCGGATTCGAAGGGGAGCGTCCAGAGCTGAAAATTTCATGCAGCTGCCGCAAGCCGCAGCCAGGCCTGCTGTTTCAGGCAGCCGAAAAATACAACATTGACCTCAGCCAGTCTTATATGATTGGGGACAGCCTGCGCGATACCGGTGCAGGAAAAAATGCAGGATGCATGTCCTTCTTATTAAATGACCGCAAAGGCAATGATTATGATTACGAAGACCTGCTTGCATGCGTGAAGGATATCCTTCTTACAGCCTGATGCATGCATTCTCCCGCCTTCCAGCGCCATATATTGTATTAATATT
>CAJTSV010000054.1:0-12442 GCA_910579075.1 uncultured Eubacterium sp.
AAGGCGCAGCTTTCCAGATTGCGCCATAACGAAGGGGTGACCACTTGTACGGTTGACCGTCTTTGCAATCTTTTGGAATGTGATATTTCCGACATCATGGAACATATACCAGACGATAATTTTTTTTAGCCTTCATGGTTCCGAATGTGGAACCTTATAGCCTGCTTTTTTTCCTGCGATAATAGAAAAAAAGTAAAGAAGGGCTGACATGATTAAGTATGACAAACTATGGGAGACGGCAGAAAAAAGAGGCATCACAAAATCAATGCTGACGAAAAAGTATAATGTGAGCAAGGCTCAGCTTTACCGTTTAAGATATAATCAGCCGGTAAGCACGAATACGCTTGACCGCCTTTGTAATATTTTAGAGTGCGATATTAGCGACATTGTGGAACATATACCAGATAATAATTTCTTTTAAACGGTAAATTGCTTGCTAATAATTATGGATGGGCGGATAAGCGTTTTTGGCTTATCCGCCTTGATTGCTATCAGACAGAACAGGCTGTCTACTTAACATATTATGCCATATAGGTATTTTACAAAGATTTTTTGTTTATCATATTATCTTACGTTTTCATAAATCATTCGTGAACAGCAATAAATATTTCCCTAATAGCAGTACAAGTAGGAATATTTCTATTGCTTGTCTATATAGTTTTTCAGATGCAGAAAGAGCAGGGGGTAATTTCTTCCCTCTGCCCAAAACTTTTCTTATGTGTAAATGAGTTCTTTATTTACAATCTCCCTTGCACAAGCCAATATGTTGTTCATCTTTCCTGTCCATTCTAAGGCGTTTTCTGCCTTTAGCTGTTCCGTTATGCCCTGTGCTTGCTTCATGTCCTCTATGAGCCTGTGGGAGCGTTCCTGTGCCTGTTCGTTGATGTCGGCGAGGTAGGCGTTCAGTTTGCCACTTGTGAGAAGATTGGTGTATGTAACTTTGCGGTACTGTTTCAGATAGTCCAGATGCCGCCGCCCCCATATGCCTATTGAACGGTCTTCTTCAGCGGGTACAGTCAAGCGTGGTATTAGATAATCTCCTTGCTGTTCATATTCGCCGCCTAATTTCTCAAAAATTGATTTTGCCATTTTGCAATTCCTCCGTATGATTTGAATTTGCCTACAATCCAATCATACTGACTGTTTACAAAGTCTTTTGGTTTTTACTTCCTTATGGAACGTCGCCCTTCGATAGCGGCTTTTGTCAAAGCAGAAAAGTATGTCAAAAGTATGTCAAAAACAAAAAACAGCCATATTTTGTCAGAATAAAAACGCTTTATCCCGCATAAAATAAGACTTCACAAAAAGTTCACAAAAATTATTAGCACTCACTATTGACGAGTGCTAATAAAAGTGCTATAACATAATTGTAGCAGGAAACAGAAGCCATAGAAAAAAGAAAAGAAAATCAGTCAGTAAGAATGGAGGAATGACCTATGTTAATGCCTAGTATTTTTGGAGAAAATTTATTTGATGATTTTTTTAATGATTTTGCCCGTCCGTCGAAATCACTCATGAGATATCAAACGCCAGCGAGCAATGTCATGCGGACCGATATAAAGGAGACTGCTTCTGGCTATGAACTGGATATTGACCTTCCTGGCTATAAAAAATCGGAAGTCCAGGCAGAGCTGAAAGAAGGATATCTTACCATTCACGCATCGACCAGCAGGGATGACGGGGAGAAGAATAAAGACGGACAGTATATCCGCCGCGAGAGATATTATGGTTCCTGCAGCAGAAGCTTTTATGTCGGCGATGCAGTGACTCAGGAAGATATTAAAGCTAGATTTGAAGACGGCATTTTAAAGGTAAGCGTACCGAAGAAGGAAGCAAAACCGGAAGTCGAAGAAAGTAAATATATTGCAATCGAAGGCTAGAAAATTCTAGAAGCATAAAACCACAGGGCGTGGGGCGGAAACAGGAAATGAAAACCTGTTTCCGCCTTATTTGCTGTCTGAAGAATAGAAATGGGATTGCAGGCATATGCTGCGTTATGTTATAATAATGCCGTATTATGAATATTATTTAATAAAAATGAAAGTGACAGCAAAACATATGAATACCGTTTTGACGATAGCTGGCAGCGACTGCAGCGGCGGGGCCGGCATCCAGGCAGATTTAAAAACGATAATGGCGCATGGCGCCTATGGCATGAGTGTGATTACAGCGCTGACGGCCCAGAATACACAGGGGATTTTGGATGTATGCGAAATGGAGCCGGATTTTATCGGGGCACAGCTGGATGCGGTTTTTACAGATATTTTTCCAAAAGCGGTTAAAATCGGCATGATTCCGAATGTGCAGGCAGTACGCATCCTGTCAGAAAAACTGTGTGCTTACCAGGCAGTTAATCTTGTTATTGACCCGGTTATGGGTTCTACAAGCGGAACCGCGCTGATGGAAAAGCAGGCATTCCTGCAGGCACAGGAGCAGCTTTATCCGCTGGCCAGGCTTCTGACGCCGAATATTCCGGAAGCGGAAGCATTATCCTCGGTTCCGGTCACAGACCGGGCTTCGATGCAGCATGCAGCCGAAATGATTTCAGCAAAATCAGGCTGTGCAGTGCTCGTAAAGGGCGGCCATCTGTCCGGGGCTGCGGATGACCTTTTGTATGACAGCGGGCAGTTTTACTGGTTCGAACAGGCACATATAGACAATCCGAATACCCATGGGACAGGCTGTACATTATCCGCAGCAATTGCCTGCAGGCTTGCAGAGGGACTGTCTGTGCCGGATGCAGTCGCACAGGCCAAGCAGTATGTTACGCAGGCAATTTCAGCCGGGCTGGATTTGGGACACGGGAGCGGCCCGCTGAATCATGGCTGCGGGATGCGTTTTTTTTGTGCCGGGTAAAGCATGCAGCAGATAGAAGGTTTGTGGTTTCCAGCCGGATTTTACTCCGGTTATCCGGTGCCATAGCCAAAAGCAGGCACTGGCATAAATATTTCTTATCAAGGAGGAAGAAACAGAATGACAAAGACAAAGATTATCTGTACCTTAGGACCGGCAACGGACAAGCCGGGGATTCTGGAAGCGCTGGTGCAGGAAGGAATGAGCGTGGCCCGCTTTAATTTCTCGCATGGAAATTATGAGGAGCATGAAAAGCGGCTCAAGGCGTTAAAGGAAGCGCGCACGAAATACCAGAAGCCAGTAGCGGCCCTGCTCGATACAAAAGGACCGGAAATCCGGGTAAAGACATTTAAAGCCGGAAAAGTCCAGCTGCAGCCGGAGCAGCTGTTCCGCCTGTGCTCGAACGACGTGGAAGGAACAGAGGAACAGGTATCGATTACCTGCCAGGACCTGTATAAGGATGTGGCAGTCGGAAAGCGCATTTTGCTGGATGACGGCCTGATAGCCATGAAGGTAGAGGCGATTGAAAACAAGGATATTATCTGCCGGGTTATTAATGGCGGTGTTGTTTCAAACAACAAAGGGGTCAACGTGCCGGATGTGCATCTGTCGCTTCCTTATATCAGTGAAAAAGACAGGCAGGATATTTTATTCGGCATCGAAAAAGATTTTGATTTTATTGCGGCCTCTTTCGTGCGCCGTGCAGAAGATGTGCTTCAAATCCGCAAGATTTTAAGGGAAAATGGCGGGGATAATATCGAAATTATATCGAAAATTGAAAACCGGGAAGGCGTGGACAATATCGACGAGATTATTGCTGTTTCCGAAGGCATTATGATTGCACGCGGGGATATGGGCGTGGAAATTGCAAGCGAGGAAGTGCCGGTTATTCAGAAAAAGATTATTAAGAAGGTCTATGAAGCAGGCAAAAAAGTCATCACTGCTACCCAGATGCTCGATTCTATGATGAAAAATCCAAGGCCGACCAGGGCGGAGACAACGGACGTTGCCAATGCGATTTATGACGGCACAAGCGTGATTATGTTATCAGGCGAGACAGCAGCAGGACTTTATCCGGTAGAAGCCCTGCAGACCATGGTCCGGATTGCCAACCGCACGGAGCAGGATATTGATTACAAAAAGCGGTTTTTCAGCTACGACCATTCCGCCAATTCCAATATTACAGATGCTATCTGCCATGCAACCTGTACGACGGCGCATGATTTAAATGCAAAAGCGATTCTGACGGTTACAAAATCCGGAACCTCTGCGCGCATGATTTCGCGCTACCGTCCGGACTGCCAGATTATCGGATGTACGATTGATGACAAGGTCGGCAGGCAGCTGAATCTTTCCTGGGGCGTGCGCCCGCTTTTGATTACAGAAGAAAGCGATGTTATTGAATTATTTAATCATGCTGTAAATAATGCCAGGGATTATGGATTTTTGAATCCGGGTGATTTGGTAGTCATTACATCCGGCGTGCCGCTCGGCGTGGCCGGCACGACAAACATGATAAAAGTACAGACCGTGGATGCACCGAAAAAAGCAGCTACATGGTAAAATAAGCAAAAATTTCTGCCAGAAAAACGGCATATAAAATACAGTCCGTAAAGGGAACCGTCTCATAGATACTGCATAAAATATAGTGGAGGTGCAGTTATATGGGACGTTTTCTTATTTTGGGAAAGGAAGAACGCCAGAAATATTTATTCCAGATGCTCTGTGCCAGGGGACAGACCGTGACGTACTGTGATTCCTGGCTCGACGGCGGATATGACGCCATTATGCTGCCGCCGGCAAAAACCGCTGTTTATCTGAGCCGGATTACGGATAAGCTGCAGGCTGGCGTGTATGTATTCGGCTGTAATTTTCCCCCGGAAATACTGGATGAAAAGCGCAGGCAGGGAATTTTTTTTATCGATTATCTGAAAGAAGATGGCGCTGCGTATACAAATGCAGCCGCGACGGCAGAAGGCGCGCTTGCTGAAGCGGTTTTATCCGGCAAAGAAATGCTCTGCGGGCAGAAAATGCTTGTCATGGGCTATGGAAGGTGTGGCCAGGTGCTCGCGCAGCGGCTGTGGGCAATGGGCGGCGACGTGACGGTTTATGAAAAGAGCCAGGAAAAACTGGCAGTGGCAAAAGCCATGGGACTAGGAGCCGTGGAAGCAGAAGAAGAAACGCTTTCCTGTGAGCCTGGCAGCATGACGGTAGTAAACTGTTCCCTGGGAAACGGGAACATGGAATCGGAAAACCGCCTGGATGCCCGGTTCTGGGGGCAGTTTGGATATATTTTCAATACCATTCCGCAGACCGTGCTTGGCCCGGCGCGTCTTTCCAGTGTCCGGCACGATGCCGTGCTGATAGACCTGGCATCGGCACCAGGCGGGTTTGATTACGCATGCTGTGCGCAAAACGGACTGAACGCGAAGCTCTGCAGCGGGCTTCCGGCAAAATACGCTCCGAAATCGGCAGCAAAGCTGCTGTTTGATATCATTGAATCTTATTTAAATTTATCAGAAAGAGGTGGCGTATGATGGGTAAGGAGCAGAAGCTGACAGTAGGGCTTGCAGTAACGGGGTCTTTTTGCACATTTGGAAAAATCAGGGAAGCCGCAAGGCAGCTGGCAGGGGAGGGCATGCGGGTCATCCCCATTTACTCGTTCCATGTCCAGAATATGGATACGCGTTTTGGCTCTGCGGAAGAATTCCGCACGGATATGGAAGAAATTACCGGGGAAAAAGGGATTTTTACGATTCAGCAAGCAGAGCCAATCGGCCCTTCGGGGTATCTGGATGCGCTGGTTATTGCGCCGTGTACTGGAAACACGCTGGCAAAGCTGTGCTCCGGCATCACCGATACCCCGGTGCTGATGGCTGCAAAGGCACACCTTCGCAACGAAAAACCGCTGGTTTTGTCGATATCCACAAATGATGCGCTCGGCATGAATTTTAAAAACATCGGCATGCTGATGAACATGAAGCATGTTTATTTCGTTCCGTTTGGCCAGGATAATTACCGGAGCAAGAAAAATTCGATGATTGCCCATACAGAGCTTATCAGCGATACCATTCAGGAAGCACTGCAGGGCAGGCAGCTTCAGCCGGTTTTAATGGGGCCTTTATAAAACCGGCTGTATAAATTACCTTAACTTCTGATTTAAAAAACAAATTCCACATGGTATTTGCGCAGAAAATACTCTGTCTGCAGCAGGTATGCAGTCATCTGGGGACCGGCCATCAGCTGTCCGTACCATGGCTTTCCGTAATCTTTTGGCCGTTCCAGAAACTGCATCAGCGCTTTTTTATCGACCAGGGGCACCAGCGGGCAGTCCGGCTGTGCCAGCACGTCTGTCAGGCGCTGTGCGAGCAGCTTTTCGTAGGCCGGGTGGTATGTTTTCGGGTACGGGCTTTTTTTGCGGAATAAGATTTCATCGGGCAGCAGCGTCCGTGCGGCCTGGCGCAGTACATTTTTTACAATGCCGTCTTTGGCCTTCATTTCCCACGGAATGTTAAAGACATATGTAACAAGTGCACGGTCAGCAAACGGGACGCGTGCTTCCAGCCCGGAATGCATGCTGGTGCGGTCCATGCGGTTTAACAGCGTCTGCATGAAAAAGCGGATGTTCAGATAGCTGATGCGCCGGCGGCTGGCTTCGGTTTCATTGTCTTCCGGCAGCAGCTGGATTTCGCTGATGGCTGTCTCATAGGCGTTTTGTACATACTGCTCCATGTCAAGCACTTCCAGCAGCTGCGGGTTTAACAGCTGTGTGCGCGGGGACAGGTCCGGAGTCCAGGGAAATGTATGGCAGGTTAAAAAGGATTCTTTGTGAAACCACGGGTACCCGCCAAATACCTCGTCTGCACATTCCCCGGTCAGCACCACCTTGTGGTTTTTTGAAACCTCGCCGCAGAAATACAGCAGCGAAGAATCCACATCGGCCATGCAGGGAAGGTCGTGGGCGTCTACGGATTCATAGAGCAGGTCAGCCTGCGTCTGGCTGCCGCATTCCAGATATCGGTGGTCAGAATGCAGGAATCCGGCCATTTTATCGACGTAAGGGCGGTCCAGGGACGGCTGGAAGCTGTTTGCCTGAAAATATTTGTCATTTTCGGTAAAATCAAACGAATAGGTAGCAAGCCTTTGTCCCTGTGCTTTAAGCTCCTTTGCGCAGACCGCAGAAACAAGGCTGGAATCCACGCCGCCGGAAAGGAAGGTGCACACCGGAACATCGGAAACCATCTGCCGTTTTATGGCATCGGTTACGAGAAAACGGGTCTTTTCAATGGTGTCTTCATAAGAGTCTTCATGCGGCCGGCTGGCCAGCTGGAAATATGTATGTGTATGGAAGCCAAGGCTGCTGCAGGTCATCGAAGTGCCCGGCTTTAGCTCGAAAATATCTTTGAATACGCCGTTTCCGGGCGTTCTCGCAGGGCCCAGGCCAAACAGCTCATTCAGCCCGCCTGCATCCAGCCTTGCCCGGATGCCCGGGAAGCAGAACAGTCCTTTGAGTTCCGAAGAAAATACAAGCGTGCCGTCATAAATGGTATAGAACAGCGGCTTGACACCGAAGCTGTCGCGGTACAGCGTTAATGTTTTATGGCGTTCGTCATAGATGGCAAATGCAAAAATGCCGTCTAATTCCTTTACGAATTCGGGGCCGAACGTCAGATAGGACAGGAGGATGATTTCTGTATCGGACGATGTCTGCGGTGTCACGCCGCGTTCAGACAATGCCTGGCGGAGTGTGTCTGTATTATAAATCTCGCCATTATATACGATATGATACGGATGGCCGCTGCGTGAACGGGTCATCGGCTGTTTCCCGTTTTTTAAATCGATAATTGATAATCTTGTATGGGACAGTCCGCATGAGCCCGAAAGGAATGTGCCGGAATCATCCGGGCCGCGGTGGGCCTGAATCTGGCACATCTTTTGCAAAATATGTTCAAATTCCGCCTGTTTTGCCAGAAACTGGGCAGACGGATGATAAAAGCCTGCAATGCTGCACATAAAATTCTTCCCGAAATATTCTTTGCTCTAATCTATGCAGCAGGACGCCTGATTATGACTGCCAGATTTTTTGTGCTGAATATTACAGACTGGGCTGGAGCAGTGTGCCGCAGCCAAGCTGCCTGAAACGTATATACAAAAGGCATCAATCTTGAAGACAGCACAGAAGCATAAGGGAAAACGGGAACCTTCTGAACCGTATTTTTTGCAATTCACAGTGCAATGGGGGATGATATTTCCTGGCATTTATGTTAGAATATGTCATGAAAAAATGGAGGAACCTGAAATGGGAAAAATTATTTTTCTGGATGTGGACGGGACGCTGGCCGATTATGAGAACCGCATCCCGCCGTCTGCGGTCAGGGCTGTGCGTGCAGCCAGGCGCAGCGGCCACCGCGTGTATATCTGCACGGGGCGCAGCAGGGCAGAGGTCTATCCGTCGCTTTGGGATATCGGCCTGGATGGAATGATTGGCGGAAACGGCAGCTATGTGGAAGACCACGGGCATGTCGTCATGCACCAGCTGCTGACACTGGAACAGTGCAGGCGGGCTGTGGACTGGCTTAACAGCCGCGGGCTGGAATTTTATCTGGAAAGCAACAGCGGCCTGTATGCGAGTGAGCAGTTTGCCGAAAAAGCGCAGCCGGCTGTCCGTGAATACAGCCGCCGCAGGGGCAGGGATGGTGCAGAGCATATGACGGTATCACAGGCATTTCCGGATATGATATACGGGGCGGGGCTTTACCGGGACGACCTGAACAAAATCAGCTATCTGCTGGACAGCTATCAGGATTTTCTGGACGCAAAGGAGCAGTTTGCGGATATGGAAAACGGCACATGGGGCGGTGCCGGGGAAACAGCGCTGTTTGGCGACCTGGGCGTAAAAGGAATTACAAAAGGAAATGCAGCGGCCAGGCTGCTGGACTATCTTGGAGCGAAACAGGAAGATACGGTAGCGTTCGGGGATGCAAAAATTGATATTCCAATGTTTGAATTCTGCCATACGGGCGTGGCGATGGGAAATGCGGGAGAGGAAGCAAAGGCTGCCGCGGATTTTGTAACGGGCGACGTGGAAGAAGACGGGCTGTATCAGGGATTTTTAAAATTACATTTGATTTAAGAAGGGAACACAGCAAAAAACTGTGAAATGCAGAATGAAAATCTGCTTATAACAGGGAAAAACAGAACCGAAAAATAAGAATGGAGACAGAAGAACATGACAAATCAAAAACGCAGGGACGCCCAGATGGCATATTTATCCGACCAGGCAGTATTAGAGGAGCAGAGGGTATGCAGGCATATTTTGCAGCAGCTGAATTTTATGGACCGTTCCGATTTTGATGGAATCCGAAGCGTTGTGAAAAAGCTGTTAGGAAGGTCGGACGGGGCATTTATCAATCCGCCGTTTTACTGTGATTACGGAAAGAATATTGAAGCAGGGAAACATCTTTTTGTGAATTACAACTGCACAATTCTGGATGTCGCAAAGGTAAAAATCGGGGATAACTGCCTGCTGGCACCGAATGTGGCAATATACACAGCCGGACACCCGGTTCACCCGGACACGCGCGCTTCCATGTATGAATACGGAAAAGAGGTTACGATAGGGGACAATGTGTGGATTGGCGGAAATGCCGTAATCTGCCCGGGCGTCCATATCGGGAACAACGTGGTCATTGGTGCCGGAAGCGTGGTAACAAAGGATATCCCGGACTGGGCGATTGCCGCCGGAAATCCATGCAAAGTTATCCGGCTGATTACGGAAGCAGACCGAAAGAAGCTGTTTCGGGATGAGGATATTGACGAAGAAGCGTGGGCGGATATCGCATCTATGTGTTATTGAAACATTTCAAAAAGAATAAAACAGCCTGGGCTTCCGGTAAGCAGAGAACAGACAATATATTCTGATTCCCTGAATGCGGCAGCCCAGACATCTTTATCTGGCTGTTTCATTACATGAATTCTATTTAAAATTTATTTCCCATTCATCAGCGGTTCCGCCAGATGTGTCTTGAAAAACTGAATTACCGGCCCGTTAAACAGTGCATTGCAAATCGTCCCGATTCCGATAATCAGCCACAGGTTTCCCCGTGCCAGAAGGCAGAAGGCCACGCCAATCACGACAACGGTTACATCGCTCATCACCCGGGCAGCCTGAAACGCAATCCGCCCTTTGGCCTGTTTTTGTATAATAATCGCGACACTGTCATATGGCGCGATGCCCATTTCGGCGACCATGTAAAATGCCACGCCGATTCCGGCAAACAGGCTGCCGGCAATCAGTGCGCCAATCCGCAGCGGCAGCGTCATCGCAATCTGTAACTGATCCTGTACAATCCAGCAGATAAAGTCAGCCATATACCCGACACACACCATATTGACAATCGTTCCGGCCCCGATGCATTCGCGGGCGGTAAAGAAAACGACAATCAGGATGGCTGTATTCATAATCAGCTGCCAGGTGCCAAACTGCATACCGAGAAAGCCGCTGATGCCGAGGTTCATGCAGGTAAAAGCATCCACGCCAAATGCGCTCAGGCGGAAAGCACCGACGCAGATACCGATAAAGAGAATTCCGGTTACCATCATGATACAGCGTTTCACAAAAGGATTTTTATTTGCAGTCATAATCTGTAACAGTCCTTTCTAATCTGCTTTGAATACATAGAGCCTGGAATCAAAATCCCCGTATGCGGCATGGATATCATCCGGCTGTCCGGACATGCCGTCTGTCGTAATCAGTCCGAGGTTCATCAGCTCATCCCCGTAATAGGAAGCACCGCTGGAAAGCTCCGTATAGCAGAAATCAGGGTTCAGCCCCTGCAGGCGGACTCTGCCAAATGGAAGGTTTGCGCCGTTTAAAACGCGGTACCAGCCTGCAATGGCCTGCTTTTTGTCTTCGCTGACTGCCATCCAGAAGGTGATATTGCCTTCAAACGGGCTTAAAATCCGGTAAAACGTACCAAACTGCAGGATTTTGCGGTATTCCTTGAAAAATGCAATCTGTTTTTTTACTTCTTCCAGTTCTTTTTCCGTCAGGCTGTTTAAATCCAGTTCATAGCCGAAAGCCCCGAAAAATGCCACGTTCGCACGCGTATGCAGCGGTGTCGTCCGGTATACCTGGTGGTTTGGCACGACAGATACGTGGCTTCCGATGCTGCTTACAGGATAGCAGAACGAAGAACCGTACTGGATTTTCAGCCGTTCTGCGGCATCGGAATCGTCGCTTGCCCATGCCTGAGGCGCATAGTAGAGCATGCCCGGGTCAAAGCGTCCGCCGCCGCTGGCACAGGATTCAAACAGTACCTGCGGGAATGCGGATGTGAGCCGCTCATACAGGCTGTATACACCTAAAATATAACGGTGGAACACTTCTCCCTGGCGGTCAGATGGAAGGGAAGCAGAAAAGCATTCGGTAATGCTGCGGTTCATATCCCACTTAATATAAGAAACCTTTGCTTCGCTTAATATTTTTGTCATCTGTGCGTAAATGCAGTCCACGACTTCCGTTCTGGAAAAATCCAGCACGTACTGGCTGCGGCCGCAGGATGTGCTGCGTCCCGGCGTCTGCAAAATCCAGTCCGGGTGGCTGCGGTACAAATCAGAATCTTTATTGGCCATTTCCGGTTCAAACCAGAGTCCGAATTTCATGCCAAGGTCTTCGATGCGCTGGGCGAGCCCGGTAATGCCGTTCGGCAGGCGTTCCGGGTTGGCTGTCCAGTCGCCCAGGCCGGCATTGTCGCTGCTGCGCTGCCCGAACCAGCCGTCGTCTAAGACAAACAGCTCCACGCCGCATTCCTTTGCCTTGGATGCGATTTGAACCAGGCGGTCTTCAGTAAAATTAAAATAAGTAGCTTCCCAGTTGTTGTTTAAGACAGGACGTTCCCTGTCGCGCCAGTACCCCCTTGCCAGCCGCTTCTGGTAAAGCCGGTGGTATGCCTGGCTCAGGCTGTTTAATCCGTGTGCGGTATAGGCCATTACTGCTTCCGGTGTCTGGAACGATTCGCCTGGTTCCAGCTTCCAGTCAAAGCCCATCGGGTGGATGCCAAGAAGCACCCGCGTCGTCTCATGCGTGTCCGTTTCTGCCTGTGCGAGGAAATTTCCGCTGTAAACCAGGCTGAACCCGATGGCTTCGCCCTGGTATTCGTTTGTGTCCGGGCGCTTTAAGATAACAAACGGATTGTGGTTGTGGGATGAATTGCCGCGGCGGCTGTCTACAGACACAATGCCCGGTTCCAGCTTTCTGGTAATTAAATGCCGCTCTCTTGCCCATGCACCGGAAAACTGCATCCATTCATAATTGCAGTCCGGCAGATCCATGCACAGGCTCATTGCTGCAGTCAGGTGCACGCTTTGTTTTCCTTCGTTTACAAACTGTGCGCTTCTGGCAAGAATGCCGTCCTGTGCAAAAAGCGTATACAAAAGGCGCAGCGTGACGCCGGTGACGGAATCCTTCAATATAAGAACCAGCGTTTCCGCTTCGTCCTCCGATTCCGTGTAGGTCGCAGGAAGCCCCTCAAGCTTTGGCTTTCCCGGGATAATTTCATAGCTCTGGTACTGGAAATCCGACAGGCGG
>CAJTSV010000054.1:12452-15156 GCA_910579075.1 uncultured Eubacterium sp.
CTGCCGTTTTCCTGCAAAACCTCAACGGCCGGCCGGCGGTAATCGGTCGTTCCGTATACTCCGTATTCCTGCTTCGTATGCTCTAAGGAAAATGTCCGGTTATCTTCAAAAACACAGGATGTCATCGGGCGGGAACAGGCTTCCAGCAGATAGGAAAAATCTTCCTTATGATGAATCCGTTTTCCGAAATAAAGCTGTCCCATCTGGCGGTTCGGCAGAACCGTCATAATGTAGCTGATTTGTTCATTGCATAAATGAAAGGTCTGTGTGCGTTCGCTGAATAAAATGCTCATATAAGCCTCCTGTCTGAATTCCAAAACCCTGCGCTGCATCGTTTTGCAGGGGATTTTTTTTCTCGTTTGCTGTATGCTTATTATAGGGCAGCAGGGGAAAAAGAGGCTGAGGGATTTGTTATGGAAAACAGTCAAAATGTTGAGAATCAGATTTCTTTTCCGGCCGTTGTGTTATATAATGGTCAGGACAGCAGTCCAAACGCAGTACAGGAAGGAGAGGGCATATGAAGCATTTTAATGTTACCGGCTTATGCATGCCGGGGCAGGATTATATGGCAGATATATCCGCAAAGATTGCAAAAATCCGCGCAATGGTGGATGCGGGCGCGTATTTTACCATCTGCCGTGCAAGGCAGTATGGAAAGACAACGATTCTGCAAGCGTTAAAAAGCAGCCTGCAGGAAGATTATATTGTATCAAAGGTCAGCTTTGAAGGGGCCGGGGGAATGCTTTTTTCCAGTGAGACAGAATTCTGCCTTGGATTTGATGCGCTTTTTGCAAAAAGCCTGCGGTATTCTGCTGCAGGCAGGGAAGACATCTGCCAGTGGAATGAATATGGGAAAAAGCCGGATAATTTTCGGATTCTGTCTGAAAAAATCACGGATTTCTGCATGGAGCGCAGGACGGTACTGCTCGTGGATGAAGCGGACCAGGCGTCTGATAACCAGGTATTTGTGCATTTCCTTGGAATGCTGCGGGAAAAATACCAGGCACGCAAAGCAGGAGAAGACAGTACCTTTTATAGTGTTATTCTGGCCGGGGTTTATGATGTAAAAAATGTGAAACTGCGCATGATGGAAAAAGGCTATGCCTTAGCTTCACAGGGAGAGGCCAGGTATAATTCCCCATGGAACATTGCCGCAGATTTTGATGTGGATTTGTCTTTATCCGTGCACGAAATCAGCACGATGCTGGCAGAGTACGAAGCAGAACACCATACGGGAATGCAGGTACAGGAAACAGCTTCCATCATCTGGGAATATACCAGGGGGTACCCGTATCTGGCCAGCAGAATCTGCCAGGAGCTGGATCAAAAACAGCTGGGCTGGGATTCCTGCGCAATCCGAATGGCTGTCAAAACGATTCTGATGGAAAAAAATCCCCTGTTTGACGATATTGTGCATCATCTGGAAAACAAAAGGGAGCTGTGCCGGTTTATGTATGAGCTGCTGATTCTCGGCCAGGAAAAACCATATGAGCGGGGCAATGCCCAGACAGACCTTGCGGCAACATTTGGGTTTATCCGCAATCAGGACGGGTATGCCGTTATCGATAACCGGATGTTTGAGATTAAAATAGCGAATTATTTTATATCCAAAAATATGCAGGACACAAAACAGCAGAATATGACAGGTGTTCTGGCAGAGGATGTCCTGAAGGACGGGCAGTTTCAGATGGAATATGCCCTGCGGAAATTTGCACAGCATTACGAAGGGCTGTATGAAAATATCAAAAACAGGCGTTTTTTAGAAGAACATGGAAGAATCCTGTTTCTGACTTATTTAAAGCCGCTGATAAATGGCAGGGGATTTTATCATATTGAGTCCAGAACCAATACCCAGCGGCGCATGGATGTTGTCGTGGACTACGGGGACAGGCAGTATATTGTGGAATTAAAGCTCTGGCATGGCGCAAAAAAACAGGAAGATGCGTATGAGCAGCTGTATGGCTATCTGGAAAGCATGCATGCTAAAGAAGGATATCTTTTGACGTTTGATTTCCGCCGGCAGAAAAAGATGCGCATGCAATGGGCTGCGTACAAAGGAAAACGAATCTTTGATGTTTCCATATAAGTGCCAGCCTGCTAAAGCACCAGCCTACAGGGTCTCCAGATGCTCCTCATGCTCCTTAAGGCGTTCCCTTGTGTCTGTCCGGTTTTTGCGCCGGTACGCCGAAGGGGCCAGCCCCATGCGGTGCTTGAACGCCTTGGAAAATACAAGCGGGTCCAGATACCCGCAGGATAATGCGACGCCGCTGACCGGAAGCTCTGTAATGGTCAGAAGCTCTGCCGCGCAGCTGAGGCGGTAGTTTGTCAGGTAATCCTGCGGCGATACGCCCAGGTCCCTGCGGAACAGGGTATACAGATAGCTGCGGTCGATGCAGACATAGGATGCGATATCGGCCACGCGGATAGGACTGGAATAATTGTTATGGATATATTCCATGGCGCGGCGGATATAGACGTTATCGCCGCCCGGCCTGGACTGGGGCATGATTTCCATATCCCGTGCAAGGATGGAAAAAAAAGAGTATAAAAGACTTTCCAGCAGGAACTGGTTTGTCGTGCCGGACGTGTTGTTTTTGAGCATGCTGATAACGGTCTGCTTTAATTCTTCTGCATGGCGGCAGCGGTAAGTCAGCTGGCTGCTGTTTAAGCCGATTTCCCGCAGGTAGGGTTTTGCGCTGCTGCC
>CAJTSV010000054.1:15204-24966 GCA_910579075.1 uncultured Eubacterium sp.
CCTGGTAAAAGGTCTGCACGTCCGGCTCAATTAAAAATCCCTGGCCGGCCTGAAGGTCGAAGCGGGTGCCGCCCGCATAGTAGCGGCCTTTTCCTTCCATAATGTAATGCAGCACATAATGCGGGCGCACAGCCGGGCCGAAGCTGTGCAGCGGCGCGCATTTGGAATAGCCGCACAGGCACAGGTACAGGTCGTGAAACCGGTGGTCCGGGTAATGCAGTACATAAGAATCTTCCATCTGAAGCGGTTCTCCTGTCTGGGTCTTTTTCTGTCTTGCGAAACAGCTTCTGAATCATAAAAGCCTGTTAATAATAAAAGTCTTCTTCGTTGTCTGTCAGCTGCTTCTCGCTGTAATGAATGGCAGTTGATTTATGTTCCCGGTAGTATTTCGGGCTGACGCCGAATTTCTTTTTAAATGCCTTGGAAAAGGTCAGCTGGTCTTCATATCCGACGGCCATGGAAATTTCCTTTACCGTATCAGCCGTGCCGACAAGCAGGCTGGCCGCCTTGTGCATCCGGAAATCTATCAGGAATTTCTGGATGGACATGCCAAGCTCTTTTTGGAATGCATAATTTAAATAGGCCCTGCTGATGCCGATATGATCCGCAATGTCGCATACATGGATGCCGTCCTTATAAAAGCATTTGATATGTTCAATGGCAAGCTCCACATAGACCCTTGCGCTGTAGCTGCTGCCCTGCGGGGCGCGCTGCTTGGTCAGCTTGTTGTGGCTGTCCACAAGCCTGGAAAACAGCATCAGCATCCATGCTTCCCGGCCAAGCTCATTTACGAAAGTAAGCGATTTGCAGTCCAAAATATGATCAATGCAGTCCGTTACGTCTTCTGGATGGACAGGAGAAGGCAGCACAGGCTTTTTCGGGGAAAAGCCGCACTGCTTTAAAATAGCGTCCGAACGGATGCCGCTGAAGCCAATCCATGCATAATGCCATGGGTCTGCGGCGTCGGAGCCGTATGTAACCGGTTCGCCGGGCTGTATTAAAAACATCTGCCCGGCGGACAGGGTGTAAATGTTTCCGTTTGCAGTAGAATAAAAGCCTTTGCCGGAAAGGATAAAATGTATGATGTATTCGTCCCGTGGCCCGGCACAGATATGGGAGGGGCGGCATTTTTCCCGTCCGGCGTGAACCAGATTAATATCCAAAGATGTCTCTTTTAAATGCTCCAGGCAGCGGAAAGTAACACTATCTGTATATTTTACATTACGCATAGCAAATCTCTCCTTTTATAAAATTAGTCAACATTCAGCGAGCGAAAACTGGAACTAAATAACGGAACAAGTAAGGTACTGACATAAAAAATAACTCACCTGCTTTTTTGATTGATGTGAACTGCACAAAATCCAGCTGCAAATCTGGCTGTTTATTAATCATATTTATAACTTTTGCCGAAAATGCAGTATGTATGACAAGTTATTTTTGATTATACCATATATTTGATGATTTTTCCATAGTGAAAATCACATAAAAATATTTAATTAATCCATTTATGAAAAATGTATAAATAAGTACAATAATTACGATAAAAACATTACGAAATTATAAAAAAAGGAGGAAATAAGTATGAAAAACAAAAAAAGGTTACTGGCGCTGGGCCTTGCAGCCGTTATGACGGCAGGGACACTGGCAGCCTGCGGCGGCGGAGACGACGGCAGCGCAGGCAATAGCGGAAGCAGCGGAGATACCGGGTCATCCGGCGGTTCGGGCGGCGAAATCCAGGTAAATATCTGGGATAACAACCAGCTGGCAGGCCTGCAGCAGATTGCAGATGAATGGTCTAAGGAGTCCGGCATTAAGGTGAATATCAACGTCGTAACCTGGGACAGCTACTGGACACTGTTAAGCTCCGGCGCACAGGGCGGTGAAATGCCGGACGTTTTCTGGATGCATTCCAATACAGCGCAGATGTATATGGAAAATAACCTTCTGTTAAACCTGGATGATTATATCGCAAAAGATGACAAGATTGACATGGCAAATTACTATGACGGTATTGTAAGCCTGTACCAGTCCAATGGTACCCAGTATGCAATCCCGAAAGACCATGATACGATTGCGCTTCTTTATAACCAGGCAATCTTTGACAAGTATGACGTAGAAACACCGACCGATGACTGGACATGGGATGATGTTTATGAAGCAGCGAAAAAGATTACCGAGGCAGGAAAAGCAGACGGCGTGTACGGATATGCACTGAACGTTTCCAACAATCATGACGGCTGGTATAATCTCATTTATGATTACGGCGGAGAGGTTATTACCGAAGACCACAAAGGAACAACGATTGGCTCAGAGGGAGCAAAAGCAGGCATGGAAATGGTGCGCAAGCTGCTTACCGTTGGTGTTCCGCAGAGCGCGGTTGCTGAATCCGGTACAGACTCCCTGTTTACTTCCAACCTGGTCGGCATGATTACACAGGGTTCCTGGATGGTAAATACATTCTATACAGCAGAACATGCAGCAGATTATAAATGGGCACTGATGCCATATGCAGATGTGAACGGAAACGGACAGTGTGATGAAGGCGAAAGATGTTCTGTATACAACGGCCTTGGATGGGCAGCAGCTGCCAATACTTCCAATCCGGATGCAGCATATTCCCTGATTTCTTATTTCTGCTCGGAAGAAGGACAGAAAAAGCAGTCTGAGCTGGGCGTAACGATGGCTGGATATAAGGGTGTATCGGATGTATTTGCAAACTCCTTTGAAGGCATTGACCTTTCTCCGTTTACAAGAATTGAAGAAGAAGGTACCCTGTTCTTCCGTCCGTATACACGTAATACAACCGTATGGGAAGATGCACTTCAGCAGGCAGGCGGTTTCTTAGACCCATGGCAGAATCCGGAAGATGAGTCCCTGATGTCAAAAGCCTGCGACAATGCACAGAAAATTATTGAAGATGCCATTGCGAACGAGTAAGCAGGCAGGCATACATACCGTTTGATTTTATGAAACAGCTTCTGCAGCCATGCGGCTGTGCACTGGCTGCAGGAACACATTTAGGAGTTAAATATTTCATAAATTATAGATAAGGAGGGGGACAATGAAACAAACAATGACATTGGCCCAGAAAAAAGAGGCGGCCTGGGGCTGGGCATTTATCATGCCGACAATGTTAGGACTGCTCATCCTGAACTTTTATCCGATTTTCGATACGATTTACCAGTCATTCTTTAAAACGGGTGATTTTGGCCTTGGAAATGTATTTATCGGAGCGAAAAACTATCAGGATATGCTGTTTGGTTCCGGAAAAGAAGAATTGTGGCAGTCGCTGTGGAATACGATTAAATATGCGATTATTGAAGTACCGTTTTCTGTAGCAATTTCTATAGTTCTTGCTGTATTCTTAAACAGAAAAATGAAAGGCCGTTCGGTATACCGTACTATTTTCTTCCTGCCTATGGTCTGTGCGCCGGCAGCAGTTGCAATGGTATGGAAATGGCTTTACAACCAGCAGTTTGGTCTTTTAAACAATGTTTTCCATACAAATGTGCCATGGATTTCCAGCCCGAACATTGCCTGGATCTGCATCGGCGTTATCGGTGTGTGGTCTATCATCGGTTACAATATGGTGCTGTTCCTTGGGGGGCTTCAGGAGATTCCGGGAGATTATTACGAAGCAGCAAGGATTGACGGTGCAAGCGGCATCCGCCAGTTTTTCAGCATTACCATGCCTCTGCTTTCCCCGACAACATTCTTTATCGTACAGACACGTATTATCGGCGCGTTAACCATATTTGACTTAATGTTCATGGTTATGGACAAAACGAACCAGGCTTTGAGCAAGACACAGTCGATTGTATATGTATTCTACCAGTATTCGTTCACAAACGGAAATAAGGGCGTGGGTGCAGCAATTGTCGTTATCCTGCTTGTATTTATCCTGGCTCTGACAATTATCCTGCAGAAACTGGAAAAGAAACTTGTATACCATAACTAAGGAAGGAGAAGAATATGGAAAGCTATGAAGCAAAACAGAGGATGACATCCGTCCTCATTCATGTGATTCTGATTGTCTTTTCAGTCATTATGATTGTTCCGTTTGCCTGGATGATTCTCACTGCCTTAAAGACCAATCAGGAAGCAATCTCCGTTAATCCGTTCTATATTCTTCCACAGAACGGCTGGCACTGGGAGAATTTCGGAACGGTATGGAAAAGCTATAACTTTGTAATTCTTTACAAAAATACACTGCTGATGATTTTCTTCCGTGTTTTATGCGCATGCCTGACCGCAACAATGGCTGGCTACGCATTCGGGCGGCTGAATTTCCCGGGAAAGAAATTAATGTTTTCGCTCGTACTCGTACAGATGATGGTACCGGGACAGATTTTCATTATTCCGCAGTACCTGATGATTTCCAAAATGGGCATGATGAATACGACCTTCGCGCTTGTATTTCCGGGCCTTGTTACCGCATTTGGTACATACCTGTTAAAGACCGGTTATGAAGGGCTTCCGAAAGACCTGGAAGAAGCAGCCGGGCTGGACGGATGTAATGTCGGGCAGAGATTCTTAAAAATCATGATGCCTCTGACACGTTCCTCCATGGTTTCGCTTGGCATCTTTACCGCAGTATTTGCGTTTAAAGACCTGATGTGGCCGATGATTGTCTGCACAAAGGCAGAGACGACCACACTTTCTGCAGCGCTTGCAAAAATGCAGGGACAGTTTACAAGCGATTATCCATCCATGATGGCAGCAGCAGTGCTTGCAGTTGTGCCGATGATTATCATTTATGTAATTTTCCAGAAGCAGTTCGTCGAAGGTATTGCAACTTCCGGCGGCAAGCTGTAGCATAAGCAGGGCAGGCTTTCTGCGCAGCCTGGGATTACAGCACAGTTAAGAGCATGGCTCTTTGCATGAAAGAAACTGCGGCAAATGGGCCGGGTGCTGGCGGGTGCCGGCATCCGGCCATTTCTGGAATAAACAGTCAGGCTGACGGGGCATTAAAATTGCAGCGAAGCAAAGCTGAGCTGAGGGATATCTGGCACTCGCAGTATTTGCCAGATGATTGTGCAGGCATGACACCTGGTTTATTGCCCGCGAAAATAAATGTGCATATCAGAATGGATGGTGGCGGAAAATGGACGTATTAAGGGTATATTTCGCAGAGGAAAAGAAGAAGATTGCGGGAATGGATGTCCGCGCGAAGGCAGAGTATATCTGGGAGTATTATAAACTGTGGATTATCGGCATTACATGTGCGCTGGCTGCGGTAATCGGCTTTACCGTCCACTTTCTGGTGACGCCGAGGGAAAACTGGTTTTATGCGGTATTTGCGAACACCTATGCACAGGCCGGGGAGCATTCGCAGTTTTGGGACGGGTTTGTGGAATATGCCGGCCTGGATGTAAAAGAAAAAAATGTCGTATTTAACAGCACCTGCTATTTTGACCCGGAAAGCAGCGGCTATAACCAGTATTATAATGCCTTTGTGGCATACGTGGATTCCGGCACGATGGATATCGTGACGATGGAAACCGAAGATTTGAAAGCCCTTGGGAAAAAGGGACGGCTGATGGATTTGTCCAACAAAGAGATAGCCGGCACGCTGGCGGAAAAATATAAGGACAGGCTGGTATATGCAGTGCCCAATGATACCGAATACAGTACGGACCCGGTTCCGGTCGGTATCGATTTGAGCGATACCTGTCTGGTAACGGAGTATCATCTGTATGAGGACAGCTGTGCTTTAGGGTTATCGGCCCTTGCACCGCATGTCGGTCAGGCTGAAGTATTTCTGGAGTATGTATTGAGCAGGGAGGAATAGCATATGAGTAATCTTCTGGGTGGTTTTTTATCAAATGACAGTACGTTTGGAAGGATCATGACCCGAATCTGGATTATCGTGGCGGCAAACATCCTGTTTGTCCTGTGTACCGTTCCGGTCATAACCATAGGGCCCGGGCTTGCGGCACTGCATTATACGATTTTGAAAATGCTGCGCACGGACGGGGACATCAGCCCGATTGCCGCCTTCTGGGAAGGGCTTAAGGCGAATTTCAAACAGGCGCTTGCCGCATGGCTTGCGATGCTGGCGCTTGCGGTATTTCTCTGGCTGGAATGGTTCTGGTGCGGGCAGTTTGGCGGAATCTTTCAGATGTTCCGTATCGGCCTTGGAGCAATCGGGGGGATTGTACTTGTAACAGGCCTTTACCTGTTCCCGACGATGGCCGCGTTCCGGGCAGGAATGAAAGACCTGTTAAAAGACAGCATCTTTTTTGCATTCCGCAAGCCGCTGTATCTGGCGGTTATCCTGTTTTTCAGCATTTTTCCAATGCTGCTGACGTTTACGGAAATCCAGATGCTGCCGCTGTATGCGTTTGTCTGGGTGACCTGCGGATTTTCGCTTGTCTGCATGGTGACCGACATCCTGCTGCTGCGGGAGTTTGAGCCGTATCTTCCGAAGGTAGACGAATTTGGATATTTTGTAGAAGAATAACAGATTACAGGATTGATTTTTCTGGATTGATTTTTTCAGGCAGAGGCAGTAGAATAGGTGAGGATAAAAAGGCATAAGAATTAAGGAGGCGGATATGAAGTACATTACTTTTAATGAAGAATCCAAAGTTTTTACCCTGAGAACAAAATACAGTATGTATCAGATGCAGGTCAGGGATTACGGCACGCTGGTGCATGTGTATTACGGGGAGAATATTGGAGATACGGAAGCGGCATACCGGATTATCTGCCTGGACCGGGGATTTTCCGGCAATCCATATGAAGCGGGGGAAGACCGCACATTTTCCCTGGATGTGCTGCCGCAGGAGTATTCCGGGTACGGCAATGGGGACTACCGGATCAATGCCCTTGAGATGGTGCATGAAGACGGCAGTGACGCAACGCACCTGCGTTATGAATCTTACCGCATGATGGAAGGCAAGTATTCCCTGGACAGGCTGCCGGCTATGTATGGCAGTGCGGATGAAGCAGAAACCCTGGAAATTACACTGTATGACCGGATTACCAGCCTGAAAGTCCATTTACTGTATGGCGTATTTCATGACCTGGATATTATTACGCGTGCCGTGCGGATAGAAAATAAAGGTGAAAAAACCGTTACGATACAGCGTGCGATGTCCATGGAAATGGATTATCCAAGCAGGCATATGGACCTGATTCATTTTTATGGCAGGCATTCGATGGAGCGTTTGACCGAGCGGATGCCGCTGTGCCACGGCGTGCAGTCGATAGAAAGCAAGCGCGGCATGTCCAGCCACCAGCACAATCCGTTTGTGATTTTATGCGACCGGATGACCAGTGAGAAGCATGGAGACTGCTATGGATTTGCACTTGCTTACAGCGGAAATTTCCGCTGCGAAATAGAAGTAGACCAGATGGAGCAGACAAGGCTTGTCATGGGCATTCATCCATATCATTTTTCTTACCGCTTAAAGAAGGGCGATGTGTTTGAAGCGCCGGAAGTCATTATGGCTTATACGAGAAAAGGAATCGGGCGGCTTTCGCGCATTTACCACGATGCTTACCGCTCAAACCTGATTCGCAGCAAATATGTGACAGCCCCGAGGCCGGTGCTGGTCAACAACTGGGAAGCGACTTATTTTGATTTTAACGAAGAAAAATTATACAATATCGCAAAAGCGGCTAAGGATATCGGGCTGGATATGTTTGTGCTGGACGACGGCTGGTTCGGAAAGCGCAATACAGATTATTCGGGACTGGGCGACTGGGTTGTAAATGAGGATAAGATTAAGGGCGGGCTGCCGAAGCTGGTCAAGAGGATTAAGGCGCTTGGCATGAAATTCGGCATCTGGATTGAGCCGGAAATGGTTTCGGAAGACAGTGATTTGTACCGCAGCCATCCGGACTGGACGCTGCGCATTCCGCAGAGGAGCATGACAAGGAGCCGCCACCAGCTGAACCTGGACATTACAAGAAAGGAAGTCCGCGATTATGTCATGCAGCAGATTTTCCGCGTGCTGGACAGCTGCGAGGCAGATTATGTTAAGTGGGATATGAACCGCAGCGTGGCGAATGTGTATTCGTCGGCCCTTCCGCCGGAACGCCAGGGAGAAGTATTCCACCGCTATGTGCTCGGTGTATATGAGATGATGGAGCAGCTTGTCACCAGATACCCGGACCTTTTGTTTGAAAACTGCTGCGGCGGCGGCGGGCGCTTTGATGCCGGCATGCTGTATTATTCCCCGCAGATATGGTGCAGTGATAATACCGATGCAATTGACCGGCTGAAAATCCAGTACGGCACGTCGTTCGGCTATCCAATCAGCACCATGGGTGCCCATGTCAGCGTCTGCCCGAACCACCAGACCGGACGGACAACGCCACTTGAAACAAGGGCTGTTGTGGCAAGTGCCGGAACCTTTGGCTATGAGCTGGATTTGGAGCATCTGACTGAGGAAGAAAAAGAAATTGCCAGAAAGCAGATTCAGGAGTATAAGAAAATCGAGCATCTGATTCAGACGGGGGATTATTTCCGGCTTTCAGACCCGTTCCACAATCATGATTATGTCATCTGGCAGTTTGTGTCCAAGGATAAAAAGCAGACGGTGGTAAATGGCGTACAGCTGCGCAATGAGCCGAATCCGCATATCCACCTGATTTATCTGGAAGGGCTGGATGGCCAGGCTCATTATAAGGATGTACAGACCGGGGCTGTGTATACCGGAGCTGCGCTGATGAATGCCGGGATTCCGCTTCCGGTAGGCGCAGGGGATTACCAGCCGATTCAGTTCCAGTTCCAGATGATAGAGGATACCGATAACGACGGGGCTGTCACAGTAAGAAAATGACGGGGCTGTCGCACTAAGAAAAATGATACAAGATATCGTTTATTTGAATCATTCTTATAAACAATATCTTGTATGTGTTTTGCTTCATGCGGCAGCCCCATATGTTTTGCTTCGTGTGGCAGCTCTGTTTTTCTGATTCATAAGTTTCGCGGGTTTATTTCCATACCGTATCGGTAATCCCGATATCTTTGCCGCAAAACGAAATTTCCCCGCCGCTTTTTATCTGTTCTTCATAATGCTTCAGCGCCTTTATGGCAGTTCCTCCCAGAAGGAAAATCGAGATAATGTTAATAATAGCCATGATGCCCATGGTGATATCTGCAATATTCCACATCAGGGAAAAGTCAGCCTGTGCCCCGAGAAAAATAGCCAGAATGCAGGTTACGCGAAAGCCGTTTAAAAGCCCCCTGCTTTCTTTGATAAACAGGATATTGGATTCTGCATAAAAGTAATTTCCGACAAGGCTGCTGAAAGCGAATGCAAATATCGAAAAGGTAATAAAATGGATTCCCCACTGTCCGACATTGGCACTGATGGCAGCCTGTACATACGGGATGCCGTCCATCACGTCGCTTTCGCCCTGGATGCCGGAGACAAGCAGCATCATGGCAGTACTCGAACAGATTAACAGCGTATCGATAAAGACAGAGATAACCTGTACAAGCCCCTGCTTGACCGGGTGGCTGACGTCTGCGGAAGCAGAAGCATTTGGCGCGCTGCCCATGCCGGCTTCGTTGGAAAAAAGCCCGCGCTTGATGCCGATAACAACGGCGCTTCCGGCCATGCCGCCAGCCATGGATTTAAAATCAAAGGCATTTTGGAAAATCATGCCAAAGACCTGCGGCAGCTCCCCGATATGCAGAATCATGGTAACGATGCCAATCAGGATATAAATAACAGCCATGACCGGCACAATCACGGAAGTGATAAATCCAATCCGGTGCACGCCGCCCCAGATAACAGCCGCGGT
>CAJTSV010000055.1 GCA_910579075.1 uncultured Eubacterium sp.
GGTGGACAAGGGCAGCGGGATACCTGTAAATCCGGTCATCCACAGCTATTATACCGATAAATGCAAAGCAAAGAAGAAAAACGTGGCTGTCGGAGCTGTGATGCACAAGATCTGCAACATCATCTTTGCTATGCTCCGGGACAATAAGCCGTTTGAAGTCATCACTCCACAGGAACACTGTAAACGGTATCTGGCAGCGCATCCTGACAAGGTACAGCGCGCAGCTTAGCAAATTTTTATGAGTTTTGAAACTTTCCACAGGGATGGGCTTATTAAAGTTACCCTTTTTTGAATCAACTGCTTGAAAAATACTTTTTAAACATTTTTCATTTTACCTATTGACATTTCTTAGCTGGACTTAAACTTCCGGCCGCTGCCTTCTGAAGCATGGCGGCCTTTTTTCACATAATAATCAGCTGCTGGTGCATTGTTTTACGAAATACACAGCGGTTATGTATAAAAGCCCATTTTTGACCCGGCAAAGCAGATAATGCCAGCCACAATTACATAGAGCAGAAAATACCTGAATACAGCGCTTAATATTTTGCTTTCCGAGCCCTGGGCATTAATTGCTCCGGCTCCAATCGCAATTCCCTGCGGGCATATCATCTTGCCGATACCCGCGCCCATAACATTTGCCGCTGCCAGCCACACCGGGCTCAGCCCGAGCGCCAGGGCTGTTTCACTCTGAAGGCCGCCAAACAGCACACAGGTAGAAGTGCCGGAGCCTGTCACGAAAGCGCCAATCGCCCCGATAAGCGGTGCAATAAACGGATAAAACGGGCCTGCCGCTGCAACCAGAAATTTTGCAATGTCCGAAATCATTCCGCTGTAGCTCATAATCTTGGCCGCTGCCATCACGCAGCAGATAGTCAGAATCGTCTTCCAGTATTTTTTCAGTGTCTGTGCAAACACCCCTGCCATATCCGCAATTCCGGCCCCCTGGATAAAGCCCCCGGCAATGGCTGCCACAAAAATCATGACACCCGGCGTATTAACCCAGCTGAAGCTGAGTGCATTGGCACCTTCCCCGGCATAAACCGTAACGGTGCTCTTGATTCCGGCAATGGCTTTGTTCACCGGCGGACAGAGTGTGGATGTCACAACGAGCAGTACAAAAATCAGCAGAAAGGAACTCCATGCTTTCAACGCTTCGCTGCCAGATATGGACTGGCTTATTTCTTTATGGTTATTTTTCCGGCTGTTCCTGCTTTCTTCCTGCAGCGTAATCGCATACGCCTCATCCGGGTTTTTGTTAAACATCTTTGCTGCCGCAATCATGCATCCCATCGAGCAAATCGAACCGATAATGTCCGGCAGCTCCGGCCCGATAAACGTGGCTGTCAGAAACCATGGAATGGTAAACGAAGCTGCTGCGGTAACCGTCATTGGCAGCATTCCTTTCAGCGCCCTCACTCCCTTTCCGCAGATGCAGACCATCAGAAACGGAGATATAAAAGTCAGAATACACTGAATCAGCACCACACTGGCGGATAATGGAAGAACCTCTGTGCCAGTCACAGATGCAAGTGTTACCGTCGGCACGCCAACGGAGCCAAACGCCGTCGGCGTAGAATTTACAACCAGGCAGCCAAGCACGGCACTGAATGGCTCCAGCCCAATCCCGGCTAACATCGATGCCGGTATCGCAACTGCCGTCCCGAATCCGGCCATTCCTTCCATAAAGTTTCCAAACCCCCAGCCGATAATGAGTGCCAAAACGCGCTTATCGCGCGAAACGCCCGCAAGCATCTTTTTAATCAGTTCCATGGCTCCGGTTTTCAGCGTCAGGTTATAAGTAAACAGTGCTGCAATAATAACCAGGCAGATTGGCCACAGCGCGTTCAAAATCCCTTCCAGCGCCGCCGTTACCGTACACATCATATCTAATTTCCAGTAACCGGCTGCCAGCACCATGGAAAGCAGCATCGCAATGACACATGCTTTATGTCCTGCCATCTTCAAGCCGCTTAACGCTGCAATCAGCCAGATAATCGGCAGCATTGCAAGCAAAAATTTCACAAACAGCAATCGACTCCCCGCCTTTCATATTGGATTACCCAATATTTGCAAAATACTCTTTTTTTATAATAAACATGGCAAATAAATGGATAAAATCAAGATTTTTTTGATATTCTGCTTTTATTGGGTCACCCAATTAAGGTTAGGTTTATTATAACACTTACACAAAAAATCGCAAGTGTTTTTTATAATTTTGGCATTTTTACTGATTTTTATTGTCAGATTTTGTAGATAATCGCTAAAATTGGGTAATCCAATATGATTTGTGTTCCAGGAATTGGTTTTCAGACATATAAACAGACTTTCCAATGATTCGATAATGTACCGGATGAAAACAGCACAGGCATTCCATAGCTGCCAGCCAGGAATGCCTGTTTATTATTATGAAAGCATTTCTAAAAACTCTGTAAACGAAGCTGCCGCCTGATACGTCACCGGCTCAAAATCCCCGGATTCTTCGTGGCTCCATACACAGACACTCGGGCAGCCGCTGTCTTCGCGGAAATCCAGGCATGCAAAATCACCCTGGAACAGTTCCGCAATCGGAAGCACTTCTATCCCGATTAAGTCCTCATTATCTGTCAGGCGCTCCCCAATCTGTGATTCCACAGCCCCGATATCATACCAGCCGTCCTTGGACTCCTGTATGTTTTCCAGAATACATAAAAACCTCGTGACCACATAACGGTGCCCCTGGCATAAGAAAGTGCCCTTATCCGGCTCCCCGCCGTTATATTCCATAATAAATTCCCTGTAATCCTGCGGCAGGGACAGCTCCCACTGCTGCTCTCTTACTGCCAGCAGTTCTTCGCCCGGCAATGGTTCCACGACTGTATCTTCTTTTATTTTCATAAATCCTCATTCCTTTCCTGCTGCGGTTATCGCTGCGCATCTGCCCACTGGTCACTGGTTCTGCCCCCGTTGTGCGGTATGATATTATGGATTCCAAACGGTACCAGCTGCATCACTCCGCTTTCCAGCGTATGATGCCATGTAAATCCTTTTGTAGTTTCTTCTTTGCCAAATTCTCTCAATGTATATTCTTTGTAAATTTTGTTAAGGTAAGCAAACTGGACTTTGTCTGTTTCTTTCCACAAATCTATCGGCAGATCGTCTTCCGTTTTCCCTAAGCACGCCAGCGTTTCGCTGTCTGCTGTCAGAAGATAATCCGGCATTGTAAATTCAAATTTCACCACCCCGGCTGCCCTGAAATCAGGCTCCCCGTATTTCAGTCCCGGCACCTCTATCATCGGTACTTTAAGGGACGGCTCCAGTTCCATGGCCCGCTGCTTTATCTTCTTTTTCTGTCCTTTGGTCAGACTGTCTCCCCCTGGAATCGAATCACACCACGACCATGGCACATTGGAAGCAACGGCGTGCTCCGCATAAATCCGTGCATAATCATCTAAGACTTTTTCAAATGCTTCACTGCGTTCTTCGTTGTTCGATAATTTTGCTTTTTTCCTGATATATTTGTCCACATTTTCCTTTGCAGGTGCCAGATTTCCCCAGTCACAGGCTTCATTATGCACATATACCTGCAGCCCGGACACAAAATAGGTATTCCAGCCTTCCACATGCAGATTATACACCGTCACCGGTTCTTCATGCCGCTCTTTCCAAATCCCTGTAATTTGCGCTGTTCCCTGCCTCGTCTCCACAGACATCCCTTCACAAAGATGAATTGCATTTACCCAGCCATTCCCTATGATAAAAAATGGATGATACGCGGTCGTTTTGACAACCTCCCTGCCATCCAGGCAGACGGAATAAACCGTGTGTGCCTGCGAACAGAAAATACCGGTCACCTTTAAAACAGCTGTTTCTCCTGTATCTTCGTTTCTTGAATAGATATCGTCACCTGTCCGGATTTCCTGAATCGGCTGATAGCCATCTTTTGTAACTACCAGCATATCTCCGGTAAAACACCTCTGTTTCAGGTATCTGCTTTTATTTTTTCTTTTCTGCTTATTTATTTTATACTTGATATCCGATGTTTTGGAAGCAGCCTTGCCACACGTGATGACTTTGCCTAATAATGCAGCCATCTTTCGGGATGTTTTTTTCTTTGACTTTTTCTTCTTTTTTTCTTTCTTCTTTTGCTTTTTCTTTCGTTCCTTTTCTCTCTGCTTCTTCTTTTTTTCTTTTTCCTTCTGCCTTTGTTTTTCCCTTTTTTCTTTTTCCTTCTGTCTTTTTTTTTCCTTTTTTTCTTTTTCCTTCTGCTTTTGTTTTTCTCTTTTTTCTTTTTCCTTCTGCTTTTCTGCTTCTTTCTTCTTTTTTTCCTGTTCCTTCCGCTTTTTTTCTTCTGCTTTTTTCTTTTGTTTTTCTTCCTTCTGCTTCTGCTTTTCTTCTGCTTTTCTCTTTTTTTCTTCTTCCTTCTGCTTCTGCTTTTCCTTATCCTTTTCTCCGGTCTTCGCCGAAGCTGCGGCTGCGGTCAAAGCGGCTGCGGCAAGTACTGCTCCGACGCAGGGAACAGCTGCTGTTACATCTGTTCCGGAATTTAGCTGTATATCTCCGGCCTGATTTGCCATTTTTTCATCCGCCAGCCTGTTTTCATCCTCCAATCTGACTGCCCCCTCTCCCTGTCATGCAATACCCGCTCAGTTTTCCTGAATCAGCTTCGCTTTCATGCTGATTGTCCCATCCATATTAAACGAACTCCCGCTGCAATGTTCTTCCAGGGCTCTCGCCGCTGTCAGAGACATTTTCCTGCCCGAAAACAGAGTCAGGTCTTTGGATGCGGCAGCACGCATAACGTCTTTGGATTTTAACGTCATCCTTGCTTTGCTGGCAATATTGATGCTTTCATTGCTGGTCATGTCCACATTATCTTCCCCGGCAATATTGATTTTGTCTTCGGAAGTAAGCTGTGTTCCTTTTCGTGGAACCATTTCCATTGTATTCCAGTCATTGGACACATTAATTTTGCCATCAGCCGTAATATCCAGGTCTTTTCCGGCATGTATACTGAAATTCTTTTTACTGGTCATCGATATATTCTTATCGCTCTGAACCGTAATATCGCCGTCACTGATGACATTTACTTCCTTATCTGTAAATATATCGATGCCGGAATCCTCGTTCATCCGGATAAGCGTAACCCCGTCATTTGCTGTAATCAGGATTTCCTTGCGGTCAAGCTTGATTTCCTTCCCGTCTGCAGAACGAAGGTATTTGACCCTTGGGTCTTCCGTCCGGTCTGTATCTTCCTGGCGTACAGACTGGACTGCATATGCCGTATATTCTTCCTCTGTCGGAAATATAATCTGGACCTTGTCCCCTTCTTCCGGCATGACATACCAGCCGGTATGTCCTTCATTGGAAAAACCGGTTGCATATGGAAACGGGTAATAGCTCCCGCTTTGCCCAAGGTCAATATCCAGCTTCACACAGACCCTGTCCTTAACAGCCTTTACAACGGTTCCCCTCAGTGTCAGGCCGCTGATATACGGATGGCAGAATCTCTGTACAGAAACACCGGCTTTTTCTGTCGCGTGCAGCGTGCAAAGCAAAACAGAGCCTTTCAGTTTTATATCCGCCCCGCGCACATACAGCGTTTTTCCTTTTATGGTAACGGTATCTCCGATTTCTGCTACTGCATGCGCCGTGCATACTGTATATTCTTCTGCCTGCTGCTCCTGCGATACCCATTCATACAGGGACAGCCTGCGGTAACGCGCCGCCTTTTTATGCACGGCAAAATCCAGAATGCCGCCGGTTACTTCCCCATGCGAGCTTCCGGCCGGCAGTCCGAACGAAAAGGACGGCTTTTCTGCTTTTGAGTCCGGCACAAGGACGCTGCCGCTGTGGGATGCCAGCCTTTTTAAAAACTCCCAGTCTGTTTCGCGGTATTCCAGCAGGAGATTTTGAACCGTCTTTTCCGGTGCCGTGCATTTAACCGAGCCCCCTGCTTCTCCTGCCAGCTGTCCTGCAATGCTGCTGTAACTCCTTCCGCTTTCCTGAAACGAACGCCGTTTTTCTTCTTTATCCAGCTTCACCGTCCATGAAACTGCTTCCACTTCGAGATAATAAACACCATTTTCACATATTACGCCGACGTCCTGTGCCAGGCCGCAGAACACAGGATTCCCGTCTTCCAGAAGCTTTATGGGTTTTTCTTCCCACTGCTCATGAATCAGGCTGTCTTCTACCCCTTCTTTCAGCACGCCCCTGGCATAAAACCGGGTGTGCTCATTGATTTTTTTGACCAGCTCCAGCTCTAAAATCCGTTCCAGTGCAAATGGTTCCACGCTGTATCTTCCCACTTCCTGCAGTTCCATATGACATCCTCCTTCTATTAATCATGACAGCCTGTTAGTTACAGCGCTGTTTTGCTTTCCGTCTCCTTATTCCTGTCACAGATACGGACCGTCTCAAGCATCTGCAAAAAAATATCTTTCCATCCGTCCATATCCTGCGCCGGGCAGTTAAAAGAACCTAACAGAAATTTTCCATTGACAGACACAAAAAACATCAGGTTATAAATATCCATATCCTGCGCCGGCAGAATACAGTCAAACCAGGCCGGCTGGCAGTTTTCTGCTTCCGCTGTCTGCCTGTCTGGAAAACAGCTTTTGGGATAACGCTCCTGCAAAAGCCGCCATGCATGGTCACGCACAGCTTCCGTTTCCTGCGGCTGCATGTTTTCGTCTTTTATGGAAAAGCTGATATTTACCGTGCCGTCCCCGCTGGAATAAATCCTATCCGGCCTGTTTTCGTCCGGGTATTTCATCTCTGCCAGCTCCTGCTCCAGCAGTTCAAACTCATCCGGTACCCACATACACAGCTGTTCATCTATCAATTCATATTCGTCAAATTCCAGTTCTGTTTCCTGAATCCGGACTGCTCCCTGTGTAATGTCCCGGTTCCAGGCTGTTTCCAGACGTTCCTTTAATATCTGGATAAATCCTTCATCACCATATTCCTGGCCATATTCCTGCATTCCTGCTCTCCCTGCTTTGCACGATTCCTGCTTGCTGTTTGCGGTTACTGCCCGTCGTCCTTTATTTTAATAATACCAGCCGCTACCGGGCAGACAGCCATGGAGCTTTTTAAAAGCGCCGGCATTCCGTGCACAAGCACATCATACTTTCCTTTTATCCATCCCCCGCAGGCAGGCACGCACGGCACCTTTGTCATCTTGCACACGCCAAACGGCCCGATATTCAGCATCGGCACGCAGTCCATAATATTGGCCCTCTCCTTTCCGTTCGCTTTTGCAAAGCACCCCGGCGTTACCCTTAAGGGCGCGTCCACAGTTCCCATGCTGCAGCTTACTTTTGCCCCGCTTACGACATACGGCTCTTTTGCCATTCCTACATCCCCTTTCTAAAATACAGCCGGTCCTTCTTTTGCCCGTTCCCTGTGCATTCCCTGTCCTCCCATTCCGGCAATCCGCACAAGCCTTTCAAATATTTCGCTGTGCGAAAGCTCCCGCAGCGGTTCCCCGAGCCTGCGCGCAACATAGTGCAAAAGTCCCGCCCGCGCGACCAGCTCCTGGCTTAAGCACATCAGTGCAAAAGCTGCATCCAGCTCCTGACAGCTGTGGGATTCCAAAACGGACTGTGCAAAAATACGCAGTATGTGCGGCGAAACCGTAACGCCGCCCGGCCCCGCATGCGGCACCTGCGTAATATCCAGCGTATTATAAGCCGTCCGGCAGTCCCTGAGATCCTTATAATCCTTCCGCAGCCTTGCCCCTTCAGACAGGCGGAACCTGCCAAGCTCAAATTCATCCCTGCCAGCTTCCCCGTTTTTGAGGCGCAGCTGCACCTGCCGCACATAAAAATCTTCTGTATATGCACCCGGATAGAGCCGCAGGCAGACTGTCACCTGCTGTTCAAAGGCATGAAAGGGCAGTCTTTCTGCCTCTGTCAGCACAACCTGGCCCTGATGCCAGGCCGCTCCTGCACCGACCGAAACCGAACCGTTTTCATAATGGATATCATATCCAAAAAGAATCCCGTCCGCCCAGCGTTCCAGCCCCAGCCTGGCCAGATGCAGCGGAAAATCCCGCAGGGCTTCCAGGCTCTCGGTCTTGAGCACCCTGCCTTTGCGGAACAATGGCTCCGAAAAATTCTGCATGACTCAATGCCTCCCATCGAAATAATCCGTTTCCCATGCACCCGGCTCAAAAGGAAGAAAACCCGGCAGGCGGCTGTAGAGCCTGTCTGCTTCCCTGGCCGCTTCCAGAACGGAAAAGCCCCAGTTTTCATCATCCGCAAAAATAAACAGGCGCAGCTCCCCGTTGCGCATCCCGTCCAGGTCTTCCTGCAGCAGGAACGGATAGTCCGAAAGAAGCTGCCCGTACCCGGTTTCCTGGCGGCTTTCGCGCAGAAGCGAATATGGAATCCGGAACACCTCATTCCCCATGCCGTCCTTTAACCGGAAAACCACTTCTTCCGTTTCCACTGGCCTGGACAGACAGCCATAGGCCTGGCCCATCGGTGTTCCTTTTTCCAGCAGCGTCTTCTCGCGCCCTCCTGTCTCATAATCTTCGGCCGTCAGTGAATAAGGTGCCCTGGCAGGCTCATAAACCAGCCTGGTACGGATGCGGCCGCTTTTTAAGTCCTGCTGGTATGCCATGGCGCCGTCCAGGCACAGAAATTTCCGCTCGCACCCGGTTTCCCCTTTTGTCCGTGCCTTCCTGCCAGCAACATATTCTTTCATGACTTCCCGGAACAGATCGATTTTGCTGCTCTGCCCGGACAGAATAATGCGGTCTGCATCCATCAGCTGCCCGCTTTCATACCATGGCTCAATAAAATTTTTCAAAAAACCGTATATATCCGGTTTCAGCAGCAGCTGGATTTCTTCTTTTTCAATCACAAGCTCCGGACAGGACGCATATGTCTCAAATCCCCCTTTTGCCCGCCTTGCAAACAGATGAAAATCTTCAAAAAAACCATAGGAATGTAAATCCGAAAACAGCGGACGCAGCGGTATGCGGCAGATGCCCGGCCTTGCGTACAGCTTTTTTTTGACTGTTTCCGCAAGGTTCCACAGAAAATAATAATTGCTCCTGACCTTTAAATAAATGCTTTCCGGCTGGTTCCGGTAATCGTCATAACGTGTCGGCAGGACTGCTTCCGCCTTTTCATAAATAAACGAAAACGCCTCATAGGCTTTTTTGACTCCTTCCTGGTCTACTTTTTCATAAAGCTGTGCCAGTACCCCCGGAAACAGGTCATCCATGCTGGCCGGTTCTGCATGGGTATATATCTGTGACAGGCGGATTTTTAAATACTGCATCACCCGCCAGGTCAGCCGGTTTCCGCCAAAATTGGTATCACCGTGCGCATACGTTACATGCAGCTCCAGGCTGCTTGTAATGCCTTCATTTGTAATGCGGTAACTGCAGCTTACCATATCGCTTGTACCGCCGCCGCAGTCCAGTATCAGCATTTTTTTCAGCACGCCGTCGTCGTAATTCAAATCCCGGATGCCCTGTTCCAGAAAGTGATACGCAACAGCCACCGCCTCGTCGGTCGTATGCTTAACTAAAATATCATGCTCTGGCAGCGCTTCCTGATACATGCGCAGAAACAGCGCCTTTTGCTTTACCGGACAGGTAAAGCAGAGCTTCCCATAGCGGACGCGTCCCAGCTGCTGGGCCTGGTCAATCACATGCTTTAAAAAAGCACGGATAAAAAACAGCCGTTCGGCTTCACACGTGTTGCCTTCCATATCTGTCACCTGAATACGCTCCCGGCTGCGCGCCGCCCAGCGCTTCATATCATAAAAAATGCTTGCACGGCCCAGAAACCCGCGGCTGCGTTCCTCTCTGACTGCTTCTTCCCCATACAGAAACGTCATATGCTCTGCAATTCCGTCGCTGCAGTCTTTTACGGCCAGCACGCTCGGACACAGCCCGCAGCTCCCGCACCCGCCCTGTGCGCGCCCGCAGTCTGAAATTTCCGGAAATACAATGCGTATGCCAGACTGGGAACAGATTCCGGCTGTCGTATAGGAAGTCCCAAAATCAATAATCAGGGGTTCTTCCGATTCCGGTACTTCCCTGACCCAGACTTCCGGCAGATAGCTGCTGCTGTAATAAATCACGCTCTTTTTACGCTCTTTTCCCTGATAACACCGGACAATCTCTGCTTCCAGGCCAGGTGCCGTAAAGAGCATTTCCCACTGATGAAACCTTCCTGCCGGAATCTGCGGCGACATCCGCTCTTTGTGAAGCATCATGCGGTATTTGCGGCTGCCTTCCTTTTCCAGCAGGAAAACCGCCTGTATCTGCTGCGCTTCATCCACAAGGAATGCATACCGGCCCAGCTCCTCCCTGCTGAGAATCCGGTATGCAGCATCCCTGTCGTGAAACGACTGTCCCTGATACAGCTCTATCTGTGCAGGCACTTCCATCCCGCCTTCCTGCCAGCTGCCGGATTTTTCAAACGCTTCCATCAGCCGTGCACAGCCTTCTTCGGAGTACTCTGCAATGCCCGGTTTTTTTACCGTCCCCAGATACCGGTACAACAGCGCTTCGAGCTGTTCTTTACGGTCATACATCTCCATTTCCGGCGGCTTGATATGCTCTGTGCGGCAGATTTCCCGCAGCCTTGCCAGCTCCATCGCTGCCAGTTCTTCCCGGGTGTACAGCCGCCTGACTGGATTTTTCTTCATTTTGCCAAGTTTATAAGTCTCATACTGCATGGGACTGTACGCCCCCTTTCCTGAAAAATTCTGCATTATGCAAGGATAAAATCACCTGTCCGCATCGTCCCGTCATACCCGGTCACGCCATACGTCTGCATCCAGTGTACGGTGCATGCACAGGACAGCGGCAGAAACAGGCGGATTAAATAATCCAGGCGCTGTTTTTCAGTCCCGTCATACGGCTGCCTCATATAGCAGACAAACTCCCAGCCTTCCCGGATGTAAATCCTGCATTCCGGCAGCAGCGCTTCCACAGCCTTCTGCAGCGTTCCCGGCCCGTCCCCGGTATGGTAAAAACGCAGAAGATGCGATGCAATTTCCTGCTTTTCCATATACGAAAAGGCAGACAGCTCATCCAGCGCCCCAAAAACCCCGGCTTCCATCTCCCGGACAAGAAAACTGCGGTAAAAATCATAGCTGCTCATCCCCATTTTCAGGTCTAAATCTGCAAGGTAATGCAGCAGGATATCCGCAAGCGCCGTATCAAATTCATCATAGCCAGAATCATCCGGCGAAAGAAGCGGGTCAAAGATAGAAAAAAAACGCAGGTACGGATTTGCATCCAGATGCGCAAATCCATCCCCATAACTGCCATTTTCATACAGGCTGTCGGCCTGCAGCTCCAGGTAAGGCGAAACCCGCACATTTTTCACACGGTAGAAAAGCCCTGACATATCCCGTTCCTGCTGGCGCATGGCAAGATAAGGACCCCATATCTGGCTGCTGCCGCGGTTTACTCCCTGATGATTCCTGTCCATTCCAATTCCTCCGTGCACAGCTGCAATTCTGCCAAAAGGAAAAACATCTTTTCGTACTGAAAAATATCCGAGCTGTCCTTCGGGTGCAGAATAAGCGCCATTTTTCGTTTGCTTTTGAGCATCGAATGCGTCTGGATAAACGGATTCAGGTCAATGGCCGGCAGCTCTCCCGGCATATCCGGGCAGATATCTTCCAGTTCAAAATCATGGAACGCCTCATAGGCATGCAGCATGCGCGATACTTCCCCCTTTGTCCACACAAAGCGGGACTGCCTGGCCGCCAGGCGGTCTGCTTGTCCTGCATTCCGGTGATTTGTCTGGAGCGCATGCAAAAGCACGGTCTGATCCCTGCGCATATCCATCCGGTGAAATTTTAGCAGCTCCAGGCTGCCCTGTGCTTCCCGCTGTGTCCGAAGGCACAGGCCTTCCTTCGAAAAAACAGCTGTAAACGGCTCTTTCTTTTCCAAAACAGCCAGATATCCGGATTCCAGGTCCTGGAGCGGGACTTGATGCTCATAAAAAGAAATGCCGTCCGCCGCGCCCATTTTCGCCCGCGTATTGTATAACTCTTTGGAAACATTCCACACAAGCACCGCGTCACTGCTCACAAAATCCGTCAGCCCGCCTAAATCAATTGCAATTTTCACGACAACCGCATCCGCAGGCACAGCCCCTTCCACATCGATAATATCCAGCATTTTATATAAAAAAGGACAGTTTACCGTATGCCACTGCCTCTGGTTTTCCCCAAACTGCAGGTACATCCAGCGCAGCAGCTGCTGATACGGCCGGCTGTATGCCAGGCGCACGGCTGTCTGGATTTTTCCATTCTCCGTTTCCACTTCTGCCTGATGCGGATGCAGCATGCAGCTTTGCACATCCGGGTACTGGCAGGCTAAAAACATCGTTCCCAGAAACCCGTCCGGCCGCAGTCCTTCCTTATCCGGCAGCCCGTCAGAAAATTCTCCATCATCCGATTCTCCCGCCTTTATCATATCCAGGACTGGAAACAGGCATCTGCTGGCCGCATCCAGGCCGTCTTTTGTGCATACCCCTGTGTAAATATCAAAAAATGGCTCCGGCAGCTGCAATTCCCCGTCTATTTTTTCTTCCAGGCTGGCAAAGCATGAATCTGTATATGTCAAAAGCTCGCCAAATACATCCGCCAGCACATCCTGCAAAAGGATTTTCTGTACCGGGTCTTTTACCTGTGCGATTCTTGCTTTCAGAAGCTCCCTCATCTGTTCCATGCTATCCTCCGATATTTTCTGAAAACACCCGTTTTTTTCTGTCTAATGCCTGCCATCATCCGGCCTGCTCTCCAGTGCCGGCCCCGTCGTTACTGGGTGTATTTTCCGCAGGCTGCTGTGCGCTTCCATTTTCCAGTGCATCGATTTCATTATAAACAGCCTCGGTCCTCTCATCCCAGATATTCTGCTCCTTGTAAATCGCCAGCGCCTTGTCATACAGCTGCCTGGCAGTCTTTGTGTCTTTGCTCCTTGCCGCTTCCTTTGCCTGCAAGGCATACATGGCTGCCTGGGCAATCCGGTCTTCCTTCGCCTGTTCCGCAGCCTTTACCTCAGCCTCTGTAATCGCCTGGCGCAGTGTAATAATATCCTGATACAGCTTGTCTGCATCCTCGCTTGAGCCGGAAAACTTATTGTACCGTGCAAGCGCCTGCTCATACAGCTCTCTTGCCCTGGCCGTGCGCCCCTCATCCAGCGCCCCATTGGCATTCACAATCAGCGTATTGATTTTGATAACTGCTTTATTGGCTGCCGCCTGTTTTTCCGCTTCTTTTTCTTCCTGCTTTTTCTGTTCTTCTTCCTGTTTTTTCTGTTCTTCTTCCTGCTTTGCTTCTTCTTCCGCCTTCTTCGCATCTTCCTGTGCCTGCTGTTCTTCTTTCTGTTTCTGGCGGATTGCGTATATTTTGGCCTGCACATCTGACTGCGTTTCCAGATCCATGCTTCCCGACAAAGCTTCCAGTGCCTGTCCGTACTGGCCCAGCGCTTCTTCATAATCCTCGGACGCCTGATACATGTCCCCGATGGAAATATGCTGCAGAATCTGTTTCTTCACATGAATCTCATCGATTTTCCGGCCCGCGTCCGCAGACAGCACCGCAAGCCCCTGCCAGGCAGCTTCTTTCTGGACCTGTGCATACAGCTTTTCGGCCTGTTCATAAGATGCAGAAGAAAACGCCGCCTGGGCTTCCAGCAGCATGGACAAAACGTTCTCCCGCCCGGCCATGTTTTCTATCAGTTCTTCTTTCCGTTCAATATACTGCCAGTTATGCAGATTCAGCTTATCCGAAAGTTCCACTGCTGTTTCATATTCTTCCAGCGCTTTCTCATAATTTTCATATCCCAGATAACGGCTGCCCTTGGTGCCATGCTTTTCAATTTCCTTCATTCTGCTGCGGTCAGATGCCCGGATGCACAAAATCACTATGCAGACAAGAAACGCCACGGCAAGTACTGCCACAGCTGCGATTATAAGCAGCCGTTTTCTTTTTTTCTTCTTCTGTACGTCTTCGTGATATGTTTTTTCTATGTAAAGGATTGCAGCGGTAAAGCTGCCGATTTTCTGGTCGTCCTCATCCTGAAAGCTCAAAAGCAGCTCCTGCAGGATTTCCAGAAATTCCTGTCCCGTCTTTGTATATTCATAAGCGTCCAGAATTTCTATTTCAGACAGCCTGCCCCATAAATTGCTCGTTGCAAATAAAATCGTAGAACCCTCCTGCAAAGGCGTAATTTTGGAAATAAACGGCCTGGCCCTGACATCCTTTCCCAGATATTCGGTCAGGTTATGTATCTGCGAGCCATCCAGCTTATCCGGTGGCAGCGCTTCCTCATCCAGCATCTGCTGGTATGCAGTCTGGGTTTTGGACGCATGGATAATCAGGTTTTCATACAGCACAAACATCCTGGTATTTCCGCAGACCGCATAACGCATTCTCGTATAATCCGATACAAGCACGGTCAGGCTGACCTTCAGCTGGCAGCGTATGCTGTGCAGGGCAACCTGCTCATTGGCATAGCGGATATATTCTCCCAGCCGTTTTAAGGAAGGCTTTTTTTCAAATGCTGTCAGCACTGCTTCTACGGCTATCTGTGCACTGTTTTCCTCTGTTTCATTATCATAGCTTTCCGCTGCGGCAATACACATATAATTTTCCAGCGGGGTATACGCAACATACGTTTTTTCAATCGGGTCATATCCCTGCTCTGACAGAAACTCCATCACGAGCCTGCTGTTCAGGTTTCTCATAAACAGTCCTCTATTAAGACAGCGGCAGCATTTCCCGCCTGTTTTCGGTTTTTCTGGATAACACCGGAAAGCATCTTCTGGGCTTTTTCATATGGATGCCCTTTTTCGCAAAGATAAGAAACCAGTTCCTTTTCGTGAAGCGCTTCCCAGAAGCCCTGCGAAAGCAGCCCGGATATCCAGCCCCTGCCAAAAGCCGCGCTGCCGCTTCTTCCTTCCAGAAGCTTCAAACTGGTTCCGTCAAATAAAAACATCCGGCTGTTTCCTGCATGATAATAAAAAAGCTCATGCCGCCGGATAACCTGGATGTCAAGTGACAGGAAGGGCTGCTTTCCGGCATAAATCAGTTCATGCATATCCCGCAGTATCTTTCTGGCCATGCATTCAAAATAAGCAGCCATAAATTCTGCATCCGGCATGTTCCCAAATTCCCTGATGCAGGCTTCCACAGCCAGAACGGCACACCGCCTGCCATTGATATGGTCTATCGTTCCGTCAGCCAGCACAGCCATAACCGCTGTTTCACTGCATTTTGACGCAAAATAGCTGCTCTGCATATGGCGCGAACCAATCCACTGGGCATTTCCTATTTTATATGTCTCCTGCACGCCTATTCTTCTTCTTTCCAGTGAAATACAAACCCGTCATTTTCCCCGCACAGCGGCACAAAAATAAATACGCTCTGTCCTGCCTTAATCCGGTCTCCGGCTTCCAGCTTGCGCGGCTCATAGACCGCGTCCCAGTTTTCTTCCTCATCCAGCAGGTAAACAAGTCCCTGGGAATCCCCCGGCAGCAGCATTGTCCGGTTTCTCTCAGGGTCATAGGAAATAATGGCGTGGTTTCTCAGGCATACCGTATCATCCCCGATAATCCGTATCTCCATATCGCCGGAACGCCCGATAAAATTCTTTTCTGCAATAATCCGGTAATCCCTGCCTTTCGACGGCCCTTCCAGGCAGACCAGCCATCCGGTTACCGGCTTTAATACTTCCAAATCATTTAAATACACCACATCGCTGTATTTTCCAAGCGGGTCTTCTTCCTTATTGCTGTTCTTATTGACAGCGGTATTGCAATAAGGACATACATTCCCATATTTTTTCTCACTGAACAAATGGCCGTTTTCACAGCGAATCAGCCCCATGGTATTCCCTCCAAATTTTTATCATGCAAAAAATTCCTGTTTTCGCAGGAACTCCCTGTAAAGGCCAGCCTGATTACTGGTCTTTTTCCGTTCTGTACAATGCCACGCCAGACAGCTGCACGGTTATGGCAAAAGCTTCTCTTTATAAGGCCTGATTACGATTTTATACGTATGAATATAAATAACATCTGACTGGCGCAGCTGATATGGTATTTCCTCTTTGAGCTTATATATCACATTTTCATCTCCCCTGCGCAGCCCTGCCGGCGTTTTGGAAGAAACCGTTTCCAGATACCAGTGCCCGCCTGTCAGGTTGCCAAAGCCGTATAAAAATTTCCCCGGTTCCGGGTTCTGTGCATGCTCTAAAAACACTTCCGTGCCATTCTTCTTTCCAGTAATAATAAAAGAACGCTTTCCATGTAAAACAAATTCACTTTTTATTTTTCCTTCCCCGGAAACAAGCAGCAGAGATGCAAAAGGAGATGTCTCGTTCTGCTTTGTGCGCTGCAGGAAATCAAAGACAAAAACAGCCAGAATACAGGCCGCAAAAAAGACAGACTGTACCAGAAACAGGGAGGCCATTTTTTCCCATGACTCTCCCGGTGCAGTAGGTATGATATATGCAGATAAGCAGTAAATCTGAATCAGCAGGTATGCAAACAGGCATGCCGCTATTCCCCTGCCGGCTGTCTTGTTTTTATTCATATGCACTCCCAATTATTCCAGAAATACAGACGGATGCCCAGCCAGGCTGGATTCCTTCCTGGCTGGCCATACACATTCTTATGGGCGCTGCGCATCCGTGCAGCCTTGCGTGCACCGGATGCATAACGCCAGCCTGGAATTACTCAATCACGATGCCGTCAATCCTGTCTTTTTTCTGTTTCAGGACCAGTACGAACTCCCCGTCTGTCTTTGTAAATTCTTCCTTATAAGATACTACAAATGCATGAGAGAATTCATACTTTCTTGGTGCTGTTGCATGCTGGTACTCTACGGTAACCTTCTTGTACGCATCTGCGCTTTCCGGTTTTACCAGTGCCCAGGTTGCCATGCTCTTTGCAGCATCTCGCATAAACAGCTTGTCCGCATCGAAAGAAACTTTTCCGCGGATAACCAGTTCTGCTTCAATGTCAGAAGATCTTGCAAAAGAATCCTCCGGGATTTTCGAGCTGAACGAAACATCAATAATTTCTTCACTCAGCTCTGTTACGTCGGCAATCACAATTTTGTATGCCATGGCACATACCTCCTTCTTTTTGATAGTTGCATGGATTTATTAATGATGCAGTAAACTGCCCATTAATCTGTATTAATCTGAAGTTCCATATTTTCCGAAACTCCCTTAAAGCTGATTTCTATGTAATAGGTCGTATCGTTGCATTCACCCTTTTCAATGCCATCCCCTTCCCGGAGTATGGAATTTGCATAATTTGGTGAAAGCTGCCATTCCTTGACTTTTCCGCCCGATTCAAAAATACGGTCAATCCGGTCTTTTTTGTAATCACCCGTCATCGCGCCAATCATGCGGTACAGATACGTCCTGGTTGTCTCGCGGAAAATGCTTTCAAAGCCCCCGCTCTTGCTCTCGTTCATGCTGCGCGACTTATAAACGGTAATGAGGTTAATCGACCTGCCATCCAGCTGGTTTTTATCGGATGAAAATACAAATCCATATTTAAATTCATTAATTCTGCTTTTCGTTTCTGCCGTATACCCTGCAATCTCCTTCGGCATGGTCGTTGTTACAACCAGGGCATTGTCCTCTGCTTCGATATCAAACCGGACGCCCGGATATTCTTTCCTGACCTTGCCCGGGAACTTGGTTGCCAGAAAATTCGGGCACTGGTACGCTGCCACAATACCGGCTGCCACATAAGCGGCACTGATATAGACACCATAAATCCAGAATTTCATAAAATCATCCCGGTCCTTGGAAAATTCAAGCGTGCCGTCTTCGTTGCGGACTGCCTTCGAGCCTAATACAACACGCGACTTATTGCTCGGAATAACCGTAAAATTCGGCAGGCACGGAATGGCATAACGGCTGTAATCTTCATTTTCCAGAATCTGCGTATCTTCCATATACTGGTCCATGCCATGTGTCGACAGCTTCAAAAACGTGGTATCTTCACTGGCCTCAAACGAGAAGAATACCTGTATGCGGTATTCCCGGATGGCATCCAGCAGAATCTGCAGGTCGCTTACCGGCGTCGGCACAAGCGTTACCCCGGTATCGATATCCCCGGTATAGCCAAACTGGCGCATGACATCCTCATCCAGCTCCATTTCCCGCTCGTCGGAATATTCCAGGTTCGGCACGATTCCAAACCAGACGGTATTGGTAAAATCGGATTTGTTATTTACTGTTTCCAGATACTTTTTCAGGTTTTCCAGGTTCTTTTCGTCCAGAATCTCATCCATGCTTGCATTTACAATCAGAAGCGACGGACGCATCATCGGCGACTTTGGCTGATACTGGTCAAAAAATGCCTTGACATTCAGTATTTTTTCGATTAACAGCTTCGCGGTACGGATAAATGCTTTCTGCCAGCCTGCATGAATGGCAGAATATTTATTGTACATTTCTACCTTATTATCAATATCCATCGCCATCAGCGTGTCCGGCATCTTATCCGTAAATGCGGCTACAACCAGCTCCTTTGAAAGCGAAGATGCAGCGGCTTCTTCCTTATATTCCTGCCCGACCGATGCATACAGCTCCCGCATCGTTTCGTCATACTGTTCTTCGATAACCGAAATAGACAAATCCTTATAGCTGATTTTTTCTTTCTTCGGCGCGCCCGAAGCTGCTGCCAGCTCCCCTTTTGCCACAGCTGCCAGCGCTGTTTGTTCACCAGTGCCTTCTTTGCCGCCCTTGCGGCCGCTTTTTTTGCCGCCCTTGTCTTCCAAAAGCGCTGCCGGGCGGTCCGTCATTTCCAGAGCAACAATTTCGGCATCTTTATTCAGCACCGGAAGCGCCGGCTTAAATTCTGTAATGCCCTTTTTGGAAGCCCGTACCGCTGTGTCCAGATTTTCCTTAATCATCCCGAGCATCAGTGTCAGCTGGGAATCAGTCTCATTGTAGTATTTCTTTGTGCGGTCCAGCTTGGATTTGAGCTTTAATACCGCGTCCTGCTTTGCCGGGGAATCGCTTTCAAATTCGGCATTTTTATTTTCGAGATAAGAAATATCCTTTTTCAGCTTTTTAATTTCTTTCAGCGTCCTGTGCGGTGCCAGCATTTCAGTTACTTTCTCATAATTAAAAGAAGCATTCGTCGCGCCGGTCGCTTTTTTGCTGTCCATAATCGATATGAACATTTTCAAAAACATATTGCTGCGGTCAATGACTATTTTTTTCACCAGAGGGTCCGGTATGCCGGCAGGCTTTGTCAGTTCATAAACCATGCCCCGCTCCTGATCAAAATAACTGTAGATAGTCGGCTGGAATTTTTTCAAAAAATCATCAAAATTCTTTACAAGGAGCGCATCGTTAATTTCTGCCACTTTTTCATCCGTAAGGCTCCTGGAATTCTCATCGACATCTGACATAATGTTAAACATATTAAAAACTTCCGGATTTACTACGTCAAACAAAATCGTCCGATTCGTCTGTTCTATTATTTCCATAAAAATCCTCCATTGTATTTTTAACCTATAACTACATCGTATTATACAATAAAAAACTAAGAATGTCTACATTTTTCTACAAACTTCATATGTTTTTATGAATTTCTTTGAAATTCATAAAAATTTTAGCAAAAAAGTATAGACGATTCCTGTCATTTTTATTATAATAATCCTAAATTTGCAGTTTTCTTTCCGAAGCATGCATACAGAACAAAACAACAGCTTATCCATTCACATATTTTTATATTACTTCAATATATTACTTCAAACAGAAAGAATCTGATGGAACATGACCGAAGAATTTATGCAGTACGCTCAAAAACTGAAAACGCAGAAGCTCTTTGAAACGGAGGATTTTTTTCAGGCATCTGCCAGAGAGCATATCCCGCAGTTTCAAAACAATTTCCGCATCCTCTGCGAGCAGATTGGCCGCATGCAGAAAGACGGGTCCCTTGGCGTGCTGTCCTATCTGGAATTCACGCTGCTTCATACAAACGTGATTCTGGGCAAGGACACTGCAGAGGTGCGTGTTTATGATGATAACTGGTACTTTGACAGCAGACAGCGCATCGCCGGACAGTTTGATTATTCCTTCCTGTCTGTATGCTACCGGGAGCTGTGCAGCCAGCTTCTTTCTGCAAGAAAACGGTTCGCCGGAATTCATGCGCATGATATCCATGCCTTCCTGCTGTCCAGTGCGTCTGAGTTTTACAGATATGTGGCGGCCTTCTGCCGCATGGCCATTCTGGAATGCACAGCCACTGAAGCGTTCCAGTCCCTGCAGCGGGCGGACGAATTTGAAATCCATGCCGGGGAATACATGGCATATACCGAATCCGTGTACAGGGAAAACCGGACCAAAAATGCAAAGGATGCCCTGAAATGGCTTTCCAAACGCCTGGAATACGATTATGCATACGAAGACTTTTCCGGCCTTGATTTTACAAACGCAGACCTCTCAGAAACAGACCTTCGCTATGCCGATTTCCGCAGCACAATACTCTGCGGCGCTGACCTGCAGGAAGCCATGCTTGCAGGAACAAGGTTTCACCATGCAGATATGCGGAATGCGGATTTACGCTACTGCCTGCTGCACGAAGCGGATTTCACCGGGGCCGACCTTTCCGGGGCCTGCTTTTCTTATGCAAAAGCTTACAGCGGCATTTCCAGCCGGAAAAAATGGATGGCTCCCGGGTTTGCCAGAACGGATTTTACCAAAGCCAGGCTCTGCGGCGCTGATTTTCGAAAAGCCGCTATCCGGGATGCCGTTTTTCAGGATGCGGTTATGGACGGCGCCTTGTTTTTCGAACACCAGCTGGAACAGTATGACCTGTCTGCGGCACAGAAAAAAGCAGTCTGCATAACAAGCCTCTAACCATATAGAATGCGGCCTTCCCGTATTTTCAAATCCAATTATCACAGACAGGAGCCCAGAGATATGGATTATTTTATGATAAAACAGTCCGGAAGCATTACCATCCCAAGAGCACTGACCGCACAGGAGCTGCAGGCAGGAAAGCTTGGCGCGGAAACCCCGGAAATTTCCGTGCGTGCCATGACGGACCTGTCCCCGCTGGACAGGTATGATTATCTTGCATCCGAACACCTGTTAAGCGACCGGCTGAAGCTGCTTTTAGAACAGTATCTCCCGGAGCAAAACTGGCGGCCCTGTGTCTTTATTGACCAGGCCAGAAAACTCCAGAAGGTATTCTGGTTCCTTCCGCCCCTGCCATACCAGCCGGAACGCATTGACCGTGCCAGAAACGGGCTTCCCTGTGCAGTATATGTGGCAGAACAGGATTTTGCCATGAAATCCCCCGGCATTTTCTGCATCCATAACCACAAGGGGCCGGACTGCGTCATCGTACATCTGTCCATTGCAGAAAGCATGCTGCGCCGCGGCATCTGCGGGCTTGAGCTTGTACGGCTTGGTGACGGCTGACTGCCGCCGTGCGGATTTTCCGAGACCTTGCGCTCAATCCCCTTCCTTATTGAATATATCTAAATTTTCTATATTTTCCACGGGCCTGTCTGAACAGTAACGAACGCTTTCCTTTGCATTTTTCATTTTGGTCAGGCATATTGACGTAAATGAAGACATATGGTATGCTGATTTTAACTCTGCCAATGGGCAGAATTTATTCATATCCGGGCATTGTCCGCGAATGAAAAATATCTGAAAATAAGGAGAGCTTCGTTATGTTCAAGTCACCGGAAAGAAAAGAAAAAAAAGCCTTTCGGTTAGGTGTAGGCGGAAAACTCATGCTTACGGTTACCATGCCGATCGTCACAATCCTCATTGTCCTGGCCTGTATCGTAACTACCCAGATTGTGAAAACCATCTTCAAATTAAAAAACACGGATATGATTAACCAGATTGATGCTGCCTCTGTACGGACCTCGGAATACTTTGAAGGATTCTTTACCAGTGGAAAATATGTGATGGACAGAACTTCTGTCCGCCAGCTTTTCGATGAACTGGAAGCTTCCACAGAGTCTTACCAGTTTGACAAATCAGATTTTTACGACTCCGCCATGCGGGATTTGCAGTATGCATGCGACGTAGGCGGAGATGCGGTTCACGCAGTCTGGATTGCTGGCATTAAAAACAACCAGACCATTCAGTCCGACGGCTTTATCAGCGACCCTGCCACATATCAGGTAACGGAACGCACCTGGTACAAAATGCTGCAGGAATCCCAGGGCGAAGGAATCGTGACTCCTGCATATCACGATGCGAGCAGCGGAGAACTCGTTATTACCTCAGCCGTGCCGTATATGAATGACGCCGGGGAAATGACTGGTGTCATCGGCATTGACATTTCGATGGATGAGCTGACGAAATATTTCAGCGGAATTTCCATCAGTGAAACCGGATATGTCACGGTTTATGATTCTTCCCAGAATCTCGTGTACCACCCGGACAGCTCCCTGATTATGACCAGCATGAACGATATTGCCTATTCCGATAACATGAAACAGATGCTGGAAAACCACCAGACAGGAATTATCGACCGATACCAGCGTTCCGGTGAAACCTTTTATGGCGGAATTTCTTACATAGACAGCCTGGACTGGACGATACTTGCCTGCATGGGCGTCGACGAATATATGCAGGAAATCCACGAAGAATTTATGACACTGATAATTGGATTCCTGCTGTGTATTGCTGTTGCCGCACTTATCTGCCTGCTGCGTGCAAAAGCCATCGTAAAACCGCTGAAATCCATTTCCCTGATTGCTCAGGGATTTGCACAGGGAAATCTGGATGCTGAAATACACAGGAACACAAATGACGAAATCGGAGACCTGGAAGAAGTTTTTTCCTGCACACAGTCCAATCTGAAAGAAATCATTTCCGATGTGGGACATGTTTTGCAGCAGATTTCAGAAAAGAACCTCGCCGTATCTACATCGGCTGTTTACCTTGGCGATTTTACGCAGATTCAAAATTCCCTGCAGGGAATTGTAAAAGCACTGAATGAAACCATGTCGCAGATTAACGACGCTGCCGAACAGGTTGATTCCGGTTCCGAGCAGGTGTCCAGCGGCGCACAGGAGCTGGCACAGGGAGCCACCGAGCAGGCAAGTTCTGTAGAGGAGCTTTCATCTGCCGTACAGGAAATTTCCGGAAAGATTAATCTGAATGCGAAGCATGTAAAGAACGCAAACCAGCAGGTTGACATGACTGCTGAAAAGCTGCAGCTGAGCGCGTCAAAAATGAAAGAGCTGGTATCTGCCATGGACGAAATAAATCAAAGCTCCAGCGAAATTGAGAAAATCATCAAAACCATTGATGATATTGCATTCCAGACAAATATCCTCGCCTTAAATGCTGCCGTAGAAGCCACGCGCGCCGGTGAATCTGGAAAAGGCTTTGCGGTTGTAGCTGAAGAAGTCCGCAGCCTGGCTGCAAAGTCAGCAGAAGCATCCAGTACTACACAAAACCTGATTCACAGTTCCATTGAAGCAGCTGAAAAAGGAAGCGCGCTGGCAAAAGACACCGCAGAAGCCATGAAAGAAACCGAAGAATGCGCACACAGCGTCACGATATCCATTACCGAAATCGCACAAAAATCCGAAGAACAGGCAATTGCGGTTTCCCAGATTACCCAGGGGCTGTCGCAGATATCATCGGTTGTGCAGACAAACTCTGCGACCGCACAGGAAAGCGCTGCCGCCAGCGAGGAGCTTTCTGCCCAGGCTGGAATTATGAAAAACCTGATTTCTGAATTCAGGATTTCAGGCTGATACGGCTTCTGTTTTATACGAAAAAGCGCCGCATTCTGCCGTTACAGACACAAAAACGGGGCTGCCGCATTAAGAAGCATCTATACAGCATTTTGTATTGGATTCTCTTAATGCGGCAGTCCTTTTTTCAAGCCCTTTTTCATACTTTCCTGTCCGCCTTATCTGAATCATTCTTATCAAAACTATTCCTTTTTCAAAAAATACTGACGGTCTTACATATCACGACTTTACAACTTTTATAGATGATACCCTTGCCGTTGGATTAGCTGTTTTAAAGCGTTTATTATGACATTTGATTTTATACCTGTTTCGACTTTTTCCACGAAAATGGCATAAAATACCTGCTGCCGGATTTGTTCACTGAGTGCAAACCGGAAATCCTGTACACTTTGTGTACGGTACATTTCAAATGCTTTATCCTGGTATGGCAGCAGCTTCACTGCACAGTATGCTATATTGATCAGATTAACC
>CAJTSV010000056.1:0-484 GCA_910579075.1 uncultured Eubacterium sp.
TCTCCACATGGTAGCTTTCGAGCTGCGGCACAATCTTTTTCAGAAAACCGGACAACGTTTTCTTGGGGCCGATTTCAATAAAGGTATTTACCCCTTCCGCCGCCATCAGTTCCACGCTCTGCTGCCAGCGCACGGGAGAAGACACCTGTTTTTGCAGCAGCCCCTTCACCTGTGCAGCATCGGTTACAAAATCAGCGGTTACATTGGAAACATATGGAATGACAATCCCGCGCAGCGGTACCTGCTCTAATTCTGCCGCCAGCTTTTCGCCGGCCCCTTCCAGCATTTTCGAATGAAACGGGCCGCTGACCTTCAGCGGCATCACGCGCTTTGCCCCGGCTGCTTTGCATGCTTCCCCGGCTGCCGCTACCGCGTCCTGCTCCCCGGTAATGACAATCTGCCCCGGGCAGTTATAGTTTGCCACCGATACAATTCCATCTGTCTGCGCACAGGCTGCTTCGATTTCCTGCGCTCCCAGCCCGAG
>CAJTSV010000056.1:494-1735 GCA_910579075.1 uncultured Eubacterium sp.
CGCCTGCCATTGCTCCGCCCTGCGGAACGGCTTCCTGCATGAAAATGCCACGTTTTCTGATAATGCGGAATGCATCGGCCGGGTCAAGCGCCTTTGATACAATCAGCGCCCCGTACTCGCCCAGGCTTAATCCGGCTGCATAATCCGGCTTCAGCCCGGCCTGCTCCATTGCCATATAAATGGCGGTTTCTGCGGCCAGCATGGCAATCTGCGTATATTCTGTAATGTGGATCTTTTCGTTTTCTTCAAAACACAAAGCCGGGATATCCAATCCGGTAACGCTGGATGCAAGGTCAAATACCGCCTTGCAGATATTGTACCGGTCATAAAAATCTCTGGCCATTCCTATGTACTGCGCTCCCTGGCCTGGAAACATGTAGACTGTCTTTCCCATACTATTCCTGCCCTCTCTGATATTCGTCTGTATTATTCTATTTTCAGCAGTTTTTCTGCCTGCCCGATTATTTCGTCTATGATTTCCTGGCAGGTATTTTCCTGCCTGACAAGCCCTGCAATCTGGCCCGCCATCAGGCTGCCGCCTTTGACATCCCCGTCCATCACGGCTTTGCGCAGGGAACCAAGCGTCAGCATTTCCAGCTCCTCAAACGAAGCCCCGGCCCGTTCCATTTTCAGGTAATCGCGGCTCATCTGGTTGCGCAGCACGCGGATTGGATGCCCGGTGGAACGCCCGGTTACTTCCGAATCAATGTCTTTTGCCTTTACAATGCGTTCTTTATAGTTTGCATGTGCAATCGACTCTGCGGCTGTTACAAACCGCGTTCCCATCTGCACTGCCTGCGCGCCGAGCATAAACGCTGCTGCAAATCCCCTGGCATCTGCAATACCCCCGGCTGCAATAACCGGAATGTCCACGGCATCCGCCACCTGCGGCACCAGCGCCATCGTCGTCAGCTCCCCGATATGCCCGCCGGCTTCCATGCCTTCGGCCACGACCGCATCTGCCCCGGCCCGTTCCATCATCTTTGCCATGGCTGCGCTTGCAACGACCGGAATTACCCGGATGCCTGCCTGCTTCCACATCGGGATGAATTTTGCCGGATTCCCGGCTCCTGTCGTCACGGCCGGAACTCCTTCTTCTATCACAACCTGCGCGACCTGCTGCGCATTCGGATTCATCAGCATGACGTTCACGCCAAACGGCCGGTCTGTCCGTTTTCTCACTTCCCGTATCTGTTCCCGCACGGCTTGTGGCGGTGCACTGGCTGCGCCGATAATTCCAA
>CAJTSV010000056.1:1745-5481 GCA_910579075.1 uncultured Eubacterium sp.
CCGCCGGCATTCGATACGGCTGCTGCCAGATGATACTCTGCTATCCAGGCCATGCCGCCCTGGATAATGGGATGTTCGATTCCCAAAAGTTCTGTAATCTTTGTTTTCATCGTCTTTTCGCCTTACTCTGTTACGTTATGCTCTTTTAAGTAATTGATAACATCCCCGACCGTTGTAACATGTTCCAGATCTTCAGACGGAATCTCAACGCCAAATTCTTCTTCCAGAGCCATAACCAGCTCAAAAATGTCCAGGGAATCCGCACCCAGGTCATCTTTAAAGGATGTTGCTTCGGTAATGGCTGCGTCTGTATTTAACTGTTCTTTTACGATTTCTGCGATTTTTTCCAGCATGATTTTCATTCTCCTTATTTTCGGAATATTGTTTGAAAGTCAAATTGTTTGATTATCAAAATATTTGGCTCTCAAAGCATCATAGTACGGATGGGAAAATTTGTCAAGAATATTTTCATGTCCGCATAAAACCATTTTGCAAATATAATCTTTTATTGTTGACTTTTTTAAACAATAGGGTATATACTTTGTATTGCAGAATAACCGAGCCAAAAAATCAGAAAAACAAACAGAAAAAAACAGGAAGGAGACAGAATCATGAAGAAAAGCATTTCATGTGCTGTCATCTGTGCAGCAGCATTCGGAGCCGGCGTGCTGATATGCCCGGCTCCGGCATCAGGCGCCGCGCATGATATCACAGCCATTTCCAGACAGGCAGGCGCACCGGAACAAAACGGGCTTGTCCGGGAAGACGGGTACTGCCGTTATTACGAAGACGGACAGCCCGTGACAGAAGAATGGATAACCGACGGGAGCCAGACCTATTATTTTGGCAAAGACGGGAACGCAGCCGTGCAAAAATGCCGCATTGACGGAGATTATTATGTATTCAGCCAGGAAGGATGGCTGGTGCAGCCGTCTTCCAGAAAAATCGTCAGAGTGGAATCCGCAGACGGTACAATAAAAAAGTACTACACAGACACCGACGGAAAAGCTCTCAGCGGCTGGTCTGACGATAAGAACTTTTATTTTGACAAAACCGGGGAAATGGCCACCGGCATTACCGTGTTAAATGGCAGATTCTTCTATTTCAATGCAGGCGGCAGGTATAACAAAGAAAAAACCGCTAAAATACGCAAAGCCGCAAAATATGAAGCACCGTTTGCCAATCTGAAAAAATATATCGGAAAACCAGCACGTACACAGTATCAGTCCAGCTGCTACGGCAAAGGAAAGGACGGCATCCTGTCCTATAACGGCTATACCGTCTATACCTTTAAGCCGGACAGCGGCGCTGAGATTTTTATGGGAGCAGAATAGGAGGCTTAATACCATGCATTCAAAAAACAGATTCAAAAACCTGAAAAAAATTACCGCGTTTATACTGGCCGTCTGCATCATGGCCGGCCTTGCCGCAGCTTTTCCTGCACAGCCTGCTGCAGCGGCTTCCACAGGGGAAAAGCTGAAGGAAGCGGCAGAAAAAATAGTAAGCAGGCAGGTAAAGGCAGACGACAGTGCGAAAAAGAAGCTGAAAAAGCTTTTTGCCTATACCGAAACAGCGTTTGATTATGGACGCAAAACCGGATTTGAAGCATACAGCGGCTGGGAAAAGGACTATGCGCTGGAAATGCTGGAAGGCGGAAAAGGCAGCTGCTACCATTATGCCGCAGCTTATGCATTTCTGGCCAAAAAAGCAACGGGTTACCGTGTCCGCATCGGCGTCGGACAGACAAACGGGTTCAGCGGCAGACTGCAGCAGCATGCGTGGACAGAGATTAAAATTAAAGGAATATGGTATGTCTGCGATACCAATCTGGATAAATATGCAGCAGATTCTTCCATGAAATATTTCCTGAAAAAAAGAAGCAGCCTGAAAAATACCTATCATAACTTCGAAGATGCCACCTATTATAATGCTGCATTTTAATTATGGCAGCCAGCAAACAGATGAGGAGAATCACCCATGGTTTTCAGTTCCCTTGTATTTATCAGCGTATTTCTTCCGGCCGTCCTGCTGCTGTACTGGCTGCTGCCGTCGGCTGCGGGAAGAAATATCCTGCTGCTGGCAGCCAGCCTTTTCTTTTATGCATATGGTGAACCGTACTATGTCTTTCTGATGGCTGCGTCAGCATTTTTTCATTATGCCTGTGCCCTGTGGATAGAACGTCACAGGGCGCAGGGCAGGATTATCGTAACGGCCGCTGTCATGGGAAATCTTGTGCTGCTGTGCATATTCAAATACGGCGCGCTCCTTGGACAGCTCGGGATTCCCGTTCCCAGAGCGGCGCTTCCGGCCGGCATTTCTTTTTTTACGTTTCAGGCAATGTCCTACGTCATCGATGTATACCGCAGGGAAGTGCGTCCGCAGAAAAATTTTCTGTATGTCCTGCTGTACATTTCTTTGTTCCCGCAGCTGATTGCAGGGCCGATTGTCAAATACCACGATGTGGAACAGGAACTGGACAGCCGCAGCCTTTGCATGGAAGATGCCGCCAGGGGAATCCGCAGGTTTATCGCCGGCATGGGAAAAAAGGTGCTGATTGCCAATTATATGGGAGAAATCGCAGATGCCCTGTTTGCAGCGCCCATGGCGCAGATAAACATGGCCGGTGCATGGCTGGGCGCTGCGGCCTATATGCTCCAGATATATTTTGATTTCAGCGGGTACAGCGATATGGCAATCGGCATGGGGCATATGTTCGGCTTTCATTTCCGGGAAAATTTCCGCTATCCATACGGCGCAGCTTCTATCCGGGAATTCTGGCGCAGGTGGCATATTTCCTTATCCGGCTGGTTCCGGGAATACCTGTACATACCGCTGGGCGGCAGCCGGAAAGGACGGGCCAGAACCTGTATCAACAAATTTATTGTCTTTGCCTGCACCGGCATATGGCATGGCGCGAACGTCACATTTCTGTTCTGGGGCCTGTTCCATGGATGCCTGCTGATGCTGGAAGAATGCATTCCGTTCTTTCAAAAAGAACACCACGGATGGAAAAAAGCTGCCGGGCATATTTATGTCATTGTGGCTGTAATGACCGGATTCGTATTTTTCCGGGCAGAAAGCATGCAGCAGGGAGCAGCCTGGATAATAAAAATGTTCACGGGCCCTGCGTCCGGCGATGCTGCCGCACAGCTTGTGCTTTCGCAGCTGACCCCGGTTCATCTGGCAGCGTTTGCAGCAGCAATCCCTGCATCCATGCCATTTATGGAATCCATCGGAAAATCACAAAAAATGCAGAAAGCACTGTGGGCATCCTCCCTTGTACTGCTGCTTGCATGCATGCTGAACCTTGCGGGCGGTACCTATAACCCGTTTATTTACTTCCGGTTTTAACAGACTGCTTATCTGTAAAACAAACATACTGTAACGATATTATTAAAATGACGCAAAAAAATAACATTACAAAGAATAACATTGCAAAGAATAACATTATAAAAAATAACACGGTAAAAGATAAAGGATAAAAATGATTATGGCAGATAACCAATCGAGGCTGCACAAAGCGGCAGAAAGAAAGGCCCTGCTTTCCCTGTCAGCTATTCTGGCAGCAGCAGCTATGTTCTGTGGCACGACTCTGAATGCCGCCGGCGCAGAGCTGGGCGTGCTGCCCGGCACTATCCCGCAGGAAACACAGACGCCGGATGCCGGCAGAGAAACGGCTCCCATGCCTGACAGCGGCCCGCAGCCAGCCCTGATTCCCGCAGAAGAACACGCTCTG